>NZ_JAGWCZ010000114.1:0-201 GCF_020657855.1 Clostridioides sp. ZZV14-6153 | reverse complement strand
CGAGGACTTGACCAATATTTATTTGATGTTCATTAATTAAAATATATATGCAGTTTTTAGAGTGTTAACTCTATGTATTTAAATTTGTCAATAATTAGAGATTTTTATGAGTTTTGTGAGCTATAAATCGAATGAAAAAAGTATTGACATAATAAGACAAAGATGTTATTATAATACTTGTCTTAGAAAAAAGATAAATGA
>NZ_JAGWCZ010000113.1:0-202 GCF_020657855.1 Clostridioides sp. ZZV14-6153 | reverse complement strand
AAATCTATAAAGTAACAATGGATGGAAATGTAAAATATACTAAAGCAGATGGAACATTAGGAGAAGAAGCAGATAAAGCAGCATTAACAGGAACATCAATAACAGGATTAGAAAATGGAAAAACGTATAAAGTAGAATATGCTACAGTAACAGTAGAATCAGGTTCAGTAGCTGGAGCAACAGCAGGAGATAAAGAAATAAC
>NZ_JAGWCZ010000112.1:0-204 GCF_020657855.1 Clostridioides sp. ZZV14-6153 | reverse complement strand
ATATAAATTAAAAGGAGGTGAAGAAATGATACAGATGAAAGCTTTTAAGTTTAGAATATATCCAAATCAAACTCAAAGAGAAATAATAGAAAAATCTTTTGGATGTTCAAGATTTGTGTATAATCACATGTTAGCACTTCAAAAAGAAAGATACGAAAAGGAAGGTAAATCACATTCAAAGTATGATTTAATTAAAAAACTTCC
>NZ_JAGWCZ010000111.1:0-205 GCF_020657855.1 Clostridioides sp. ZZV14-6153 | reverse complement strand
AGGTCGAGGACTTGACCAATATTTATTTGATGTTCATTAATTAAAATATATATGTAGTTTTTAGAGTGTTAACTCTATGTATTTAAATTTGTCAATAATTAGAGATTTTTAAGAGTTTTATAAGCTAAAAATCGAATGAAAAAAGTATTGACATAATAAGACAAAGATGTTATTATAATACTTGTCTTAGAAAAAAGATAAATGA
>NZ_JAGWCZ010000110.1:0-206 GCF_020657855.1 Clostridioides sp. ZZV14-6153 | reverse complement strand
CTTTGTATTTAAGCTATCTTATATTTTTTAGCATTTTTAAGATTAATACTTGCATTTAAATCTCTATCAATAGATAATCCACAACTACATTTATAAACTCTATCTTTAAGTTTTAAATTCTTATTAATCTCTTCACACTGGCTACAAGTCTTTGATGATGGATAAAATCTATCAACAATTCTAAGTTCTATATTATTTTGCTTACA
>NZ_JAGWCZ010000109.1:0-206 GCF_020657855.1 Clostridioides sp. ZZV14-6153 | reverse complement strand
CTTTGTATTTAAGCTATCTTATATTTTTTAGCATTTTTAAGATTAATACTTGCATTTAAATCTCTATCAATAGATAAACCACAACTATATTTATAAACTCTATCTTTAAGTTTTAAATTCTTATTAATATCTTCACACTGGCTACAAGTCTTTGATGATGGATAAAATCTATCAACAATTCTAAGTTCTATATTATTTTGCTTACA
>NZ_JAGWCZ010000108.1:0-212 GCF_020657855.1 Clostridioides sp. ZZV14-6153 | reverse complement strand
AGAGTTAAGAAAGAAAGGTAATACCAAGGCAAAGTATCCATATAAAACCAAGAAATTTTATATAATACCATTCAAAGTTAGTGCAATAAATATCAATGCTAAAGGTAACTTAAAGTTATCAATGTCAAAAGGTAGATATTTAGAGTTAGATTTTAATATTGAAAATATAAAGACTGCTGAAATAGTATGGCGAAACGGATATTATTTGTATT
>NZ_JAGWCZ010000107.1:0-217 GCF_020657855.1 Clostridioides sp. ZZV14-6153 | reverse complement strand
TAGACAAGCTATGTGCATTAGCACTTTAAGCAACAGAATAAACTGAACACATGTGAAGTTTGTTTGTTGGCGACGTGCGTTAGCACTTTAAGCAACGGAATTTATTCGTTGGCGATGTGCGTTAGCACTTTGAAAACTGCATATATATTTAGTGATATGACATCTAATTTGTAATATATAAAGTTGATAACTTTTTAAAATTATCGAAGTTGATAGC
>NZ_JAGWCZ010000106.1:0-218 GCF_020657855.1 Clostridioides sp. ZZV14-6153 | reverse complement strand
TTAGATTTTTGACTTACTGTACCACTTTTAACTATTGAATTTGTTGGTATATATCCAAATTCTTTTAGTCTTACCCACCCAAGAGTAGGTATTTTGACCCTATGCCTTTCAATAGTCCAATCAGTCTTATTATTCTTAGGGAAATATGCTTTTACATCTTGATTTTTCTCTTTCTTGAACTTAGGAAAGCCTTTAGCACCTTTAAAAAAGTCTTTAAA
>NZ_JAGWCZ010000105.1:0-224 GCF_020657855.1 Clostridioides sp. ZZV14-6153 | reverse complement strand
ATAGAACCTATCCAATACTACTTGAATTGCTGGAAACCCCTAAAGCTAACCAAACTAAAACATAAGGATGAAATAAACCTAAGTGTGAAAGTTACGAAAGTAGAAAAAATTGGTTAGATGGTATAAGGTTAAACCCTAAGTACTTTAAAATGGGCAATCAGCAGGTAAGCTCCGAATAGGAGAAACTTCAACGACTATTCCTCTTGAGGGAAGTACACTACAAG
>NZ_JAGWCZ010000104.1:0-226 GCF_020657855.1 Clostridioides sp. ZZV14-6153 | reverse complement strand
TTTATGAAAAAGAAGGAAAATTTGTGAGTGGTATGGACTTTTCTAAATGGATAAATAACGAGTATGTACCTAATAATAAAGATATGAAATGGATTAAAGATGTATCCTCTAAAGCTACTAAACAAGCTATTATGAATGGAGATAAAGCCTTTAAAGACTTTTTTAAAGGTGCTAAAGGCTTTCCTAAGTTCAAGAAAGAGAAAAATCAAGATGTAAAAGCATATTT
>NZ_JAGWCZ010000103.1:0-230 GCF_020657855.1 Clostridioides sp. ZZV14-6153 | reverse complement strand
ATTAGCTCAGTCGGTAGAGCACCTGACTTTTAATCAGGGTGTCCCGCGTTCGAGTCGCGGATAGATCACCAAAAAGGCGGCGACATAGCCAAGTGGTAAGGCAGTGGACTGCAACTCCTTGATCCCCAGTTCGAATCTGGGTGTCGCCTCCAAAATATTCCAAGGTAGCTCAACGGTGGAGCAACCGGCTGTTAACCGGTAGGCTGTGGGTTCGAGCCCCACCCTTGGAG
>NZ_JAGWCZ010000102.1:0-272 GCF_020657855.1 Clostridioides sp. ZZV14-6153 | reverse complement strand
CCAAAAAAAGCCGAAGTGGCGGAACTGGCAGACGCACAGGACTTAAAATCCTGCGGGACTTACCTCTCGTACCGGTTCGATTCCGGTCTTCGGCACTTATAAAACAAACAATATCGCGGAGTGGAGCAGTTGGCAGCTCGTCGGGCTCATAACCCGAAGGTCGTAGGTTCGAGTCCTGCCTCCGCAACCATTAAAATGGCTCGTTGGTCAAGAGGTTAAGACACCGCCCTTTCACGGCGGTAACAGGGGTTCAATTCCCCTACGAGTCACCA
>NZ_JAGWCZ010000101.1:0-257 GCF_020657855.1 Clostridioides sp. ZZV14-6153 | reverse complement strand
TTATTTTTAAACTTTCATATTTTCTTGAAAGTTTTCTTTGTTCTCTTTTTAATTTCTTCTCAACTTTCTTAACTGTAGAAGTTTTATTTATATTTTTAAACTTCTTTTTATCTGAACATATTAAAAAATCTTTAATTCCTAAGTCAATACCTATTCCTTCATTAGTACATTTAGATACTCGAATATCATCTTCCTCAACTAATATAGATACATAGTATCTATTAGATTTTTGACTTACTGTACCACTTTTAACTATT
>NZ_JAGWCZ010000100.1:0-257 GCF_020657855.1 Clostridioides sp. ZZV14-6153 | reverse complement strand
ATTTCCTCATTTTTGTACCCACATTTATTGCATATTTGTGAACTTGCAAAGAATTTACCTACCTTTACAATTTGTCTACCATACCAATTAGCCTTGTATTCTAATTGACGAACAAATTCTGACCATGACACATCAGAAATAGAACGAGATAATTTACGATTTCTAGTCATATTCTTTACTTGTAAATCTTCTATGCAAATAATATCATTTTCTTGTATTAATTTAGTAGATAGTTTTTGTAGAAAATCCTTTCGCCT
>NZ_JAGWCZ010000099.1:0-267 GCF_020657855.1 Clostridioides sp. ZZV14-6153 | reverse complement strand
TGAGCGCACAGGGATTCGAACCCCGGACACACGCCTTAGAAGGGCGTTGCTCTATCCAGCTGAGCTATGCACCCACATTGCACTATAAACATAAATTTGGAGCGGGAAACGAGATTCGAACTCGCGACTTCAACCTTGGCAAGGTTGCGCTCTACCACTGAACTATTCCCGCTCGTTTATTAAATTAAATAAAAATGGTGCGGATGAAGGGAGTCGAACCCCCACGCCAATGGCGCTAGATCCTAAGTCTAGTGCGTCTGCCAATTC
>NZ_JAGWCZ010000098.1:0-269 GCF_020657855.1 Clostridioides sp. ZZV14-6153 | reverse complement strand
CAAAAAGAAATAATAGAAAAATCTTTTGGATGTTCAAGATTTGTGTATAATCATATGTTAGCACTTCAAAAAGAAAGCTATGAAAAAGAAGGTAAATCACATTCAAAGTATGATTTAATTAAAAAACTTCCATCATTTAAAAAAGAATATGAATGGCTTAAAGAAGTTGATTCAACCAGCTTACAAGCTACTATTGATGATTTAGATAGTGCATATAAAAACTTCTTTAGAGAATTTAAAAAGGGTAATAATCAAGGATTTCCAAAGTT
>NZ_JAGWCZ010000097.1:0-270 GCF_020657855.1 Clostridioides sp. ZZV14-6153 | reverse complement strand
TTTCTATTAGCATCAAATTTATCTGATATTGCTTGTATAGTTTGACTATGTATATTGTATTTACCTTTGATTATCTTTTGTATATCATTCTTTTTTATCCATTGTTTATGTTCAAAATAGTATTCTTTGGATAAGCTAACTATATGATTCCAACAATTAGCACTCTCTATTTGTTTTTCCCTTACTAATTCAAATTGTGTTCTAGTTAGGTTTAATTTTACTCTATGAGTTTTTATCATTTTTTCTTACTCCTAACTTGTTGATTCTCTA
>NZ_JAGWCZ010000096.1:0-271 GCF_020657855.1 Clostridioides sp. ZZV14-6153 | reverse complement strand
AATTCCGAAGTTAGCCCTCCGTACATATATAAGTGCTTTTGAGCCGCGTGTGGGAAAATTACTTTGTATTTAAGCTACCTTATATTTTTTAGCATTTTTAAGATTAATACTTGCATTTAAATCTCTATCAATAGATAAACCACAACTACATTTATAAACTCTATCTTTAAGTTTTAAATTCTTATTAACCTCTCCACACTGGCTACAAGTCTTTGATGATGGATAAAATCTATCAACAATTCTAAGTTCTATATTATTTTGCTTACACTTA
>NZ_JAGWCZ010000095.1:0-279 GCF_020657855.1 Clostridioides sp. ZZV14-6153 | reverse complement strand
TTATAACTCTGCAAAGATGGGATAATGATGGTAAATTAAAGGCATTTAGAACGCCTACGAATAGAAGGTATTACACTTATGAACAATATCTAGAATATACAGGAATACATAAAGAAACAGATAATAGAAAAATAGTTATTTATACAAGGGTTTCAAGCTCTAATCAAAAAGATAATTTAAAAAATCAAGTTGAATTTCTTAGACAATATGCCAATTCTAAAGGAATAATAGATTAAGAAAATACAAGAAAAAGATTAGAGAGGATGAAGATATTGAAAA
>NZ_JAGWCZ010000094.1:0-284 GCF_020657855.1 Clostridioides sp. ZZV14-6153 | reverse complement strand
TAGCTTTAGGGGTTTCCAGCAATTCAAGTAGTATTGGATAGGTTCTATCCTATCTCTACATATAAGTTTCCCTATATACTGACTATTTTAGCTACTAACTCATGGCTAAAGTCACGAGTGTGCGTAGCTATTTTTTAATCAAAAGTAATTCACTTCTATCCTCTTTTTTTACATGAAGATAGTTATCATCTATACATGTTTTTACAGATTGACACACTCCCCATAGCTAAAGCAAGGGGATTCTTGGTGGCTAACGACTTAATACTATCTAAACGATAGAATCA
>NZ_JAGWCZ010000093.1:0-298 GCF_020657855.1 Clostridioides sp. ZZV14-6153 | reverse complement strand
AAGATAATCAAAGGTAAATACAATCTACATAGTCAAACTATACAAGCAATATCAGATAAATTTGATGCTAATAGAAAGACTATTTCAGAGTTAAGAAAGAAAGATAATACCAAGGCAAAGTATCCATATAAAACCAAGAAATTTTATATAATACCATTCAAGGCTAGTGCAATAAATATCAATGCTAAAGCTAACTTAAAGTTATCAATGTCAAAAGGTATATATTTAGAGTTAGATTTTAATATTGAAAATATAAAGACTGCTGAAATAGTATGGCGAAACGGATATTATTTGTATT
>NZ_JAGWCZ010000092.1:0-320 GCF_020657855.1 Clostridioides sp. ZZV14-6153 | reverse complement strand
TAACAAGGTAGCCGTATCGGAAGGTGCGGCTGGATCACCTCCTTTCTAAGGAGAATTGCCTACTGTTTAATTTTGAGAGTTCTTTATGAACTTCATATTTGGGGGTGTAGCTCAGTTGGGAGAGCACTTGCCTTGCAAGCAAGGGGTCAGGAGTTCGACTCTCCTCATCTCCACCATTAAGAGTATATTACTTAAATCTTCGATTTATCTAGTAGCCTCTTACATGCACTTTTAGCTTATCTTTAGACAAGCTATGTGCATTAGCACTTTAAGCAACAGAATAAACTGAACACATGTGAAGTTTGTTTGTTGGCGACGTG
>NZ_JAGWCZ010000091.1:0-332 GCF_020657855.1 Clostridioides sp. ZZV14-6153 | reverse complement strand
TAGCTCAGCTGGATAGAGCAACGCCCTTCTAAGGCGTGTGTCCGGGGTTCGAATCCCTGTGCGCTCACCACATATATTGGGGATTAGCCAAGTCGGTAAGGCACATGACTTTGACTCATGTATGCGTAGGTTCAAGTCCTGCATCCCCAGCCATTAAATATTAAAGTAGGGTTCATTAGCTCAGCTGGCAGAGCACCTGACTCTTAATCAGGGTGTCCCGAGTTCGATCCTCGGATGAATCATTGGAAGTAAAATATGGAGAGGTGTCCGAGTGGTTTAAGGAGCTGGTCTTGAAAACCAGTGACTTCGAAAGGGGCCGTGGGTTCGAATCC
>NZ_JAGWCZ010000090.1:0-343 GCF_020657855.1 Clostridioides sp. ZZV14-6153 | reverse complement strand
CACACTGGCTACAAGTCTTTGATGATGGATAAAATCTATCAACAATTCTAAGTTCTATATTATTTTGCTTACACTTAGACATTAGTTTAGTTTTGAACTCAAAGAATTTCTGACTTGCTATAGCCTTTGATAAATGCTTATTTTTCATCAAATTAGAAACTGCTAAATCTTCAATAGTTATATAGCTTGGTTTTTGCTTTATAATCGAAGATACAGTTTTATTAATATAATCAGTTCTTATATTAGTCAATCTTTGATGAAGTTTTTGTACTTTAACTACTTGCTTTTGGATATTTTGACGAGTAGCTCTCCCTTCTTCTATTTTATTTCTTATTTTTAAACT
>NZ_JAGWCZ010000089.1:0-348 GCF_020657855.1 Clostridioides sp. ZZV14-6153 | reverse complement strand
GCTCCAAGGGTGGGGCTCGAACCCACAGCCTACCGGTTAACAGCCGGTTGCTCCACCGTTGAGCTACCTTGGAACATCTAACGTGGCTATGTCCTACTCTCCCAGGCAGTTTCCCACCAAGTACCATCAGCGCTAGAGAACTTAACTTCTGTGTTCGGAATGGGAACAGGTGTATCTTCTCTGCTATTATAACCACATTTCTTTCTTGTTGCTAGGACAAGTATAATATTAACATTTTTTGTTATTTTTGTCAATACTTTTTTCATACTTTTTTAGAGTTAACACTCTAAAAACTACATATATATTTTAATTAATGAACATCAAATAAATATTGGTCAAGTCCTCGAC
>NZ_JAGWCZ010000088.1:0-380 GCF_020657855.1 Clostridioides sp. ZZV14-6153 | reverse complement strand
CTCAATAATTCCTGGCATTTTCAGAGTATCTTAGTATGTATGAGATATTTTAATACACATTCATTAATTTCACAAATTACAATGAGATAACATAGTGACACTTGCCCATTTGTTTTCTTTCGTATTCAGGCACTAGGTTCTAAAACCTTCCTGTTGAAGGGAATTCCCTTCTTGAGAGTCTTGGAAGACACTGTGGAGGCCCAAAGGGCAGACATTTCTTTCTTCCTGCCTTCACCAGCTTGAGCTCAACATAGGGCCTGGATGTAACAATCAGATGCTCCTGCCTTGGAATCTGTAGGGAGTGACCCTTAGACACCAGAGGGAGTTAACAGTCATTCAGGGGCTGCAGTGAGTGGAGAATGTCTGGAGGAGGCAGTTCC
>NZ_JAGWCZ010000087.1:0-381 GCF_020657855.1 Clostridioides sp. ZZV14-6153 | reverse complement strand
GCTGCGTTATGCATAGATACTTTTCTTCTCCCCCCCGTGTCTTCCCCCTGCCTTTGGAATAGAAATTGAAACTACTTATCCTGAGACTTCAAGTTCTTCATTAGCTGTTTTCTATTTTTCTTCCTGAATTTACCTACCACCGTTTCCTGGCCTAACCAGTCTTCTGAAGTTAAGCTCGCCTTCTAAACGTATCAGGAGCATCCCCCGCCTATGCCCACTGCTGTCCATGTCTGGGCTTGCCTCTCTGTGCCTCTGTTCCAGCCTCCAGAGAAGCACAAGCCGACCTCCTCAATCGTGTTCCCTTATTCTCTCTGTTCTTTTTCTTTTTCTGTCATGTTTGGAATTTCTGTTTCTTCTTGATATCTGCTTCATAAATTAAAC
>NZ_JAGWCZ010000086.1:0-384 GCF_020657855.1 Clostridioides sp. ZZV14-6153 | reverse complement strand
GTTATAGCACCTGGTGAAAAGCACTGTAATGAAGGGATGGGGTGGGGGAGAAGGAGGAAGGAGGAAGAGGCTATGTGCCTGGGTGAGTTCATCAAGTTTCTTAGAAAAATTGACATTTGAACCTGGCGGTTGAGGGAGGGGTAAGATTGCCCCATCTTAGGGAGGACTGAGAGGACAAGGGTGGTAGTCACCATTGAATGCTAGATCTACCAGGCCAGGTAGACTTTATATGCTCATGGTTAAAGAGCACTGACTCTGCATCCGACTGCCTGGGTTTGAATCCGACCTCTTACATTTACTGACACTGGGACCTTGGCAAATTACTTAACCTCTCTTCCAGTTTCCTCTTTTGCAAACTGGGGATAATAATGGCACCTACTTCAC
>NZ_JAGWCZ010000085.1:0-385 GCF_020657855.1 Clostridioides sp. ZZV14-6153 | reverse complement strand
AGTCCATGAGATACTATTGAGTAAGAAGAAAAAGGGACAAAAGGTAGAAAAACATACTGAACTAAAACAAAAGGAGTATTTACAAAGTGCATAGGATTCTACTCATGCATTTATCTAAAAGTGTATGAATATATATGTGTGCATAATATAGGAACTGAACTTATCAAGGAAATTAAGAACTTAAGGAACAAAATGCCAAAGAATGAAATTAGGTTAAGTATAGTGGTTTCAAAAGACAACTGTACATAACAAAATTGAATGAAAATCCACAGTTAACATATAAAGACATGAAATAGTGATAATTTAATGATAGCAACATGGTCACTAATATAAAATTAAACTGCAAAAGTCTTAGAAATAAAAGTATAACAGAAGGCTTTTAAAA
>NZ_JAGWCZ010000084.1:0-385 GCF_020657855.1 Clostridioides sp. ZZV14-6153 | reverse complement strand
AAGTCACCCAGGGGACCTTTTAAAACAGATTACATTTGAGACCCACTGTCAGGGTTTTTGATCAGTGGATCTGGGGTGGGGCCAAGAATTTGCATGCTGGTCTGGAGAGCCACACTTTGAGTACCACTGCTTCAGTAGGCACTAGCCTGCCAGTGTACCAAATTAGTATACCAGATCTATTTAGTATGCTTAAACATATGATGAAATGAACAGGGAAGTTCAAAAATCTAGAAAGATAAGATTAAAATAAGCAAGTCAGGTATGGCTTAATGGCCCCAAGGTTCTGGGAGGAAAACTGGAAAAATTTAGTTTTCTAAAGGAGAATGTAGACTTTCCTTTTCAATTAATCACTTCTCATTCATATAAATTGTGATGTATATAAATA
>NZ_JAGWCZ010000083.1:0-320 GCF_020657855.1 Clostridioides sp. ZZV14-6153 | reverse complement strand
AAATGTTTATAAGAGACAGCTATTCTTGTTAGCAAAAAAAAAAAAAAAAAAAACAGGAAACAATCCAAATTCCCATTAACAGGAGAGAGGATAAATATACTGTGGTACTGTCATAAATATTATAAAAAAATAAAAAATAAAAATAATGAATTAAATTTAATTAAAAAAAAAAAGAAAAAAATAAAAAATATTAAGAAAAAAAAAAAAAAAAATTCAAAAATAAAAAACAAAAATCAGAACCTTATAAAAATATGAAGGTCGTAAGTCCTACTAAAAACATAAACAAACTGAATGAGAAACGAAGAAACGACCAACAGTAA
>NZ_JAGWCZ010000082.1:0-389 GCF_020657855.1 Clostridioides sp. ZZV14-6153 | reverse complement strand
ACATAAAACTATGTACAGGATGATCTCAATTTTTTGAAAAAATAGATATGTATATTTGAACATATACGAAAAAAGCTGGAAGGAAATACATCAACAGTTTGACAGTGTTCATCTGTACGTAGTGAAATTTCATGTGATCTTTAATTTTTAATGCTTTTGTCTATTTTCCACTGAGTCACATTTCTACTTTATGATTTAAAAAAATTATATTAAAAAACTCACCAAGGGATGACATTAGTAATTTCCTGATCATATTAGGCAATTATCGTACTTTTCTTAGTTGTGATAATGATATTTTGATTCTATGGTAGAATGTTCTTAGTTTTTGGAGATGCATGCCGAAGTAAGGGTGATTTCTCAAGAGCCTTATAATTTACTTTGAGTTGGTG
>NZ_JAGWCZ010000081.1:0-391 GCF_020657855.1 Clostridioides sp. ZZV14-6153 | reverse complement strand
CTATTTATCTATCAATATTTTTTGAGGACTACTTTTCCAGCTCCAGAAAGGCCCGTTAGTGAGTAGGTTATTGGAAAGCATTTGAATGTTTCATGGCACCCATAGATCCCTGGGCTAGTCCATCTGATCGAATGCAAACCAAAACCAATAGGGTGGCTGCTGTCACCAGACCCTGGGACGCATTTCACTGGACTTGACTCAATTGTGCAAGTGTGTGTATGAGTGTCCTCCTGAGGTGGACAGCACTCCCCAAGCTGTGAAACCACTCCGTCAACTCCTATTACTATTCTGTTTGTACCACTGAAGGCTCTGAAATAGGAAAACACAGGGTATTAATTAAATTAACTCCAAGGTCACATTTTCCCCCATTCTGAAAATTTACCACGATGCC
>NZ_JAGWCZ010000080.1:0-392 GCF_020657855.1 Clostridioides sp. ZZV14-6153 | reverse complement strand
GGGTAGGGGACTGTGTAGATTGTGAAACTAAGTTAAACAAGAAAAAAAAAACATAAAATCAAGAAGATACTAACATGCCAATTTGTATACTACAATTCAAAAACAATACACAAAAAGAACTAGACAAGGGAAAAGTAAAAAAAAAAGACACCTTCAAACAGGAAATAAAGAAAGAAAAGGAAATGAAGAGACAACCAAGGATAGTTAAAGAGTATAAAGCCAAGAGAGTTGTGAAGAGAAATGTCATTGTGTATCTGGCAAAACTGCATGCTGTACTTGCACATTTGCTCCACCGCTAATCCCCTCCACAAGCAGAATGGGTAGAAGTCTTCTGCCACTTGACATGACAATGAACCTCATGCCTGCTTCCGGTTCATCGGCAAGTGTTGAAT
>NZ_JAGWCZ010000079.1:0-395 GCF_020657855.1 Clostridioides sp. ZZV14-6153 | reverse complement strand
TGTCTGCGCTGTGGGTCAGAACAGCACTCTCGGTGCGAAGGGGAACTGGATCGCCAGCCAGTGAGGAGGCTGGACAGAACTGCCTTCCCCACGGGGCTACTTGTACTATTGTTGGTCTGTTTATTGCATAACACTGTTCAGAATATTTCTCAGGTGATGAAAAGCAAAATGGAGATGTATATTGGTCCATAACATTGTCAGCTATTTCCCAAGATGTTTGCCTTGACTGTCAACATTTTTCTTAGCGTTCTGCTGATTTCAACACAAGCTCTCAATCACTTATTTGGCCCAGCAAATTGCATAGACCCATCTTAATTATGGATCCACAAAAACTTGAGAGAGGTCATCCCTGGGGTAAATGGGCCCTTCTGCCAGTTCACAGAGGTGGTGATGGG
>NZ_JAGWCZ010000078.1:0-395 GCF_020657855.1 Clostridioides sp. ZZV14-6153 | reverse complement strand
CGAGGACTTGACCAATATTTATTTGATGTTCATTAATTAAAATATATATGCAGTTTTTAGAGTGTTAACTCTATGTAAAGTACTAACTTCAATTAATGGAAGATATTTAATAAAAAACTATTATTATTTAGTACTTTAAAAGTATTGACATTTAAAAATAAAGATGTTAATATAATATTTGTCTTATAAATAGGCAATATGTGGTTATAATAGCAAAGAGGATACACCTGTTCCCATTCCGAACACAGAAGTTAAGCTCTTTAGCGCTAATGGTACTTGGTGGGAAACTGCCTGGGAGAGTAGGACATAGCCACGTAAATGTTCCAAGGTAGCTCAACGGTGGAGCAACCGGCTGTTAACCGGTAGGCTGTGGGTTCGAGCCCCACCCTTGGAGC
>NZ_JAGWCZ010000077.1:0-395 GCF_020657855.1 Clostridioides sp. ZZV14-6153 | reverse complement strand
CTAAAAGAAGTTTTGAAAGTAAGTGTGTAAATAATAATATAACTATTAAGGATAATCTAATTAAGCTACCAAAATTGAAATGGGTTAAGGCTAAAGTGACTCAAAATATAAATGGTAGAATATTAAATGCTACTGTATCAAAAACACCTACAAGTAAATATTTTGTTAGTATGTGTTGTGAGGTTGACATAAAACAATTAGAAGAATCTAATAAGTATATTGGCATAGATTTAGGCTTAAAAGATTTTGCAATATGTTCTAATGGAAGCATATTTAACAATCCTAAATGGTTAAGAAAAGCTAACTATAGATTGAAATTGGAACAAAGAAGATTATCAAAGATGAAGAAGTTCAGTAATAATTGGAATAAGCAAAGAATTAAAGTAGCTAAGATA
>NZ_JAGWCZ010000076.1:0-399 GCF_020657855.1 Clostridioides sp. ZZV14-6153 | reverse complement strand
CGGATAATGCCGAAGGATAAGATATAGTCTGTGCTTGCATGAAAGTGTAAGAAGTTCATAAGAGAACTGCATAGGTAATAGCGAACTTATGTGAACGACAACCTCAAAAATGATAAAAGTTAAGACTTATGGTTCTTACATATGTTATTTAGAAATAAATATAAAAACCTTCAAAATGCTTGTTTTAAATAATTACATTTGTTAATGTTATTATGGGTGATGAAAAATGGAAGTGACTCATGGGATATGCATATTTAGTACAATACCATATAGTAAGGTGTGTAAAATATAGATATCCAATATTAATATAATCATAAAAAATAAGTAAAGTGAGGTGGTAGTAGTGGAAAAAGCTTATAAGTTTAGAATGTATCCAAATAAAAAACAGCAAGAGTTAAT
>NZ_JAGWCZ010000075.1:0-404 GCF_020657855.1 Clostridioides sp. ZZV14-6153 | reverse complement strand
CTATAGGAGATATTTCTCCATTGAATAAATGTTTAAAACTAAATAGTGGGATATTTGATTTTCCCATTATTCTTAAGTTGATAGAGTAGAGCATTCCCATAACTAAAATACCAGAAAGTAAGTTAGATATTTTAAATTTAATGTGAAGTATACCAGTTACAAGACCAGCAATACAACCACATAAAATAGCCATTAAAGTTGCTACTACAGGAGAAATCCCATTAGTAAGAGAAAAGGCTACAATAGAAGCTCCCATTGTGTAGCTACCATCAGCAGACATATCGGGAAAATCTAAGATTTTGTAAGTTATATAAACCCCCAGTGCCATGATTGATAAAATTAAACTTTGCGTCATTACAGATATAATACCTGACATAAATAAAACACTCCTTTGAAAATATTTT
>NZ_JAGWCZ010000074.1:0-405 GCF_020657855.1 Clostridioides sp. ZZV14-6153 | reverse complement strand
CTGCAGGGCAGGCCCTACGACTGTTGCCCGCACCCCTACACACGTGGTGGGTCTGCTTGTTGTGTCATCTGCATTTGACCAGAAGTTTGCACAGAAACCCTCGCTCACTATAAGAGGCCTTTCACAATCCCAGCAGCCAGAGCTGGCCACCGTGGAAGCCCTAGGCACTCCCTGAAGGCCATTCTTCTCTCCATGCGGATTGGTGTCTCAGGGCATTGGGGTCACGTTGTGTGTACGTACGGCTTCTCACAATGCATTGTTAGGAGCTTTCATGCCCACCAGGTGAGCTGCTCAGCTTTACCAGGGCTCGGTGACTGCTGCTGAGACGCGGTGCGTCTGAGACGCGCTGTGGCATCAACGTTGCCCTGGCCTGTCTCCACAGACAGCCGTCAGGGACTCCAGAGA
>NZ_JAGWCZ010000073.1:0-406 GCF_020657855.1 Clostridioides sp. ZZV14-6153 | reverse complement strand
CACTTTGAGAATCACTAGTCTAAGGAAGCATTTTTCTGTGACACAGTTTTCTTGATACAAGTGTTTGATTCTCACACATTGAAATAAACATATTTTGGAGAATAGAATGTTGCTATTCAAGCAATACTTGGAACTTTTCAGGTTGTGATCATCTCTATAATGTCCCACAATGTGAAAATTGCAGGTCACAACTGAATAAACATCTAGGGCTTCAACAAGATCGTTTATTTAAAGGATCAGCATACACTGAGTGTCAACTCAGAGGTAGAGTATGATCGGAGCAAGGATAGTCAGACAAAGGAAACACTCTCCTTACAGTTGAGGAATTCATACTCTATTCATGTTATACACAAACCTCCCAAATAAATACAAATATACACAGGTAAACAAACATATACCTACCTAC
>NZ_JAGWCZ010000072.1:0-408 GCF_020657855.1 Clostridioides sp. ZZV14-6153 | reverse complement strand
TCTTTACTCCTAGACGCACAAGAAATCTACATATGTGAAGAAGGATTCTGTTTTCAATATAGAGAAGTAGGAGTAGAGCTGTCAAACATGAATGATTTATTATCCTATTCTGTGGGCAAATCAAGATGAACACAAAATGAGAAAGAGCATAAAGCACATTAAAGAATCATACTCAAGAAGTCCAAACAGATAAATCACTAACAAAATTACTGCTTCATGGTAATGAGGGAAACAGAGCTTCTAACTTGGAAAACCAGGTTCATGACTTTGTCTCAATTAAATACAGAAATTATTGATTTACTCTATCTGCACCCAGTGAGCACTATGTGAGAAACTGGGAATTCACACCGAAGCGGAGCGGAACAAATTATTGTATCTAACAAAAGGACAACCCAAAGCAATATAATC
>NZ_JAGWCZ010000071.1:0-410 GCF_020657855.1 Clostridioides sp. ZZV14-6153 | reverse complement strand
GAACCAAAGAAAGGGAATTCCTTCAGTCTGTTGCCTGGATGCTCATTGCAACAATTTTATTTTTAAGTTCACAATGGCAAAGTGCACAAACACTCTTCCTTTCTCTGACTATTGCTTTCTCTGACTCTACATCACTCTATTTGACTTTTCCACTTTTCACTCTACCTACACAGACAACCATTGCATTTTTACTTAACAATTATCGGCATCAGTGAGTGATTCGCAACAAGAGATTGTTTCTAGTTGAGAAAACCGGAGGGCTATTATAATCCAGAAAATTGTCACCTTGGAGATAAAAGAATGTGGGCATCAAAAAGACAAGGAACTAGACTAGAGAAGCTTAATCTGCCATACAAATAGTAATTTTTGTTCTAAAAGTTGAGTTTTCTATATTAGCGATATATATTAAC
>NZ_JAGWCZ010000070.1:0-410 GCF_020657855.1 Clostridioides sp. ZZV14-6153 | reverse complement strand
AGATAAAAGGGATGGACTAATGAGATATCTTTAAAATATTCTTTAACAAGTGGAGAAGAGGATGTGTGGCTGAAGGCCAACTTGGCATTAAAAATTGGATCTTCCTAGCTGTGCGTAGTGGCATTGTCAGCAGCACGTCTTACACTTTACTGTGTGGCTTGTCTAATGTTCTGGCTTCTCAGATGGACTGGACGTTCCATCCATCTTGCTCACAATTATAACTTTAGCCTTCTGCAGAATGCTTGACACACAGTAAGCACTTAAATACTGTTCAATGAATTAAATGAATATTTCAATCTTCCAAAATGGAAGGAGAATGAGGCAGTCTGTGGATATTTAATCCTTTAGTGTTAAAGCTTCATCCTTCAACTCTTTTTGAATGGGATGATAGCTAAAAATATATATTATTC
>NZ_JAGWCZ010000069.1:0-411 GCF_020657855.1 Clostridioides sp. ZZV14-6153 | reverse complement strand
AGCTTGGGCTACCTACCTATTTGGGGCCTCTTCATATGACTTTGGTTATCACAGCTTGACTCCTGGGGTCCGAGAGGGAAAGTCCTGAGAGAATGTTCTAACAAACCCAGGTGGACTTAGACTCTGAAGTCCCAGAATGTCTCTTTGGTTCCATTGTATTGCCCAAGGGCAATGCAGACTCAAAGGGAGAGGAAATAGACTCCACCTCTTAACAGAGCAGTAAAATAGTCACATTGCAAAAGAGCAGGTAGGTTGGGAGATGTCAGTGAGGGCTTCTTTAAATAACGCAATCTGACACAGCAAGATATGCCTAGTTTGTCTAGTTGCCTCCTGTAAATAAACCTGGTATTTATGGATCGGTGGGGGCATGATGAAATTGTTACATAACCTAGGAAATCAGTGGGGTTTAAT
>NZ_JAGWCZ010000068.1:0-412 GCF_020657855.1 Clostridioides sp. ZZV14-6153 | reverse complement strand
CTTATGCATATATCTTTGCACACTTAGGTGAATGGAGTGTTTCAGGATAAATTCTTTGAAATGTAATTTCTGGGACAAAGGTATCCATGTTTTACATTTTGGTAGGTATTGCCAATTGTCTCCCAGAAATTTTACTATTCTTAATATTGATCTTACCGCTTTTGGGGAGGATAACTAAAATCAGTTAATACCACTCCCTGTGACCCATGTCACATAGTATCGGAAGGAGGACTGCAGTCTTTAAGTGGCAAGTCTGGTCTTTCAAACTTAGACCTCTGGAGAGAGCTGCTTCCTTCACGCTTCAGAGCTTAGCAACTGCCATCGGCCCTTCGAGAGCAGTGGAATGTGTCTTAGTCAGCTTGGGCTGCCACATCAAAATGACATAGACTGGGTGGCTTTAACAACAGATGTG
>NZ_JAGWCZ010000067.1:0-414 GCF_020657855.1 Clostridioides sp. ZZV14-6153 | reverse complement strand
ATCTATATCAACCCTGGGTGGCATGTTGTGTAGATGGGACTGGATTAAGGATTTACCAATGGGCCAAGACATGGGGAATAATGGATGAGATTTCACAGAAGCTCCCAAGGTCAGAGCAGCTCTAAATAGGAACAGGTAAGCTATGAACCACATGGAAAAGAGAAACCTCAAACATTTCCAGAAGTACGCAAGTACTTGTACATGAGGCAGGGAGAGACTACTGGACATCACGGCCAGGGTTAGCTCAGTGAGACAAAGGGGCTCGGAAAAGCAAGGGCATTGCCCCAGCAGCCCGTTAACAAAGACAATCATGATCTTGGAAGAAATGGGGCAGGACCCACCATTTGCTACAACAAACATGAAGGAGAAAATACCTGGCCCAGAAGTTCGCTTCCCTGCCCCATGTCTGTCTCC
>NZ_JAGWCZ010000066.1:0-415 GCF_020657855.1 Clostridioides sp. ZZV14-6153 | reverse complement strand
ACATCCAAAAGTTTTGTTAATTAACTCTTGCTGTTTTTTATTTGGATACATTCTAAACTTATAAGCTTTTTCCACTACTACCACCTCACTTTACTTGTTTTTTCTGATTATCTATATGGTATTGTACTAAATATACATATACTCTACCATGAGTCACTTCAATTTTTCATCACCTATCATAATATTAAAATATGCAATTACTTAAAACAAGTATTTTGAAGATTTTTTATATTTATTTTTAAATAACATATGTAAGAACCGTAAGTCTTAACTTTTATCATTTTTGAGGTTGTCGTTCACATAAGTTCGCTACTACCTATGCAGTTCTCTTATGAACTTCTTACACTTTCATGCAAGCACAGACTATATCTTATCCTTCGGCATTATCCGTTAAGGTCTACCCACTTCCACTACC
>NZ_JAGWCZ010000065.1:0-417 GCF_020657855.1 Clostridioides sp. ZZV14-6153 | reverse complement strand
AGATTATATAATTGGGAATAAAACACTTCTACTCAATAAATAAAATATCATGACATTTTTGTGGATTTCAATGCAACATATTTAAGTGTAAAAACTCACTATGATAAACTTTAGTTCATAGTCTGTACTTAACGAGATTACAGCTGAAAACACACAACATTAAAATGTACGGTAGAGAGAGAGAAATTATATTTCAAAACAGGGCATTTAAAAAAATCTATATTCACTTTTTCAAAATGTGAACAAACACCTGGTTTGTTAGAAACTGTGAATAAACATAATATTTTGAATTTTTCTGGATACAGTTTCAGTAAAGTTTCTTGGAGGAAAAATTTAGTATATCATGCTTGACTCACTTTGCTCATGTTACCAAAATTTCCCTCATCTTTTAAGGGTTTAATCCAATAAGTACATGCG
>NZ_JAGWCZ010000064.1:0-418 GCF_020657855.1 Clostridioides sp. ZZV14-6153 | reverse complement strand
GGATGTCATGAGACCCCAAAACTAAAGTTTGATGTTAGATTGGATGAAGCTTTTGGAATTCTTCTTTGGGGAAGGTGTGGATGTGTTCTGAGGGGTGAAAGGAGAAAAGGAAATACTTATGACTGAGAAGGCAGGTTACAATAGACTTCAAATATTCAGTCCCTTCTTCCCTGTGGGAGGAGAATATCCTGACCCTACTGACTTGTACTCCGACACATGATGTGCTGCAGCCAATGAAGCGTGAGTAGACATGATGCTTGCCACATCAAAACTTTAAATCATAAGCCTGTGTTTTAGAAGAAAAAATACGGAGCAGAGTTGGAGTCTTCCTCTAGTCTGAAATACAGCTTCAGCCTGGATGCAACATGAGTGAGAAATAAAATTCGCTCTTAAAAACATTGAGATTTGGAGTCATTTG
>NZ_JAGWCZ010000063.1:0-418 GCF_020657855.1 Clostridioides sp. ZZV14-6153 | reverse complement strand
GAGATGTTAGGACCATTTCCAAACAGTTATGAAAAAGGAAAAGAGATCCAAGGACTCTCTGGGCAACTTCTCTTTGTGTTTTGGTTTTAAAGTTCGTCTGACTTATAAGGACTGAGGGTATAATTAAACCAGCTCAACTAAGGGTAGGGTTATTTTAAAAATTCCCACAAGCATCTGATGACAGGAAGTTAAGAGTGAAACCAGGCTTCTTAGGAACCAAACCCAGCAGCTACAACAAAGGAAGGTAGCACCTTCTCTGGGCTGCGGGTCATCTTCACAGCTGCCCTGCTTCTCTCTGTATTTGCTCCTTTTCCCAGCTCTGTTCACGGGCTTCTCATCCATGCTTTTCATAACTGAGGCGGGAATGTGGGTCACTGGGGCTGCCCCAGCCTCTCCTCTTCTCTTGTATTCACACACC
>NZ_JAGWCZ010000062.1:0-420 GCF_020657855.1 Clostridioides sp. ZZV14-6153 | reverse complement strand
TTTCATTTCTATATATCACAATACATGTTGTGTCGATATGTACAAATACTGAAGCAGTACTGGTCAGTCAGCCAGCCCCTGCTAAATTCAATCCAGAGGCCACCCTGAACTCTTCAACAGACTAAAAGAGTTTCAGTCGATTCAAAGAAGCTCAAATTCCACCTGCACCCAACTGGCCTTTGTATCTCCCACTTCCTCTTAGAGTAACCCATAAAAGACTTTATTTTATAGGTAAATCAATAAAAACCCTGGCAATAGTTACATTTCCTGAGTAAAGTTATCCTGACACCCTATTCATTTATTCTCTGGCAATAAACACAGGCAATATCCACCCATATGAGGAACTATGTTACAGTTTTAAAAAAAATTTACAGCTATCATCAACCAACAAATATTGACCTTGTACCACAGGCCAAGCAC
>NZ_JAGWCZ010000061.1:0-429 GCF_020657855.1 Clostridioides sp. ZZV14-6153 | reverse complement strand
CTGTAAACCTCATTAACCTTGTCTCTGGTCTTTATTGAAGATGCTTCACATACCTAGGTGGCTCCTGAAAAAACGTAATTCTCTTCTATATTAACCCTTTGCCAGCCTTTCTCAGCAAGTTTCCTTACTTGAACAACAACATAGAAAATGATTTGAGGGGCTGTTTTCAAAATTCTCTCAAGGAAGGTATGTAACTGCTCCCATTCTAAGAGCAGTTAATTCATTACACTCCATAGATGCCTGAGGGCGGTGGGGCTTATTCTCTCCCAGAATCGTAGTTGAGAAAGGCCAAGCTGAATATGCTGAAAGTGCAGTGAGCTGCCTTTCTGTCTGGCAGACCTGCTGCAGTGTCAAGTGGTTAGTTTAAAAAGATTTGTTCTGTATTTTTTGGTATCCTAGTTACTTTACAGCAGGTATACACTGTATTTA
>NZ_JAGWCZ010000060.1:0-437 GCF_020657855.1 Clostridioides sp. ZZV14-6153 | reverse complement strand
GTCTTACAAGAGAGATGGATTATCAATACCTCTAATAAAACTTCCCCACAGAAACTATCTTTTGCTCCTGCCTCTAATGTTAAAGTATCGTGGTGATGTAATGATCACCATTATCAACTTACTCGACCTGTTTCTGCTGCTCCAGTAAGCACCTGTTACTGGCATACCTAGTCTCTTTCTATTTTCCATGCCTCTAATCCCCCTCACTCACCATCAAATCCAAGAGAGGATCTGATGAGCTCAGCCAGTCATCATCCCAGTACGCCCTTTACTGGGGCAAGTTCTCATGCTTACTGTCTCATAGCCAGTTGAAAAGCCCGTTATATGCATGGAGTGGGATAGTCACCTAAGGATAACTAAGCCCTCAGAAGGGTACAGTGAGGATTATCTTAAATGCTCTTCCCTGTACATTAACTGACCCCTAAGCACATATATGG
>NZ_JAGWCZ010000059.1:0-439 GCF_020657855.1 Clostridioides sp. ZZV14-6153 | reverse complement strand
TTTAAAGACTTTTTTAAAGGTGCTAAAGGCTTTCCTAAGTTCAAGAAAGAGAAAAATCAAGATGTAAAAGCATATTTTCCTAAGAATAATAAGACTGATTGGGCTATTGAAAGGCATAGAGTTAAAATACCTACTCTTGGGTGGGTAAGATTAAAAGAATTCGGATATATACCAATAAATTCAATAGTTAAGAGTGGTACAGTAAGTCAAAAATCTAGTAGATACTATGTATCTATATTAGTTGAGGAAAATGATATTCGAGTATCTAAATGTACTAATGAAGGAATAGGTATTGACTTAGGAATTAAAGATTTTGCAATATGTTCAGATAAAAAGAAGTTTAAAAATATAAATAAAACTTTTACAGTTAAGAAAGTTGAGAAGAAATTAAAAAGAGAACAAAGAAAACTTTCAAGAAAATATGAAAGTTTAAAAATAA
>NZ_JAGWCZ010000058.1:0-440 GCF_020657855.1 Clostridioides sp. ZZV14-6153 | reverse complement strand
GTGAACAATTAGGGTGCTTATCCCTGTATCCTCTGTCAGAGGTCAGCTTTCACCACAGTCTGACAGCTGGCAGTTGGAGATCCCAAGTGATTAGCGTGGAAAAAAATGCAAACTTTCTATTACCAGGGCCTGATCAGTGACATCCCCAAATTCCCTCATACTCATGGGTCCTTCTGTCCCCACTTTGCATTAGGTAGTGTTTTATCCAAGTCATGCTCCCTGGCTCCACTCAGCCTCCATCCAGTGACAAAGCAAGAAAGCCATACCATGAAAAGTAAAAAGTAAAACTCTCCTAACTTGAGGACTAAAAGTGAAATTTTTTATTCAAACTAGAAGTGATTCAGAGTAGAGGGAACAAGATAGTCACGACTTGATAAATCACGTAAAAGAGCATGGGAGTACGAGGCAGACAAACTCAAACCCCCTGTGTCACCTGGCAC
>NZ_JAGWCZ010000057.1:0-443 GCF_020657855.1 Clostridioides sp. ZZV14-6153 | reverse complement strand
TTTGTACCCAGCACAGCTTTTTAAGAATATACCTACAGAAATAAATTAAGGCTCAACTCACCTTCAGTATTAATCCTCAGGCCCTAAGTAAGAACCAAAGGCAGAAAATAATATAACCTAAAAATATACTTATAACGTTAAAAACGAAAGAATGGTAGCATTTGTTAAGGCTGAGGTGGCAATTTTTGGCATTTTTACTACCGTTTTCCTCCCCACATCTACAGCAGATGCTGCAAAAAGATCATGGCATTATTTTTCCCCAGTAGAGCCAAGAGGAAACTTTAAAATAGTTTATGACATAATATTTTCCATCAGCTAACACTCATCTGCAAAAGGTACAGAGAGTAAAGCCACCTTCACCCTTGTAAGTGTTGCAAAAGACATTTGTCATGGTAATTACAAGGCACAGGTTCGGCTACAATCCTGAGTGTTGTGGCCAATAG
>NZ_JAGWCZ010000056.1:0-444 GCF_020657855.1 Clostridioides sp. ZZV14-6153 | reverse complement strand
GGGGCAGGCAGACAGAAGTGGCGTCACTGTTGCTGGGCCACACTACAATCAGAAGGCCACCACCACTCCCAGTCCCTACTGTTGCTGCCTTAGCTCAAACTTTCATCAACCGTTAAAGCTAACCTCCTAACTGGTTTCCTTGCTTCTAGCCTCCCACTCTCCACACACTGTAGCTAGAGCAGCCTATAAAATTCTAAGTTCCTGCTAAAAACTCTTAGACAGCTCCCCACAGCCCATCAGAAAGCATACACTCTGCGGGTGATGCTATAAATTTAATGCCACCATTTGGATGCCTCCTGTCCCCATCTATAACCTCATCCTAGTCAATTCTTCAAGTGTCTGCTGAACCAGGGGGCACAACCAACCCAACCTCTGGAGAAGGGAGGGTGTGCACACCAGACAAATAACTACTCTCTCCTGTAGGCCCACACGGCTATTCTATTT
>NZ_JAGWCZ010000055.1:0-445 GCF_020657855.1 Clostridioides sp. ZZV14-6153 | reverse complement strand
CTCCAGGTTCACCTATGTTGTGCAAATCTGAACTCCATTTTACCTCATAATAAGTGTTAAAGTTTCATGAATCCAGAAGTCTAACTTCTTTTTATAGGTGGTTATTTGTTTGTTTATTTATTTATCTATTTTTGCTGAGGAAGATTTTCCCTGAGCTAACAATCATGGAAATCTTCCTCCATTTTGCATGTGGAACGCCACCACAACACATCTAACTGAACATGGGCAGCTGAAGCAGAACATGATGAACTTAACCCCTAGGCCATGGGGCCAACCCCAGTTCCTATCCTTTTTTTAACTTTAGAAAAGGGGTCCTTTTCATTCTTCTTTTCCTCAGGAAGCCAATGTGTAGCAAGCCAGGATGATAGCATCTGGGAAGGCAGTACCACCTCTCCCTTTTAAGGAGGGGCCGATCTAGGGAACAGGCCTTTTTTGCAACTTGACC
>NZ_JAGWCZ010000054.1:0-443 GCF_020657855.1 Clostridioides sp. ZZV14-6153 | reverse complement strand
TTAAATCACTCAAAAAGTGCACACCCGCCCCCTAGAAAACATAACATTATATACTCCACCGGCCCCCCCCCCCCCCCCCCCCCCCCCCCCCCCCCCCCCCCCACAAGAAACCCCCCCCCCCCCCCCCCCCCCCCCCCCCCCCCCACCCCCCCCCCCCCCCCCCCCCCCCCCCCCCCCCCCCCCCCCCCCCCCCCCCCCCCCCCCCCCCCCCCCCCCCCCCCCACCCCCCCCCCCCCCCCCCCCCCATAACATTGTCATTACAAACTCTTGCTCTTACCTACCCCCCCCACTTAAACCCCACTCTAACCCCCTAAACCAACCTCTCCCACTTTCATACCCACCCCACAAAAAATAAAATACAACCCACCTACGCCACATACAAAAAACTATATCACTTGGCTCTCCAGTGATAAATCCTTCTTTTCCTAGGTTCGCCAAAACTC
>NZ_JAGWCZ010000053.1:0-449 GCF_020657855.1 Clostridioides sp. ZZV14-6153 | reverse complement strand
ATATCCTGGTTCTTTAGAGATAGCTGAGGTAAATAACAAAAGAAACAGGCGAATGCCTTGAAGATTTTTACCTCTGGGAATTTAGGCATGAGAGTGGGAGGGAGCTGCTATTTTTCATAAGACTTTATAGAACTTTCTGGCTTTAAAAATATGTAGATGTAAAACTTTGATAAAAGTAACATCGAAATTAAGAAGATAAAACAAAAAAGAGTATGGGTTTTTGTGTAAAATGTAAATGCAACAAAAGGAGTTAGCTGCAGGATGACTTTTGCACGGTGGTTAAGAGCACAAGTCTGGGGCCAGGTTTCTTGGGTTCATATCCCGCTTCTCTCACTTACCAGCCACGTGACCTTGGGCAAAAGTTACTATTGGTCAAGGTGCCTCAGTTTCCTACTATTCAAATAGTCTCTACTTCATAGGATTATTGCAAAGACTAAATGAGCTAATAC
>NZ_JAGWCZ010000052.1:0-460 GCF_020657855.1 Clostridioides sp. ZZV14-6153 | reverse complement strand
GACTACTAGGGTATCTAATCCTGTTTGATACCCACACTTTCGAGCATCAGCGTCAGTTACAGTCCAGTAAGCTGCCTTCGCAATCGGAGTTCTTCGTGATATCTAAGCATTTCACCGCTACACCACGAATTCCGCCTGCCTCAACTGCACTCAAGATATCCAGTATCAACTGCAATTTTACGGTTGAGCCGCAAACTTTCACAACTGACTTAACAATCCACCTACGCTCCCTTTAAACCCAATAAATCCGGATAACGCTCGGATCCTCCGTATTACCGCGGCTGCTGGCACGGAGTTAGCCGATCCTTATTCATAAAGTACATACAAAAGGGTATCCATACGTGACTTTATTCCTTTATAAAAGAAGTTTACAACCCATAGGGCAGTCATCCTTCACGCTACTTGGCTGGTTCAGGCTCTCGCCCATTGACCAATATTCCTCACTGCAGCCCCCCGTAGG
>NZ_JAGWCZ010000051.1:0-467 GCF_020657855.1 Clostridioides sp. ZZV14-6153 | reverse complement strand
ACTATCTAAACGATAGAATCATAGGTGGTTACAAAGCCAAGCTACTTGGACGGTGTCTTCGCCACTACTACCTTATATGGTAGATACTTTTAAATTAATAGGTTGCTTATGGTTTATACTAAAATTAACTAAATTATATTTATGTTTTTTATTTAAAATATTCCATGCACCAACTATATCTCTATGAGTTTTATAACCACAAGTACAACTATAAGTTCTACCAGTTGGTTTGTGTTTTTTAGAACACTTTGGGCAAGTTTGAGATGTGTAGTTTTCTTTAACTAGCTTAACTTCAATACCTTGCTCTTTAGCCTTATATTTAATATAGTCTTTAATGCGACCATACTCCATTTGAGATATTTTTTGTCTATTAATTCTATTTAATCTTTTCTTCTTTTTTGTATTTTTCTCAATCCCTTTTATATCTCCTAAAACTATTTCACATACTTGTTGCTCTACACAAAAGT
>NZ_JAGWCZ010000050.1:0-565 GCF_020657855.1 Clostridioides sp. ZZV14-6153 | reverse complement strand
AGTGCTTTCTCTGCATCGAGTGAGATGATCATGTGGTTTTTGGTTTTCATTTTGTTATTGGTGTGTATCACGTTGATTTACTTGCGGATGTTGAACCATCCCTGTGTCCCTGGTATAAATCCCACTTGATCGTGGTGTATAATCTTTTTGATGTATTGCTGTAATCGGTTTGCCAAAATTTTGTTGAGGATTTTTGCATCTATGTTCATCAGTGATATCGGCCTGTAGTTCTCCTTCTTTGTGTTGTCCTTGTCAGGTTTTGGTATCAGGATAATGTTTGCTTTGTAGAAGGAGTTAGGAAGCCTCCCCTCCTCTTCAATTTTTTGGAAGAGTTTGAGAAGGATAGGTATTAGGTCTTCTTTGAATGTTTGGTAGAATTCACCAGTGCAGCCAACTGGTCTTAGGCTTTTCTTTGTGGGAGGTTTTTGATTACTGATTCAATACCTTTATTTGTTACAGGTCTGTTGAGATTGTCTATTCCTTCTTGAGTTAGTTTTTGTAGTTTGTGTGTTTCTAGGAATTTGTCCATTTCATTTAGGATAGCTAACTGGGTTTCATACAATTG
>NZ_JAGWCZ010000049.1:0-598 GCF_020657855.1 Clostridioides sp. ZZV14-6153 | reverse complement strand
TTCAATCCAACATCTACACCTATTTTCTTATCAATAGTTTTTAGTTTCTCTATTTCAGTTTCTGCTAATATAGAAATATAATATCTATTACCTGGTGTTCTCGATATAGTACAACTCTTTATTTCTCCATCAAACATTCTATGTTGTTTTATCCTAACCATCGATTTTAGTTTAGGTAATTTTATATATCCATTTTCAATCCTTACAGTACCTTTTTGGTTGTTAGTAGTATAACTATGATAGTTTATTTTCTTAGATTTGAATTTAGGAAAACCTACTGATTTATCTCTAAAAAAGTTTTTGTAGGCTTTATCTAAATTCATTTGTTCATTTGCTAGTGCTAAACTATCAACTTCTTTTAGGAACTCATATTCCTTTTTGTACTGTGCAGGTGTAGGATATTTTATTTTCTTAATATCTAAGTCCTTGTTTTCCTCATATGCTTTAATCCTATCGGATAACATAAGATTATATATAAGTCTGCTACATCCAAAAGTTTTAGCAAAATATTCTTTTTGTTCGCTATTTGGATATAATCTATATTTATATGCTCTTAGCATATTATCCCTACTTTCCTTGATTTTCTATGTATTGTTTT
>NZ_JAGWCZ010000048.1:0-626 GCF_020657855.1 Clostridioides sp. ZZV14-6153 | reverse complement strand
GTGGCTCAAGAGGATCCCCTGCTAAGGGATTAGGCTGGGTAACCGGTGCGAGGGTTCGAATCCCTCCTTCTCCGCCATTTAAAAAACGAGGTGTAGCGCAGTTTGGTAGCGCACATGGTTTGGGACCATGGGGCCGGGGGTTCGAGTCCCTTCACCTCGACCAACCAGGACCTTTAGCTCAGTTGGTTAGAGCGCCCGGCTCATAACCGGTAGGTCTGGGGTTCGAGTCCCTGAAGGTCCATTATTCTTCATAGGGGTGTAGCTCAGTTGGTAGAGCGTCGGTCTCCAAAACCGTGCGCCGGGGGTTCGAGTCCCTCCACCCCTGCCAAATAAAAAGGACTTGAAAAAAAACGAGTTTTAGAGTAATATAAGATAGTAAATAATATTTCGAGGTGTAGCGCAGTTTGGTAGCGCACATGGTTTGGGACCATGGGGCCGGGGGTTCGAGTCCCTTCACCTCGACCAAGTAAGGGCCTATAGCTCAGGTGGTTAGAGCGCACGCCTGATAAGCGTGAGGTCGCTGGTTCGAGTCCAGCTAGGCCCACCATTTGCCCAGATAGCTCAGTCGGTAGAGCAGGGGACTGAAAATCCCCGTGTCGGTGGTTCGATTCCGCCTCTGGGCACCA
>NZ_JAGWCZ010000047.1:0-631 GCF_020657855.1 Clostridioides sp. ZZV14-6153 | reverse complement strand
AGAATTGGTAAGACATATTTTAGTATGCAAAATTCTATGAAGCAGGAACCCTGTGACTTTAGTCATGGGAGGTTCAGGATAGGTAAAGGAAAAAGAAGTGAAGAAGTTATACAAGGCATGGAGAAGTATGGAGCAGTTTATCTTGCAGCAATAGGAGGAGCTGGTGCATACATTTCAAATTCGATAAAATCATGTGAAATTATTGCATATGAAGACTTAGGTGCTGAAGCTATAAGAAAGATTGTAGTAGAAGACCTTAAACTTACAGTAGCTATAGATAGTTATGGAAATAATATCTACGAGCAAGGACGAGCAATTTATGAATGTAAATAAATTTTGAAAATTTATATAAATACTAAAAATACAAAACAATTTAATTGTACACATTTTAAGGAGTTGTACTTAGAAAATAGAAATATATTTAAAACTTATGAACAATATCTAGAATATACAGGAATACGTAAAGAAACAGATAATAGAAAAATAGTTATTTATACAAGGGTTTCAACCTCTAATCAAAAAGATGATTTAAAAAATCAAGTTGAATTTCTTAAACAATATGCCAATTCTAAAGGAATAATAGATTAAGAAAATACAAGAAAAAGATTAGAGAGGATGAAGATATTGAAAA
>NZ_JAGWCZ010000046.1:0-737 GCF_020657855.1 Clostridioides sp. ZZV14-6153 | reverse complement strand
CCAAAGAATACTATTTTGAACATAAACAATGGATAAAAAAGAATGATATACAAAAGATAATCAAAGGTAAATACAATATACATAGTCAAACTATACAAGCAATATCAGATAAATTTGATGCTAATAGAAAAACTATTTCAGAGTTAAGAAAGAAAGGTAATACCAAGGCAAAGTATCCATATAAAACCAAGAAATTTTATATAATACCATTCAAAGCTAGTGCAATAAATATCAATGCTAAAGGTAACTTAAAGTTATCAATGTCAAAAGGTATCTATTTAGAGTTAGATTTTAATATTGAAAATATAAAGACTGCTGAAATAGTATGGCGAAACGGATATTATTTGTATTATACATTTGATGATGGAATCATTAATCCAACACCGAAAGGTAACAACACCGTAGGTGTAGACTTAGGAGAAATACATTCGATAGCTAGTATAACTAATGAAGGTATCGGACTTATAATATCCAATAGAGAAGGTAGAAGTATTAAGCAATTTAGAAATAAGATATATGCTTATATCTCTAAAAGATTAAGTAGATGTAAAAAAGGTAGTAGACAATATAAGAGATTATGGAAATTAAAAAACACTATTAGAACTAAAACAGATAACCAATTAATAAATTTATACCACCAAACAACTAGAAAGTTTATAAACTTTTGTGTAGAGCAACAAGTATGTGAAATAGTTTTAGGAGATATAAAAGGGATTGAGAAAAATACAAAAAAGAAG
>NZ_JAGWCZ010000045.1:0-758 GCF_020657855.1 Clostridioides sp. ZZV14-6153 | reverse complement strand
TCGATTATTGTAGCAACAACTCCTGAAGCTACTGTTCTTCCACCTTCTCTTATTGAGAATCTTAATCCTTCTTCTACAACTATTGAGTTTATTAAGTCTACTTCCATTGTTACGTTATCTCCAGGCATTACCATTTCTATTCCATCTGGTAACTTACAAGCTCCTGTTACATCTGTTGTTCTGAAATAGAATTGTGGTCTATATCCATCAAAGAATGGTGTATGTCTTCCACCTTCTTCTTTTTTAAGTACATATACTTCTGCAGTAAATTTTGTGTGTGCTTTTACTGATCCAGTTTTTGCTAGTACTTGTCCTCTTTCTATTTCGTTTCTTTGTACTCCTCTTAATAATGCTCCTATATTATCCCCTGCTTGTGCTTGGTCTAATAATTTTCTGAACATTTCTACTCCTGTTACTACTACTTTTCTTGGTGCTTCTGTTAATCCTACTAATTCTACTTCGTCTTGTACTTTTAATACTCCTCTTTCCACTCTTCCTGTTGCAACTGTTCCTCTTCCTGTGATTGAGAATACGTCTTCTACTGGCATTAAGAATGGTTTGTCAGTATCTCTTTCTGGTGCTGGTATATATTCATCTATTTGCTCAAATAATTCTACTATTTTATTTCCCCATTCGCTCTTTGGATCTTCTAATGCCATTAATGCTGATCCTCTTATTATTGGAGTATCATCTCCTGGGAAATCATATTCTGTTAATAAATCTCTTACTTCCATTTCTACTAGTTCTAATAACTCTTC
>NZ_JAGWCZ010000044.1:0-1370 GCF_020657855.1 Clostridioides sp. ZZV14-6153 | reverse complement strand
TAAATATTGGTCAAGTCCTCGACCTATTAGTATCGATAAGCTAAATACATTGCTGCACTTACACCTTCGACCTATCAACCAGATAGTCTTTCTGGGGTCTTACCCTTGCGGTGGGAAATCTTATCTTGAAGTTGGCTTCGCGCTTAGATGCTTTCAGCGCTTATCCATTCCGTACATAGCTACCCAGCCATGCCCTTGGCAGAACAACTGGTACACCAGAGGTACGTCCATCCCGGTCCTCTCGTACTAAGGACAGGTCTCCTCAAATTTCCTACGCCTGCGACGGATAGGGACCGAACTGTCTCACGACGTTCTGAACCCAGCTCGCGTACCACTTTAATGGGCGAACAGCCCAACCCTTGGGACCTACTACAGCCCCAGGATGTGATGAGCCGACATCGAGGTGCCAAACCTCCCCGTCGATGTGGACTCTTGGGGGAGATAAGCCTGTTATCCCCAGGGTAGCTTTTATCCGTTGAGCGATGGCCCTTCCACGCAGAACCACCGGATCACTAAGTCCGATTTTCATCCTTGCTCGACCTGTATGTCTTGCAATCAAGCTCTCTTTTGCCTTTACACTCTACGTACGATTTCCGACCGTACTGAGAGAACCTTTGAGCGCCTCCGTTACCTTTTGGGAGGCGACCGCCCCAGTCAAACTGCCCACCTGACAGTGTCCCAAGACCAGATTCATGGCCTATGGTTAGAGTCCCAGTACTACAAGGGTGGTATCCCAAGGATGGCTCCGCCAAAACTGGCGTCCTGGTTTCAAAGCCTCCCACCTATCCTGTACATGTAGTACCAAGACCCAATGTCAAGCTACAGTAAAGCTCCATGGGGTCTTTCCGTCCTGTCGCAGGTATCCGGCATCTTCACCGGAATTACAATTTCACCGAGTCTGTTGTTGAGACAGTGCCCAAATCGTTACGCCTTTCGTGCGGGTCGGAACTTACCCGACAAGGAATTTCGCTACCTTAGGACCGTTATAGTTACGGCCGCCGTTTACTGGGGCTTAAGTTCACTGCTTCGATTGCTCTAACAGATCCCCTTAACCTTCCAGCACCGGGCAGGCGTCAGCTCCTATACATCGTCTTGCGACTTAGCAGAAACCTATGTTTTTGGTAAACAGTCGCTTGGGCCTATTCTCTGCGGCCACCGTATGGTGGCACCCCTTATCCCTAAGTTACGGGGTCATTTTGCCGAGTTCCTTAACAACAGTTCTCTCGCGGGCCTTAGGATACTCTCCTCACCCACCTGTGTCGGTTTGCGGTACGGGTACCTTTAACCTCGATAGAGACTTTTCTTGACAGTGTGAAATCAGCTACTTCGCTACTAAATTTCGCTCCCCATCACATCCCAGCATTGTCAAA
>NZ_JAGWCZ010000043.1:0-1392 GCF_020657855.1 Clostridioides sp. ZZV14-6153 | reverse complement strand
ATGCTTCTGCAGGAAATGAATATGATATTTATCTTACTAAAATAGGTGATTCTTGGAAGATTATGTCTGCAACAATAGATGTAGGTGTGGATCCAATAGATTGTTTCTTTGATGTAAATCAAGAATTTGGATATGTACAAAAAAATAAGATTGATGCTAATACAAGAAAAGATAATCTAAAAAAAATGTTAGATAAGATTGAAGAATTAAAGGTTAATATATCTTCTGAACCTCCAGTATCTTTAGAAGATGTAGATCCAAACTTAAAGGAAGAGAGTACTCCGAAACTTGGAGCTATAACTAGTAGCCAACGTCAAGCTATTTATGACTATGCATATGCCTATAGAGAAAGTAGACGTAATCCTAACTATCTTTCATTTAAAGCTGATTGTGCAAATTATGCATCTCAAGCACTGAGAAAAGCTGGTGCAAGAGCTGATAAGAGTCATTCTATAAAAATAGATGGGAAAAATAGAACTTGGTCATTAGAACCAGATTCAATACATATACAACCAACTTATGGAGATGCATGGGCTCAAGCACATTATTTAAGAGCGTTTGTTGTTAGAAATGAAAATGGTTATAGAGGTCCTGGAGGACATGCAATCGAATATGGTTCTACTCTTCAACTAGGTGATTTAACTTTTATACATAATGGGACATGGTTTCATACATATATAGTAGTTGGGCCAGGTTCTAATTTTAAAATAGCAAGTCATACTGCTGATAGATGGATGGTTCCTATTAATACAGCAGCTCCTTCAAGTCAATATGATAGATCTTATGTTCATTTAACAACTTTAAATTAGAAAATAGAACGGATTAAATTATAATTTAATCCGTTTTTATTTTCTAATTTATCAAATAATTATTATAGGAGGAAATCTAATGTCTAATGTATTGAAAAAAATAGTCTTTCTTGTTTTAGTTGTTTTTCTTGTTATAGGAATTCTATTTATTATAAATAACAAAAATTCTATTTCTAAAGAAATAGAAAATCAAATAATTGAGAATGAACTCAATGAAAATGATAAAAATTCTATAAAAAAGGTAGTAGAGATATTTGTAAAAGAGGATTATAATTTCAATGGCGGAAAAAACAATTTTTCAAATGTAGGCTCTGATGGTTTCAAAGAATACTTAAAAGCTAGAAATGATTTAAAAAAGGCTAATAATGACAATCAAGCTTATAAAGTGATCAATACAGAGTATACCTTTGATTTTAAAAATATAACAAAGAATAGTAATATTGTTAATGTTAATTTATACGTATCAGAAACTTTTTCTTATAATTTAGAGGATAAAATAGAAAATAATGCTTCTGCAGGAAATGAATATGATATTTATCTTACTAAAATAGGTGATTCTTGGAAGATTATGTCTGCAACAATA
>NZ_JAGWCZ010000042.1:0-1593 GCF_020657855.1 Clostridioides sp. ZZV14-6153 | reverse complement strand
CGGATTTACCTACTCTGACTGCCTCAATGCTTGGGCACACATAACCAACAGTGTGCTTAGCTTATCCTACTGTGTCATCCCATCTCTCAAACGGTTATCGGTAGTACAGGAATATCAACCTGTTGTCCATCACCTACGCCTTTCGGCCTCAGCTTAGGTCCCGACTAACCCAGGGCGGACGAACCTTCCCCTGGAAACCTTGGGTTTACGGCCTGTGGGATTCTCACCCACATCTCGCTACTCATGCCAACATTCTCACTCCCATACTGTCCACATGTCCTTACGGTCATGCTTCAACCCGTATGGGAAGCTCCCCTACCCATCATTACTGATGCCGTAGCTTCGGTAGTAAGTTTTAGCCCCGGAAATCTTCGGCGCAGGATCACTCGACCAGTGAGCTATTACGCACTCTTTGAATGAGTGGCTGCTTCTAAGCCAACATCCTGGTTGTCTGTGCAATCCCACATCCTTTACCACTTAACTTACATTTAGGGACCTTAGCTGACGATCTGGGCTGTTGCCCTTTCGACTATGAATCTTATCACCCACAGTCTGACTCCCAAGTATAAGATGACGGCATTCGGAGTTTGATAGTCTTCGGTAGGTGCAATACCCCCTAGGACATTCAGTGCTCTACCTCCGTATCTCTCACCTTGAGGCTAGCCCTAAAGCTATTTCGGGGAGAACCAGCTATCTCCGGGCTCGATTGGAATTTCACCGCTACCCACAAGTCATCCCCGAGCTTTTCAACGCTCGTGGGTTCGGACCTCCACGAAATTTTACTTTCGCTTCATCCTGCTCATGGGTAGGTCGCCCGGTTTCGGGTCTACGTCAAGTAACTGAACGCTCAGTTAAAACTCGCTTTCGCTACGGCTCCACACCTTAAGTGCTTAACCTTGCTACTTAACGTAACTCGTTGGCCCGTTCTACAAAAAGTACGCGGTCACACAAGAAATGTGCTTCCACAGCTTGTAAGTGCAGGGTTTCAGGTTCTATTTCACTCCCCTCCCGGGGTTCTTTTCACCTTTCCCTCACGGTACTATACGCTATCGGTCACTAGGTAGTATTTAGCCTTGGAGGGTGGTCCCTCCTGCTTCCCACAGGGTTTCACGTGTCCCGTGGTACTCTGGATCATATCTGAAGTTTTCTCGTTTGACATACAGGACTATTACCTTCTGTGGTGGGTCTTTCCAAACCTCTTCAATTACGATACCTCTTCGTTTAAGATATGTCCGCAACCCCAATAAAGAAAACTTTATTGGTTTGGGCTATTCCGCGTTCGCTCGCCGCTACTTACGGAATCGAATTTCTTTCTCTTCCTTCAGGTACTTAGATGTTTCAGTTCCCTGAGTTCCCCTCATTAAGCTATGTATTCACTTAATGATACTTAGACATTACTCTAAGTGAGTTTCCTCATTCGGAAATCTTCGGATCAAAGTTTACGTGCAACTCCCCGAAGCTTATCGCAGCTTATCGCGTCCTTCATCGGCTCCTAGTGCCAAGGCATCCGCCCTGCACCCTTAATAACTTGACCAGTTAAAAAGGTTTGATAGATTAGAAGCTATCAACTTCGATAATTTTAAAAAGTTATCA
>NZ_JAGWCZ010000040.1:0-1977 GCF_020657855.1 Clostridioides sp. ZZV14-6153 | reverse complement strand
AATTGGTAAGACATATTTTAGTATGCAAAATTCTATGAAGCAGGAACCCTGTGACTTTAGTCATGGGAGGTTCAGTGTTCGTAAAGTAGATGTTAAAGATAGACGAAAGTTTCAAATATTTTTAACAGATTTAGGCAGAGAATTAGAAGAGCCATTAAATAAAATTGCAGACATATATGCAACAGAGACATTTAAATCTATTTCAGATGAGGAACTGTCTTTATTTACTGAAGCTTTGGATAAACTCAGTAAATAAGTATAAATTATGTTTTAAGAAGTCTTTTTAACTCATTGATGATACAAAACAATAGAAAGAGGGATAAGGATGAGTTCTAAGATTTATTATTTTTCTGGAACGGGAAACTCTTTAGTGGTTTCAAAGACTTTAAAAGAAATGTTAAATGAAAATGGAGAATTAATACCTTTAGCTATACATAGAAAAGAAAGAAATATAGACGTAAATGAAGATATCTTGGTAATTGTTTTTCCAGTTTATTTTGCTGATGTTCCTGATATAGTAAAGTCTTTTATAGATAAATTAAATTTTAATAGTAATCCCGATATGTATGCTATTGCTACATGTAATGGAGTGGCTGGCCATAGTTTGTTTACTATAAATAAATTACTTAAGAAAAAAGGAAAAGAGCTATCTGCTGGTTTTGTAATTGATATGCCTGGAAATGCTTTGACAACACCTCGAGATGTTGAAGAAGAGAGACTAAGAAACTTTACTAATAGAGTGTCAGAAATAACAAAGTGTATCAACAACTTAGAGAGTGGAAAGATAGAAGGAAAAAACAATTTAAAGTCATATGTAGACAGTTTTACACTTCGTCTAGTGGGTAAAAACATGCAGATTGCCACTACTAAATTTTTTGCAGAAGATAAGTGTAATGGGTGTGGGACATGCAAAAGAGTTTGCCCATTAGAAAACATAAGTATAGTTGACAGAAAGCCAAAGTGGGGTAATGAGTGTGAAAGGTGTTTAGCCTGTTTCCATTGGTGTCCCAAAGAGGCAATTAATATAAAAAAATCGTTTTTGACAGATAGGAAGAAGTATCACCATCCAGACGTTACTGTGAAGGATATATTTTTAGATAAATAGATAAGTTTAATTTATTTAATGATGGACAATATTAAAAGTTAGTGATAAATAATATTAAAGAAAAATTTAAACTTACTATAAAAAAGAATAATATAATTATACATTATAGCTTGAAAAGTAGAGTGCCTCAAAGCGTTTTTGATGAGGCACTTTTTTATTATTTTATAAGTTCTATCATTTTTTGAATATCTTCTGAGGCCATTTCGAATTTTGATTTTTCAATCAATAAGTTTCCACCAGTCATAATATATGATGGAAATATTCGTAAATTGTCATAATAAAGTTCGCTATTACGAAGTTTATATGTTGAAATAGAAGGAACTGCATTCTTTTTTGTATGTTTTTTAGTAATCATATTAAAAGATTTTTTTGCTACATCTCCCATCAACATTATTACTTTTAGATTACTGAATAATTTAATTTCTTTTTCTAAAATAGGCATGTGCGATTGAATAGTGTCACGAGTTATTGTATATTCTGTTTTAGGTAATTTTACTGCATTAGTTATATATATGCCTAGATTTAAAATATCATTTATGCTAGATATTTTTGTACCTGCATTTTGGAATAAAGGGATTGTAGTTTTTAAGTAGTCAGCATGCTCATCTAAACTATAAAAATCATCATTAGGATTACTTGGGACAACTTCGTTAATCATTATAGTTTTTATAGAGTCTGTATCTATTGTTATATTGGGAAGATATGATAAGATTTCATTATCCTCAAAAAGATTATTATTTTTAATAAATTCATTTAAAGTTGATTTTATATTTATCTTCATATGTTTAACCTGCCACTCAAAATATGGTCAAATATATCCATATCGAGATTTTTCCTTCTTCACTGAACCTCGCCTTGCCTAAGCTACTACG
>NZ_JAGWCZ010000039.1:0-3080 GCF_020657855.1 Clostridioides sp. ZZV14-6153 | reverse complement strand
TGATTGATAAAATTAAACTTTGCGTCATTACAGATATAATACCTGACATAAATAAAACACTCCTTTGAAAATATTTTTATAATTTTAATTATTTGCTAATTTTGTATATAAAAAAACCACATAGTATACACAACTATGTGGTAAAAACACGAATAAGCCACATAGTATAATCTACGTGGCTCTTATATAGTTAAATGAAAACTCTATAAACAATATAGCCTACATAGATACAATCCCAAAGTTTTGCTAGTCTTAAGGGGTCTGTATCTATGTTAAAACGTAGGTACAAACCCTAGAAATAGTGGCTATAGTAATAATAATATTTTTTATTGTTTAATAAAGTATTCATAATTATCTCTCCCTTTTAATATTTTAATTAGTCAGAAAATTATATGTATTCTTGACTTGTTATAAATTATAAATTATACAATAATAAAAGTCAACTGCTAAATTTAATTAAGATACTACATAGTATATACATAGAATTTTTAAAAGAGAATACATCAATTGAAAAAAACGTTATCCTAAACTTGTAAATTAAATGGAATTTTTGTGAAAAAATATCTAATTAAAGGAAAATATGGATTAAGATAGAGCTGTAGCTATTAAAATTTATAAAAAAAAGCTGTCTAAGAAATTTAAATTTCTATTTAGACAGCTCAAATAATGATTAGAAAGTTATACAACTTTCATAATCTGTCGTCAAAATAGACGACTTTTATGGAAAATGAATAACTTTATATGCAATAAATTGCTACAATAAGTACAATTTTCAAAGGGTTAGGGTGGATAAGAGTACTTACTATATAAAGTTTTCATATTACCTACTTTTTTGAATTTACTACATTTTACTCTGCAGATTTTGCATTTTTATCTGACTTTATATACTTTATATTATCTGCTGATAGCTTTTGCATGTCAAGTGCTTTTAGTGTATCTTCATTGATTATTATTTCAGTTTCATCTAACATAGTAACAGGTATATCACCAACAGGTTTACCCTCTAACACTTCAATAGCAAGCTCTCCAGCCTTGTAACCTAGTTTTTCATAGTCTATTCCACAACAAGCTAAAGCACCAGATGATACAGAGCCTTCTTCAGAAGCTATTATAGGTATTTTGTTTTCATTAGCTACTTTAGAAACTATAGGCATAGAAGAAACTATTAAATTATCAGTAGGAACATACAAAACATCTATTTTGCCAACTAAACTAGAAATAGCTTGGTTAACTTCACTTGAAGAACTGATTCCTTTTTCAACAACTTCATAATTATTTTTCTTAGCATAATCATGTAGAGAATCAACTTGTATTTTTGAATTAACTTCACTAGTATTGTATATAACACCTATTTTCTTTGCTTTTGGAGTTAAAGTTTTAACCAATTCTAGTGTTTTATCAATTGAAAGATAATCTGATGTACCTGAAACATTTCCACCTGGTTTTTCAAGAGATTTAACTAATCCAGCCTCTACAGGGTCTGTAACAGCAGTCATGATTATAGGTATATCTTTAGTAGCATTATAAGCTGCTTGAGCTGAAGGTGTAGATATAGCATATATCAAATCTTTTTTATCAGATACAAATTTACTTGCGATACTTTGTGTAGTAGGCATATCATTTTGAGCATTTTGGAAGTCTATTTTTATATTATCTCCATCCTTATAACCTTTATCTTTTAGTGCCTTTATGAATCCCTGTTTTGCCTTATCTAAAGATGGATGTTCTACTAATTGAGTGATTCCTATATTTTTTATTTCTTTATTGTCTGTTTTTTCTTTGTCTTTTGAAGTATCAGAACCTCCATTTTGAGAACATCCAGTGAGCATTGATACTCCTAGTACTCCTGCTACAATTAAACTTACTATTCTTTTTTTATTAATCATTTTTATATCCCCCTCAAAAATTTTGTTATTATATATGTTCATATATTCATATGAATTGTTGTAGTATTGCTAAAAATATTATGATATTAAAAATATTTTATAAATAAACCAATTTGTAAATAAACTAAGATTAAATTATTGTGATAGCTATTTTTTAAACAGCATATTCAAATTTTTCTAAGATTTCTTCTATAGTCAATTTTTCTTTTTCTCTACCATTTACATCTAAAACAACTTCACCTTTATGAAGCATTATTAATCTATCTCCATATTGAAGTGCATGCTTTAAGTTGTGAGTTACCATAAGAGTAGTTATATTTTTTTCTCTTACAATTTTATCAGTTAATTCAATTACTTCATTTGATGTCTTTGGGTCAAGTGCCGCTGTATGTTCATCTAATAATAGAACCTTAGGGCTTGCTAAGCTAGACATAATTAGTGAAAGTGATTGTCTTTGACCTCCTGAAAGATACTGTACTTTAATATCTAGGTATTTTTTTAAATCTAGAGAAATTCCTTCAAGTAAGTGCTCTAAGTCATTTGTTTTATGACGAAGACATCTCTTTAAATTTAGCAATTTCCCCTTATTAAGAGCAAGAGATAAATTTTCTCTAACTGTCATAGAAGGACAAGTTCCTAAACTTGGGTCTTGAAAAACTCTACTTACTATTTGAGTTCTTCTATGTTCAGCTAAATTTGTTATATTAGTATTATCTAAAGTGATTTCACCAGAGGATTCTTTTATAAGACCCGATATTATATTTAATAAAGTAGATTTACCAGTTCCATTACTACCTATGATACTTACAAATTCACCATCTTCTATACTAAGAGATAAATTTTCAAATATAGTGTTGGGTTGACCATATGGATTTGGGAAACTCTTTGAAATATTTTTAATTTGTAACATCTATAACACCTCTTTTTTCAGATTTATTTTTGGTACTAGCTTTGCACTTGTTTTTTTTAGTGAGATATTTAAATTACCAGTAGCTAAGAAAGCTATTATAACTATGGCAGTTATCAGTTTTAAATCAGTTGATAACATACCTAAACTCATTGCAAAGTATATAGTGAATTGGTATATGAAAGAGCCAACAATTATTGCAGTAGTATTTTTAATAAAAGTGAATTTCTTAAATAATGTAATACCAATTATGATAGAAGCAATTCCAAGTACTAAAGTTCCAATAC
>NZ_JAGWCZ010000038.1:0-5531 GCF_020657855.1 Clostridioides sp. ZZV14-6153 | reverse complement strand
AAGTTAAGCTCTCTAGCGCTGATGGTACTTGGTGGGAAACTGCCTGGGAGAGTAGGACGTAGCCACGTAATTTTTTTATTTGTCGTATTGATTTAAAGTTTAAAATAAAATTCTAGATTAATATAAGAAATAAAATAAAAACCTATTGATATGAAAATCAATAGGTTTTTATTTTATTTAAGTTTTTAATTACGATGTTAAATATATTATATAGATACACAATCTATTAATTATCATCTAATATCTTATAATTTAAAAATTGTTTGATTAAAATTATTATGCCATTATCTTAGATACAAATTCTTTTAATTTATCTAATCCATCCAAGAAAGTATTTTCATTACAAGCATAAGATATACGAATATATTTATCCATACCAAATGCTATTCCAGGAACAACTGCTACATTGTATTCTTCTAAAAATTGATTACAAAATTCTATAGAAAAACTATCTTTGTATTTAAACTTTTCAGCTATCTTAGAAAGGTCTATAAAAGCATAAAACGCACCATCTGGATTTACATACTCTACATTTTCGATAGAATCTAATTTAGATGTGATTAAATCTCTTCTAGATTTATATGTTTTAACCATATCATATATATCAGTCGAGCAATCTTTTAAAGCTCCATATGCTATGTATTGTGATGTTAAGCTTGGATGTGATATAAGATGTCCTTGTATAGAGCTCATTGCTTTAGCGATGGCTTTATTAGAAGCAGTATAGCCCAATCTTAATCCAGTCATAGCAGCTGATTTAGAAAAACCATTTACAGTTATAGTTATATCTTTTGCTTCTTCACTTAATGAAGCAACTGATGTGAAATTTCCAGTGTAACAGATTTTTTCATATATTTCATCTGCCAAAATATATATTTTATTCTGTATACATACTTTTACAATTTCAATCAACTCATCTCTTGTATAGACACTACCAGTAGGATTTGAAGGATTATTTATTACAAGAATTTTTGTTTTGCTTGTTATAGATTTTTCAAGTTCTTCTTTTGTTAATTTGAATCCATTTTCTTTTTTAGTGTCAATAAAAACTGGAATAGCATTAACTAATTTAACCATTTCAGGATAACTAACCCAATATGGTTTTGGCAATAACACTTCATCTCCATCATCTGTTAACGCTAGCAAAGTGTTTGTTATAGAATTTTTAGCTCCACTTGATATAACTATTTCATCTATTGAATATCTACAGTTATTTTCTTCCATAAGTTTTTTACAGATTTCTTCTCTAAGTATTTTCAATCCAGGAACTAAATCATATTTAGTACAATCTTTATTTAAAGAGTCAATTCCATAAGATTTTGCAACATTAGGTACATTGAAATCAGGCTCTCCTATACTAAGGTTGATTATTTTAATTCCGTCACTTTCCATTTCTTTAACTTTTGAACTAATACCTATTGTATAGGATGGAGTTATAAAGTTTAGTCTTTTTGATAACATAAAATGCCCCCTTTTAAATTATTATTTATATTATACGACAAATTTGAAAAATGTACATAAGGAAATTTGTAGATATATATATTAATACATATGAAAATAAGTATTTTTTGCCTAAAATTAGTGTAAAAAAAAGAGAAAAAAATTTTGACTTCCAAAGTTGTTACAAACGCTGATGTTCAAAATATCTACATAGTATTTGCAATGATTTGCGTTAGTTTGACTATTATGTACAAATTTGGTAATCTTAATATAGTAATTATTAAGATAATCCCTTTAACTTAGTTGAAGGGGATTTTTTTAGACTTAATATACTACATATAGTGGTATGTAGATTAATAAAATACAATATATAGTAATAGGAGGTTTTTTTAATTGGTTGAGTTTGTAAAAAAGAGAGATGGAAGAGTGATTCCATTTAATGAAGATAGAATAACAAGAGCTATATTTTTAGCAGCAACAAATGTTGCAGAAAGAGAAGGTATTGTACCTGATTATAAGTTATCTGAGCAACTAACTCAAGAAGTAATAAAGTTGCTAAATCATAAATATTCTGAATCAGTTCCAAGTGTTGAAGACATACAAAATTCTGTAGTTAAGGTTCTTATAGAAACAGGTCATGCAAAAACTAGTGAAGAGTACATAGTATATAGAACTGAAAGAAATAGAATAAGAAATTCAAAAACAAGATTAATGAAGGCAATAGAGGAAATTACTTTTGAGGATGCAGAAGATGCTGATATAAAAAGAGAAAATGCAAATATCAATGGTAATACAGCTATGGGAACAATGTTACAATATGGAAGTACTGTATCCAAAGAATTTTGTAAGACTCATATATTAAAGCCAGAACATTCTTTCGCACATGATAATGGAGATATACATATACATGATATGGACTTTTTAAATATGGGAACATTAACTTGTTGTCAGATAGATGTTAAAAAACTATTTGAGGATGGTTTTTCAACTGGTCACGGTTTCTTAAGAGAACCACAAGATATAATGAGTTATGGAGCTTTAGCTGCAATTGCGATACAAAGTAATCAAAATGATCAACATGGAGGTCAAAGTATACCATTTTTCGATTATGGTTTGTCTGAAGGTGTGTATAAGACATTTAAAAAATTCTACATAGGAAACTTAGCTAAAGCATTAAAATTGTTTAAAGGAATTGAAAATAATGAAGCAATAAAGGACATAGTATATAGAACAGAGAAAGAAACAAATAAAAAAGTTGGTCTTAAAAAAGATGAATTGTATTTAAACTCTGAAAAAGAAAAACTAAGAGAAACATTTAATATTGATGAAGAACTTATAAAGAACATGCAAAACTTTGCATTTGAAGAGTCATATAAAGAAACTGATAAAAAGACATATCAATCTATGGAAGCATTTATACATAACTTAAATACAATGCATTCTAGAGCAGGTGCACAAGTACCATTTTCAAGTGTAAATTTTGGAACAGATATTTCTGAAGAAGGAAGAATGGTAACTAAGAATCTATTATTATCACAAGAAAGAGGTTTAGGTAATGGAGAGACACCAATTTTCCCAATATTGATATTTAAGGTTAAAGAAGGTGTAAATTTAAATCCTGAAGATCCTAATTATGATTTATTTAAGTTATCATGTAGGGTATCAGCTAAAAGATTATTTCCTAACTTTAGCTTTTTAGATGCTCCTTTTAATGCTAAATATTATAAAGCAGGAGATCCAGATACAGAAGCTACATATATGGGTTGTAGAACAAGAGTACTTAGTAATGTATGTGGACCAGAAACAGTTAGTGGCAGAGGAAATATATCTTTTACTACTGTCAATCTTCCAAGATTAGGTATAAAACATGGAATTATAAAAAATGATAAAACTAATTTAGATGAGTTTTTTAAAGAACTAGATGAGAAATTGGACCTAATTATAGAACAATTATTAGAGCGTCTTGAAGTTCAAGGAAATAAAAAAATGAAAAACTTCCCATTTTTAATGGGGCAAGGTGTATGGAAAGATTCTGATGATTTGGGACCAGAAGACACATTAAAAGAAGTAATAAAGCAAGGAACATTGACTATTGGGTTTATAGGTTTAGCAGAATGTCTTATTGCTCTTACAGGTAAACATCATGGAGAAAGTAAGGAAGCACAAGAGTTAGGACTAAAAATAGTGTCATATATGAGACATAAAATGGATGAAGCTACAGACAAATATAAATTAAATTTCTCTTTGATGGGTACTCCAGCAGAAGGTCTTTCAGGAAGATTTACTAAAATAGACAAGAAAGTATATGGAGAAATTAAAGGTATTACAGATAAAGAGTATTATACTAATTCATTCCATGTTCCAGTTTATTATAATATAAGTGCATATAGCAAAATTGAGATAGAAGCTCCATATCATGAATTTACTAATGCAGGTCATATAACATATGTAGAACTAGATGGAGATCCATCTGATAACTTAGAAGCTTTTGAAACTGTCATAAAAGCAATGAAAGATTTGGGTATAGGATACGGAAGTATAAATCATCCTGTGGATAGAGACCCTATATGTGGTTTCTCGGGAGTAATAGCAAGTAATATATGTCCTGTATGTGGAAGAAATGAAGATGAAAGTGATATTAAATTTGAAAGAATAAGACGAATAACAGGATATTTAGTTGGTACAGTTGACAGATTTAACAATGCAAAAAAAGCTGAAGTTAAAGATAGGGTAAAACATAGATAGTTTTATTTGGAGGAATAAGTTATGAAGATAAGAATGTCATCTACTATAAGTCATGACAGTATAGTTGATGGACCAGGGTTAAGAATGGTAATATGGACTCAAGGATGTGTTCATAATTGTAAAGGATGTCATAATCCTCAAACACATAATTTATGTGGTGGCTTTTATATGGATACAAAAGAAATTATAAATGAGATAAAGTCACTAAAATTACAAAAGGGTATTACACTATCAGGTGGAGAGCCATTTTTACAACCAGAACCATTAGAAGAAATAGCAAAAGAAGCTAAAAAGACTGGATTAGATGTATGGTCCTATACAGGATTTACATTTGAACAACTACTAGATAAAAAAAATAGTGCATATTTCAAAAACTTGAACCTATTAAAGCAGATTGATGTTTTAGTAGACGGAAGATTTATAGATGAAAAAAAAGATATAAGTTTAAAATTTAGAGGTTCATCAAATCAAAGAATAATTGATGTTCAGAAGAGCCTAAAGTATAAAAAAGTGTTTTTAATTGAGCAGTATATGAAAGACGATTTATCTATAGCAGAATAGAACGTAAATAGACGAAGGTAAATATAAAAATATATTTACCTTCGTCTATTTTTATGTAAAAAGTTTTTGTTTAATTACGTGTTATATAAAATGTAATTATATTAGATTAACTGTTATAGCTTTGGTTTTATAATATATTAGTTTGTTTTAATGTATATTCTTTTTAGATAGAGTTTCAAAAATTAAAAATTGTTTAATCGATTCTCGGCTAGGAAACTAAAATATTTAGTTAGATTGTGAGCGTTTTAGTTAATCTACAAATTTATGAAGTAAATATTAAGGTATTGATAAATACTTTAATAAAATTATATGCTTGTGTACTATTATTACTACTAATATTATTATTAATATTTTTGAGATAAAATAATGCTGCTACTAAAGTAAGCATTTTCAACTAAAGTTTTCAAGTTGTAAACATATTTTATCATATAAATAAGCAGACTAATGAGAAATGATTATACATATGGATTTATCTTTATTCAAAAAATAATAAATTATGTAATATGTGGATAAATATGTTTATAATGTGGATAATATTTAATATAATAAGTTAAAACAATATGAATCAGTTGTTTATAATGTGGATAATATTACAATAGAGAGGTAAAGTGGTAATTTAAAAATAAAAAATGTAAAAAAAGTTGTTGACTCTAAAAGAAAAAGTTGGTATAGTAATACTTGTCCTCAAGAAAAGGGCATAAACATAAAGAACTTTGAAAATTAAACAGTAGGTTAATTTATAAAACAAGAAACAAACCATAAAGCCAGATATTTTGATAACAATA
>NZ_JAGWCZ010000037.1:0-7164 GCF_020657855.1 Clostridioides sp. ZZV14-6153 | reverse complement strand
TATTGTTGCAGACATAATCTTCCAAGAATCACCTATTTTAGTAAGATAAATATCATATTCATTTCCTGCAGAAGCATCATTTTCTCTTTTGCCCTCTAAGTCATAAGAAAAAGTTTCTGACACATAAACATCGACTTTAACATTATCACTATCTTTTTCTATTTTTTCAAAATCAAAAGTATACTTTGAATCAATTGGTTTATAATCTTGATAGTCATTATTAGCTTGTTTAAAATCATTTCTAGCTTTTAAATACTCTTTAAAGTCATCCGAGCCTAATGTTGAAAAATTATTTTTTCCACCATTAAAATTATAATCCTCTTTTACAAAGGTCTCTACTGTACTTTTTATAGATTCTTTTTCCTTTTCAGTAATATCATCTGTTGCATAACTTACGATATTAGTGCCACCAATGACAACTGAAGCACATATACAACATAAAAGTGCTTTTTTAAATTTTTTAAACATAATTAAATCCCCCTCTTTTTTAAGTTATGTAATTCAATTTTAAACTCAAATATATTTAAATGAGTTTATTGTATAGCTAAATCGGTAAAACCGAAATTAGTACCCATACTTAGTTTTCTTAATGTATAATATTTTGTAGCATAAATCGTTGAAAATGAAACAAAACATTGATTTTAGTAAAAGAACTAAAAAATTCAAACTCATTTTAACTGAAGCATTACTTTTTAAACAAATTTAATTTATTATTTGGACTTATGTGATATGAGTAATTAAATTAAGTAAGTGATTTGAAATGTATAAACTTTTTATGTAAATATTGTTAAATTAACATTCTATTTATGTAGTATCATTAATGTGATTGTACAATAGTAGAATTATTTTGTCAATAAAATAAAAATATTCTCAGAATAATTACCTTTATTCTGAGAATATTTTTATTTTTTATATCTATCAATAAATTCTTTTAAGGCTTGTCCCATTAGGTCATGCTTATCATATGGTTTATTTTCTTCAACCAAAATATCAAACTCGTCCCATATCTTTTCATTAATTCTAATAGTAGTTCTTTTAATTGGTGCTTCAGGTAAATCTATATTTATTCCTTCTCTTAATTCAATAACATCTGAATTTGATTTACCAGTTTTATTAATTTTAAACCATTCTATCATTTCTTTTAAAGTTTCTGTTTCTTGTGATATATAAAGCATATTTTCTTTTAATTTTGGAGTTGATATTACATCTATATTACTTATATCATCATGATTGCTAATTGAATTATTTTCTTTATTTTTAGCTGTATTACTTCGGGGATTACATGTGTATTCTAAAAGTACGAATTGATTTTCTTTTCTTCTGTAACCCTTGCTATTTAGATATTTTCTTATTGTGCTTTCATTAATCTCTAATTTATCTGAAACTTTTTTAAGACTTTTGTATTTAATCAATTTTTCATTTATATATCCTACAATGTCATTAATATCGCATTTTTTTAAATCATTCCAGTTCATAATATTTCACCTCTTAAATATAATTGTAATACATATGTATTACAATTATATTCTTATTCTATCTATGAACATCCTTTAAATCAAACAATTTATTATCTAGCAATCTAATTGGACTCTCTAGTTTGTTTGTTTTGTAAATAGTCGGAATAAGTGCAGGTGCTATGTTTAAAGCTTCTAACATCTTAAAATATTTCTTTAATTCTTCCTTGCTATACTTTTTCTTTTTAGCATATCTTAGTTCTAAATATTGCAATAGCTTCTTTTTACTATTCTTCTTCAACTTATTTGTTTCTTGTACTATTTTTTTAGCTTCAAAGTAATTGTAAAAGTCTAGTCTAGTGCTACAGATGAATCTCTTATACTTAGTTAGAACTATATCTCTGCATATGTATATATCATCATAGTATGTTTTAAATGTCTTACCATACTTTTTGAGTTCATAATTTGCACACTTAACCTCTAATCTTAAAGTATTAGTCGCAAGCTCCAAATCAATCTCATTTATATTTATACTACTCTTATACATATCTACTTTACTTTTTAATGTTTTAAGTTGCTCTAATTTGTTGTAGAAATTAATAGTGTATGTTTTATTTATGTTGCTCTTATAATTATTTTTAGACTTTATATAAACGCTCGTATTTGTGTCTATGTTATTTTTATCTACGTAGTTAATATATCTACTATCAGCTTTGTCTTTTATAATTTGATTAAATAGTCTTAAATATAAATCTGCATTTACATTATAAATATTAAATGTTACCTCCATGCTTGCAACTGTAAACTCTAATATGTCTAACTCTATGTTAAATAACTCTTTAAGCTTATAATTTACCTTTTGCCTTATCTCTTCCCTATAGTTATATAAGTCATCTACATTGTGTACATGATTACCTTGTTTGAGTAGCATTACAAGCCTACCAGTTACATATATTCTCTCTGAATTTACGGCATATAGAAATCTTACTCCATTCCAAGCAAGTATATAAGATGAAATATATTCAATTACTTCTCCTGTCTTGAAATCTATATATTCATTGTAGTTCTTTTTTAGCTTTAAACTAAACTTACTTGTATCTAGCTTTACATTTTTATATAAGTTAACTCTATCTATCATCCCCCACACCCCTTACGAAATCATCCTTGAATCAGTTTATTAATACTATATTTACAGACTAAAAACATGATTGCAAAACAAAAAAATAAACTTTATAATACCATTAATTAAGGGGTAGTTTGACCTTACGATTTTAGGACTTTTTGTGTGATGGAAATGAAAGTACTACACTAAAAGAAAACTTTTACTCTACTTACATATACCATATACACCCCCCTATTTAGCTGATAAACATATTATATTAAATATAATTTACATTCAAATAACTCTATAAATATAGAACGTTTGTACGCATTGAGATAGCTATTTTTACATGCAGACAAAAATTTTTTTCTTATGGAAATGGATGTATTTTTCATGATAATTTATATCAACTAATAATATTTTTTACTATTTTAGGTAACTTCTTTTACAAAACGACAATTCCACATTCAAATACCCTATATCTAAGTCATTGCAATACTTACAAGACTTTTTTGCATGTCAGTAGAAAAGGACATAAAAGATTTAATTTTATGCCATTTTTTTGTAAGACATAGTATTTTCAATATATTAGCCTATTTATTCAAATCTTATTTTAGGCATTTTGTCAGTTGTAGGTCAGTAAATATTACTTTTTTTTATTTTTATGCTTGTTTTTACTCAATCACAAATACATATATTTTTTAATAAACTAAAAATATTTAAACCTTGTATTCTACCTATGTAGAGAACTTTTTGGTCACTTTGTTCTATAATTGTAGAATAAAACAATTATACTAATTTGACTCTTGCACTCTATTTTTATAGAATGAAAGTAAAATTAAAAAACTTTAAAAAGGCACTGGGGGAATTAATTATGTTTAAAAAAATACCACCTTCTGAATTGAAGATAATGAAGCTATTTTGGCAATCTGACAAGGTATTGACATCACAAGACATAGTTTCTATAATGAGTCATGAGTGGAAGCAGACCACAACACTTACACTTTTATCAAGATTAGTAAAAAGAAATTTTTTATCTGCTAAAAAGCATTCAACATATACGACATATACTGTTTTAGTTGATAAAGAAAGCTATTTACAATATGAAACTTTTGATTTTTTAAAAAACATACATAATGAATCTGTTACAAGTTTACTTCAATCAATGAGTAAAAAAGAATTTAGCAAAGAAGAAATAAAAACATTTAAAAGCTTTATTAAAGATATGCAAAATAAAAAATAAAATAGGTAGATTATATGGTTAATTTAATTTTACAAAATTTATTTCGTTCAACACTTATAAGCAGTTTAATTATTTGTATTTTAATAGTTTTGAATACAACTTTACTTAAAAATTTTAGTAAAAAACTTAATTATTATATTTGGATGATTGTTATAGCTAAATTGGTTTTTCCATTTACATACACATATACAATGTCTTCCACTAGTAAGTTAAATACTAAAAGTTTACTTGTTAATTCAAATATAGATACATTCCCAATCAATGAAAATATTAAAAATATTATTGTATTTGTTTGGGTTACCATTGCATTATTACTTTTTATCAGAACAATCAAAAGATATTTGAAATTCAAAGGCTTAATAGTTGACTTATCATATGATATTGAAGAAATAGAAGTAAATAAACTTTATAGCAATTTATTAAATGAATTTAAAATAAAAGAACATATAAAACTGAAATATACCTATGAAGTTGATAATCCCTCTTGTTTTGGATTATTTGAAAAATATATTCTTTTACCTCCACATGATTATTCTTTAGAAGAATTAAATTGGATTTTAAGACATGAATTGACTCACTATAAAAGCAAAGATTTGTATATTAGATACTTAATCCTATTTTTAAAATGTGTTTATTGGTTTAATCCACTTGTATATCTATTAGATAGAGTTGTAGAAAATATTTGTGAGATGCATTGTGATGAAACAGTTTTAAAAGATTGTAGTCTTGAGGATAGACAAAGTTATGCTATGACTGTTGTAAACTCAATTGAAAGAAATACAAATATACACAATGAATTTTCTACTGGTTTACATAGAGTCAAAGGATTTGAAAAAAGATTACATAATATGTTTGTTACCAAAAGTAGAAAAGGCATAATAATAGCATTAATATTGTGTTTATTATCTTCTCTTACATATTTGACTATTGACTCTGTTTCTTATAAATCATTAGACCATTCAATATACAAAAAATTTCCACTGAAAGATTCAGTTTATAAAATTCATGTTGACATTTAAAATATCCTACATTCTAGGATAATTAAATAATATTCAAAGGAGGGTTTTTATGTTAAAAAAAGTTAAAAAAATATTGATAATGCTATGTTGTTTATTTGCATTAACAAGCAGTATTGCATTCGCAGATACTGAAACAAATTCTACTTACACAGAAACAGACAAGCCATTATGGACAATTCATATTGAAGGTTATACCTTTACTTATGATAATGCTCCAAAACAAATTAAAGAAAAATATAAAAATAAATGTGATGAGCTAGGCATAACACCATCAGCTAAAGCTGAAATATTTATACCAGCTGATGAAATGCAAAGTTATGGATTAAAAAATTATAAAGGTAGTCAAGATGGTTTTGATATATTTTTTTATGGCACATATTTTAAAGTAACTGGTACAAAAAATTATACTGTTAAAACATCAACTCTAGTAGGGTATAATAAAGTAGAAAGTGGTAATCCCGTACATCTAGTACAAATATTACTTAAAGCTTGTGGTTATTCTCTAGGTGTTGACAGTCAATTCGGAAGTGAAACATATACAAAAGTTAGAAGTTTCCAATCAAGCAATAGTTTAAGTGTTGACGGTATTGTTGGAGCAAGAACATGGGAAAGATTAGCATATGTGGCACACTTGTAAAATAGTATCACAATTATTAATTTACATATAAAAATTAAGTCACCTTAAATGGGTGACTTTTTTAAGCTGCCTACTTTTTTATTAATAAAGTTCTGTAAAATTAAATATGATAAAACGAGTATTTTAATTACATAATTTTACAGTTTGAAGTATGTTTTTAAGGCTCTGTGTGCCTCTGTAAGCCCTTATAACTTTCTTTTTTATATTCCAGTATTTATTTATTTTTATAAGCCCTTATTTGTTTGTTTTGTAAAGTTATTTTTAAAAAAAGAGCATAAGGAGTTTTTGCCCCCATATTACATAAATTTCATTTATTTCATGAACATGGAGAACTAGGCAAAGCCTAGTAAAACTCTTTGGTTAAAATCAAAATACTATCTATTTTATAGGTCATTTTTTTGGGGTCATAAAATCACTCAAAAATACACACTTAGACCACTATCAGACCACCAAAAACACATATTTTTTAATGTAAAATTTCCTATCTTTTAACAATATATAATCCTTAGCGAAACTCACCAAAACGATTGTTACACCAGTTTAGTATCTAGTTTTAATCAGTTATTACTTTAAATACTTGATACATACTAATTACATATGTTACATAACATTATAACCTAACGGTTACTTACGCCTTCAACCTACGGCTTTCAGTTGTTACTAACGCATTCTCAATATGCCAAGTCAGAAGGGACTTGACCTATATCGAATTTTGTTATACATGTTTTAAATCTTATTGACTACTTATTCTTTTAATGCAAACCTAAAGGCTTTGTAATTGGACGCAGTTACCCACGAACTACTGTCCGTGGTTACTTTCCATATCATTCAAACCCAATAGGATTGGTGTGTTACGACCACACAACGTTGGACTGATACAAGTAAATACTCCACTTTGTGATTTAACACAGTCTACCAACACCCCGACAATAGACAGTATATTTGAGTATTTCCACTAAGTGTTGCCTCCCCTAGCTCTTATATTTTGTAGTGCCTAGTTACTACTCTCACCCCTTCAATATGGTACCAGACATATTTATATGGTGTGGAAACTTAATCCCAGTATTTTGTCGGCTCTTTAGGGTGTTCCCTGTCGGGTGTCCCTATTGCTCTTGGTCAAATACTCCTCCTCATAAAACCACATTAAAAAAGACTTGTCCTACTATCTGAACAAGTCCGTAATTTTTATCTTTTATCGTTATCATCTTGATTTTTTTTCTTTCATCTCTTATAATTTATGTATATCTAAGAAGATAACAGCTATATTTTATATACTCTATGTTCTGTCAAAACATTTAGTATGTAACTTATAGTAAAAGATTACTGTTACTTAACTATTCGTCGGTAGTTGGTATTAACTCGTTATAAGGTCTGTCAACCTAATACGAGCAGTAGTCTTTTTTTATATTTAATTTTTTAATATAAGTTAATTATAATTCTAGTTATTAAATTTTACTAGCAAATTTTTCTATATTTCTTTTTTTTTTATAATTTTGTTTTTATATCATTCATTTTGTCTAACATCTTCTTTAGATTTTGTTTGACATTTACATCTTTTAATTCTTTACCATTTGAATAACCTAATTCCTTATTAACATCAAAATAAGAATCTACTGGATCTTCTTCTACTTTTATTGTTGCAGACATAATCTTCCAAGAATCACCTATTTTAGTAAGATAAATATCATATTCATTTCCTGCAGAAGCAT
>NZ_JAGWCZ010000036.1:0-8358 GCF_020657855.1 Clostridioides sp. ZZV14-6153 | reverse complement strand
CTTTTCTGTAATACTATACCCTACCATACCAAAGAGCTAAGTGTATATTTCAATGTTATAAACAAACTGATTACCAAAAATCAGTCTATTTATAACTGTGATTTATAGCATCTAAAATACATATTATATAATTATTACTAAGTTTAATTTCAATATAATCTAAAAAAGATATAAATGAAGAATTCTTCGTTTATATCTTTTTTATGTTATTATTTTTATATATTTTTATATTATGTATTTTAACTAACTTGATGTTTTCTAAAGTTATTCTTAATAAAAGGTAAAATAATAATTGATAATATTAAACCTGTAAAAATAATCATTGTAGGTAAATCTATTATTAAGCTTCCAAATCTGTAGTTTATATACTCAGAAAATGAGAATGAAATAGCATTTGATGGCAAAATTCGAAGAATCTGATTATATAGCCAATTTGTCTCACTATATTTTAAGAACAGTGGTATAAATAGTAACGCTATATCTGTAATTAAAACAGGAAAAGGCGATTTCATGCAAGAGGATAATAAAAGTGTAAATCCAATTAATGCTATTAATATCATATAGATAACCAAAATACTCAATAAAGTTGCCTGTAAAAATGTAACTGGGTATGGTGTTGAGCTTACAGTAAGTTGTAATGGTAAATTCCATCCATCTACTCCAAAGGACAATAGAAGAATTCCAATAGATATAATTGTATTTATTGTAAAAATAATTGTACCAAATAGAAAGGAACTTATTATTTTAGCTGTTATAACTTTTGTTTTTCCATATTTAGAAGACAATATGACTGAATCAGTGCCTGATTGATATTCTCCTGAAAATACAGAAGCTATACTTATACATATAGCTAATATAGTAAAAATTAGTAGGTCTCTACCCAGTAAAAAATAATTCCATCCTTCATAATATCCATTTAAATAGGGTTCATTTATTTTCTTATTCTTAGATAACCAAAATTCTTTTTCTTTTTGTGTATAATTTCCATCTGAATATTCACTATTTAATATTGTATTTACCTTTTCATTTCTAAACTTATAAAAATTAGTTCTATTTTTTAATGATATTGATTGAAGTATCATAGAATTAATATCATTTGGTTCACTATATGATTCTGTTATAAAGTTATAAAAAGTTTTATTTGGGTAAAAGAATCTCAAATAAACATCTTGTTTAAAATTTGAAAAACCATTTTCATCTTTTACAATATTATTTGGATTATTAAATATCTTTTGATATTTTCTGATTGAGTTTTCTACTTTTTTATCTGTTATGTATCCCTCGTTTAATTTAGATTGTTGTTTTCCAAGTTCAATAGCTTGTAGACCTCTATACTCTTTTCCATTATCATCATAAGATTTTTCTTTAAGTGGCATTAAGGCAAAAAGAAATATACTTAAAACCAAACTTCCTAAAATAACTGCTATTGTAGATTTTCTTCTTATTATCTTTTTTAATTCAAATTTAATTAATGTAGACATATTTATCACCTCACACACATTTATAGTACTTCATTAAAACAATATAAATATAAATCTTCTAATGTTGGCCTTATATTACATGCATTATCATGTGGCTTTGTATTACTTATAATTCTAAGAGTGGCAACACCTCCAGAGTGATGAATATTTGCTAAACAATATTTACCAGTCATATAATCTACTTCATTTTTATTAACCACACATTTCCATACTTTATCTTCTATTTTCGATGTTACTGCTTCTACTGAGCCCTCCAAAATGAGATTTCCTTTTTTCAGTATTAAAATTTTATCTGCAATATGTTCTACATCAGATACAATATGAGTAGATAAAATTACAATCTTTTCCTTAGAAAATTCTGAAATCAAATTACGAAAACGGACTCTTTCTTTTGGGTCCAAACCTGCTGTTGGTTCATCTAGTATTAAAATTTTAGGGTCATTAAGTAACGTTTGAGCAAATCCAAGTCTTTGTTTCATACCACCAGAAAATGTTCTTATTTTTTTATTAACTACACCTGATAATCCAACCATCTCTAATAATTCTTGTGATTTTTCTTTTGCGTAGCTAGGAATTAACCCTTTTAATGAAGCTATATATAACATAAACTCTTTTGCAGTAAAGTCTGGATAATATCCAAAGTCTTGAGGAAGATATCCAATCATATCTCTAAAATCTTCTCCCATATCTAAATTATTTTTACCATCTACCTTCACTTCTCCAGAAGTTGGGATTAATACCCCACAAATCATTCTTATAAGAGTTGTTTTTCCTGCTCCATTTTCTCCCAATAATCCATATATACCTTCATTTAGCTTGAATTCTATCCTATCTACTATAATTTTGTTATCATATTGTTTTGTTAGACGTTCTAAACTCAGTTCCATACAATTCCTCCTAATACTGTATATTGTTATTTATTATTTAAATGATAATGTTTTCAAATGAACAAAGATGTTTCCATGTTTTTTTTATTTCATATATTAATATTACTGATGTTACTAAAAAAATAATTAACCATTGGTCTATTGCTTCAAATTGATATATACTATTTTTGAAAGTACCAAGCATAAATATTAACAAGACAAGAGATATACCATAAATCATACAATAGTAATTTGTATACTTACCTTTATTTCTATTTATAATTTCTAAGCATCCAATACACATTAAGTTAAAAGGTACTAATATATAAATTATTATATACAAGATATTGATATCAATTATTTGTTTTGCTAGTAATAAGATAACGCACATAAATAATAAATCGCTTACTCCAAAAACAATCATTCTAGTAGCAATAATTTTATGTAATGTATTTTTTGTTGAAAATTCTATTTCCAATACACTATTATTATATACTTTTGCTATCTCCTCTATATTGGTCAATATAAAAAGTGGAGCTGCTACAGAAACCAAGGCTAACATCTCATAAAATGAGTTATTATCTCTTGATGTATTGAATAGCAATACACATATTGTACATAACACTAGAAATTGCATAATCCAAGTTCTTTTTCGTATAAAACCAATTTGAGACATAAAAAAATCTATACTATTCATTCTTTTATCAGTATTACTAAATGTTATTTTATGTATGGTTTCAATAGTCTTTTTAAAAGCTGAAGCTTCATATTTAGGAACTGTATACTCCATTAAGCTTTTTTTAATTTTTTTCTTGTTCATAGTTTACCTCCTTCCATATATGTTTCTAATTTTTTTAAGGCCATATTTATCCTATACTTTGTAACAGATACACTTGAATTCATAATCTTAGCAATATCCTTAAATTTTAAATCATGATAATACCGCAAAATTACTACTTCAAATTCTACTTCTGGCAATTTAGTCAAAGCTTCTTTTACAAATATTTTGTTTTCTATATCTACTAATTCTTGCTTAGACTCCTCTTTGTCTAGTGACTCTAAATAGATGGGTTGTTTTTTCTTCCAAAAATCCTTACACTTATTTCTAGCAATAACATATAAATAATTTTCAAATTTACCATAATGTTTATAATTACTTATATTTTTTATAACTGTTACAAATACATCTTGAGTCAAGTCCTGTGCAGTCATTTGATTATCTACATGGCGATAACAATAACAATAGACGCTATTATAATGTTTTTCAATTAAAGTATCAAACAATTCTTTTTTACCTGCTTTTATCTGTGCTATAATCCTAGCATCACTCACTATTATCACCTCCGTCACTATATATAACGATTTAAATTAAAGAAAAGTCAGTATTAAAAAATTTAATTTATTATTTTACATTTAAAAACAAAGGTAATCTTTAAGTAACTTTGCACCTTTAGATAATACCTTATTTATTCTTTATTTTATTTATCATCAAATTTTTATAGATAACTATTTTAAATTTAAATATAATATATAAAACTAAGCATTGACTATAATTTAATTATCCTCTCTTAAAGTATCGTGTTTATAACTTTTAATATCATCCTCAAGAACCTCTTTTGAGTTACTATTTAATTCCTTATTTATGTATATCTTGTCTATAAAATATTTAAGCTTTCCTCGATAAGACAATTTAAATATAATGTATGCAATAAAACCACCTAAAGTATTCATTATCAAATCATCTATATCTACAGCCCTTAACTGTGAAACTATAGATAAGCAGTTCATGATTAATTGAATAATTTCTATTGATAATGATATTAAAAAGGTAACTGCAATTGCCTTTTTAATATTTCTTACACTTGATTTTATTAAACATAGATATAATGTAAATGGGAACAACAACAAGGTGTTTCCAACTAAATTATTTTTTAGAAGATTTATATTTTTATATTCACCCTCTAAAAAATCTTTAAATGGTAATAGATTTATATTCATTTTTTCATAAATAGTAAATCCCGAAAAATAGCTTTCATTTGTATCTATTGGCAAGATAACTAAACTTATTAATATAAATAAATAAAGAACAAATAGATTAACAATTATTTCTTTCAAAAAAATATACTTTTCCTTATTCTTATACTTATTTATAAGTGAAATTACTCTAACTATTACCCATATTGGTAATCCATACACAAATAACTCCATTATATCAAATTTCATAATCTTCCTCCTTAGTATTTTGTAAATTGAAAACTTCAAGTAATTTTATCCTTATAAATTTGATTTATATAGTATAAATTACTTTTACTATCTTATATAACGATTTAAAGCTTCAAAAAGTCAGTATTAAAAAAATACTTTCTAATATTTATCAACAATGATTTGAAATTTATATACTGTCCAAAAAAATAAAAGCTATCTCCAAACATTTCACAAACTTAGAGAAAGCTTTTATTTTTAATAAATATATTTGATTTTCAATATTAAATATTGTAATGAAGGTATGTTATTATGATAAAAATAATTTAAGGTACAGTTTATATAAAGTCTATATTTTATTTAAAAGTATGAATGTATCGTACATCATTAATTTTTTTATCCATAATCTCAATAGTATGTACATCATTATTATAATAAAATTATCATATATAATCAAAGTCTCAATAAGTATATTATTAATTAAAGATTTATTATAAATTAAATTTTGTAGTTTTAATATTAAGTTTTTAAAGATATTTGTCCTACTTTATTTCATAAAGAAGTGCTAATTACTAGCAACTTCTTTATTTGAGTTTTGTACTTTTAATTGTCTATCTATCATTATTTTTTCTATTGCTTCATATATTATATCATCTTTATCCCGTTTTTCCTCTACTGTAAACTTTCTTCCTAGGATTGTTTCAGGAGATACTACATGGCATACAGTATTTCCATGTAGTACTGTCATGGATATTTTATAACCATTATCGTCTGTTGGAACATCTACATCATCAACAAGGTATGTTATAGTAGTTGTACCATCCAAATCTTTTTCTATCTTTGGCATGCAAATCCCCTCCCTTTTTACATTTTATGTATATTAAAAATTGTCCTATTCTCAATTAATATTTATAAATACTTGATTAGTATAAATTGTGAAAAATATCAATATATAACCAAAATCATCTATACAATTAAGTATTTAATTAGAGGTGATATATATCAAATTAAAACTATTATGTTCTAATAAAATTAAGTGTTAAACTATGATATACTAAATATAAAAAAGTTATATAATTAATAACTTTAATACTTAAGTTAATTTTTAATATTAAATTTATACTTTATTATGCTAGTTAATTTGTGCATAAAAAGAGAGGAAGAATTATTTAAAAATACGTATTATAAAAAGTATAAGGAGCTGATTTTATGGAATGGATTGAAAGATTAAACAAAGCAATTAACTATATTGAAGAAAATATAACAAAAGAAATTGAATATGAACAACTGGCAAAAATAGCTTGTTGTTCTACATATCATTTTCAAAGAATGTTTGCTTATATGGCAGATGTACCTCTTTCTGAGTATATTCGACGCAGACGAATGTCTTTGGCTGCTGTAGAATTACAAAATGATAATAAAAAAATAATTGATATAGCTTTAAAATATGGATACTCTTCTCCAACAGCGTTCAATCGTGCCTTTAAAAGTATTCACGGTATTGCACCATCGATTATAAAAAAAGAAGAAACAATAAACTTGAAGGCCTTTCCTCCAATTAGCTTTAAAATTACTATAAAAGGAGCTGAAGAAATGAATTATAGAATTGAAAAGAAAGAAGCATTTCGTATTGTGGGTGTATCTCAACGCCTTCACACTGAGTTAGAAAAAAACTTTGAGATTGTTCCAAAAATGTGGCAACAATCTGCATTAGATGGAACCATTCAAAAACTACTACCTATGATGAATAGCCAACTAAAAGGTGTGTTAGGTGTAAGTGTGTGTAATGATTCAGAAGAGTGGAAATACTTTATCTCTGTTGCAAGCACAGCGTCCATAGATGATACATTAGATGAATACACTATTCCACCTTTTACTTGGGCAATATTTTCTGGAGAAGGACAATGCCCACAAGCGATACAAGAACTAGAAAAACGTATTGTAACAGAATGGTTACCTACTTCTGGATATGAGTATGAAAATGGTCCTGATATTGAACTTTACTTAAATCCAGACCCACAAAATGCTAAGTTTGAAGTATGGATACCTGTTATAAAAAAGTAGTTTTAAATTTAAGTTATATAAAAATATAAGATTGAAATTTATAAAAATGTAAACTTCTGTTTCAAAAATAAAAATTCTGATATCTGTCAAAATAAACATGTTAAAAGATAAAATCTATTTTTTACATGTTTATTTTTTATGTTTTAAATATAATCAGTTTACTGCTGAATATAATATATTCAAGGAGTGTGATTTAATGAATGTTTCTATTTATTTACGAAAAAGCAGGGCTGATGAAGAAGCAGAACACAGAGGCGAGTTTGAAACCTTAAGTAGACATAAAACAACTCTACTAAAACTAGCAAAAGAACAAAACTTAAATGTAATTGATATTAAGGAAGAGCTTATTTCTGGAGAAAGTATAGAATATAGACCTAAGATGTTGGAATTACTAGATGAAGTTAAAAATAATAATTATGATGCTGTTTTAGTAATGGATATTGACCGCTTAGGACGTGGGAATATGCAAGATCAAGGGTTGATATTAGATACATTTAAAAAATCCAAAACAAAAATTATTACTCCTAGAAAAATCTATGATTTAAATGATGAATTTGATGAAGAATATTCCGAATTTGAAGCTTTTATGGCTCGCAAGGAATTAAAGTTAATATCTAGGCGTATGCAAAGAGGAAAAATTAAAAGCATTGAAGAAGGTAAGTTTATTGCTCAGTCTCCTCCTTATGGATATGATATTAAATACTTAAGCAACAAAGAAAGAATACTTGTAGTAAATAAAGATAAAGCAAATGTTATTAAAATAGTATTCGATATGTATCTAAAAGGAGTTGGAGCCTGTAAAATATCAAAGTATCTAAATGAACTTGGTTATAAAACCACAACAGGTAGAACTTGGTATGAAAAAGGTGTAAGGGATATTATAAAAAATAAAGTATATTGCGGATACATAGTATGGAATAAAGTTGAGAGGAAAAGAAATTCTAGTAGAACTAGATGTATTGATGAACAAATGGAAGCAAAAGGAAAACACGAACCAATAATAAGCGAAGAAATATGGAATAAAGCACAATATATAAGAAAAAAACGCAGTAACTCACCTACTCCAAACAGTAAAATAACCAATCCTCTAGCTGGAATTATAAAATGTGGATATTGTGGCTATACTTTAGTTGCAAAATCTAATACAACATCAAGTGGATATGAGAAATATATAGTCTGCACTAATTGTAAAAATAAATCTACTAAATTATACATATTAGAAAATAAAGTTTTAGATGTTTTAAGTAAATGGCTAACAGATTATAAGCTATCTTTAAAACAGGAAGAAGTTACTTTTAAAGATACATTTGAAGATAATTTAAAATGTACTTTAACAGGTTTAAAAAAAGAGCTTGAGAACCTAGAAAAGCAAAAGGGAGGATTACATGATTTTTTAGAACAAGGAATATATAGTTCAGATGTATTTATAGAACGTTCAAATATACTTACATCACGCATAGAAGATGTTAAAAGTTCTATAAATAAAGTAAATATAGATATTGAGATAGCAAAGAAAAAAAGTACTGTTAGAATGCAAATCATTCCTCAACTTGAAAAAGTCTTAAGAGAATACACAGAAGAGAAAGAACCTTATCTAAAAAATATATTACTTAAAACTATGATTGACCATGCTATATATAAAAAAGAACCTAATCAAAAATGCGATGACTTTTCTTTAATACTATACCCTACCATACCAAAGAGCTAAGTGTATATTTCAATGTTATAAACAAACTGATTACCAA
>NZ_JAGWCZ010000035.1:0-8578 GCF_020657855.1 Clostridioides sp. ZZV14-6153 | reverse complement strand
GGAGTATCATCTCCTGGGAAATCATATTCTGTTAATAAATCTCTTACTTCCATTTCTACTAGTTCTAATAACTCTTCATCATCTACCATGTCACATTTGTTTAAGAATACTACTATATATGGTACACCAACTTGTCTTGATAATAGTATATGCTCTCTTGTTTGTGGCATTGGTCCATCTGTTGCTGAACAAACTAATATTGCTCCGTCCATTTGAGCTGCTCCTGTTATCATGTTCTTAACGTAGTCAGCATGTCCTGGGCAGTCAACGTGTGCGTAGTGTCTATTTGGAGTTTCATACTCAACGTGTGCTGTTGATATTGTGATTCCTCTTTCTCTTTCTTCTGGAGCTTTATCTATGTTTGCGAAATCTACTGCTTCTCCTAATTGGTATCTGTCATATAATGTTTTTGTTATTGCTGCTGTTAATGTAGTTTTACCGTGGTCAACGTGTCCTATTGTCCCTATATTAACATGAGGTTTTGTTCTTTCGTATTTAGCTTTAGCCATTTTGAATTTCCTCCCTTATCTTTCGATATAAATTAATTTTGCTCACAATAAGCTTATGGTAAGTATTTTACTATTAATCATTTCTGTTTTCAAGATGTTTTTCTAATTTTCTCTTAACCCTTTGTAAAGCGTTATCTATTGACTTTACATCTCTTTTAAGTTTGTCCGCTATGAACTGGTATGACTTTCCATTCAAATACAATTCTAGGACTTCTAATTCCAAGTCGCTTAATAATTCGTTCATCTTTGATTCTATATTTTTTAATTCTTCTTTACTAATTATAAGTTCTTCTGGATCTGTTACTATACTTGTAGCTATTATATCTAAAAGTGTTCTGTCTGACTCTTCATCATATATTGGTTTATTCAAAGAAACATATGAATTTAAAGGTATATGTTTTTGTCTTGTTGCAGTTTTTATAGCAGTTATTATTTGTCTTGTTATACATATCTCTGCAAAACATTTAAATGAATTTGTCTTACTTCCATCAAAATCTCTAACTGCCTTATAAAGGCCTATCATTCCTTCTTGTATTATATCTTCTTTATCTGCTCCAATTAAAAAATATGACTTTGCTTTTGCCTTTACAAAATTTCTGTATTTGGTAATAATATACTCTAGTGCTATCTTATCCCCTTCACTTGCTTTTAATACAATGTTATACTCATCTTGCTGACAATTGTCTATTAACTCATAACTTTTTTCTTTTGCTACCAACATGTAAATCTCCCCCATATATAAAACAAATTTATAGGTATATTATAGTCTAAAGAACCTAGTAATTTCAACGCTTTCTACGAATGTTCTCAAGTTTCGACAATGTTTCTTCATCTAACCTCTCCTCCAACCAATTTCGCTGAATTTTTTTCCTTAAACCGCTATTTTTTTCCTTCATTTTATTCTTGGAACGATCTAATTCTAACTTTAATTCTCTAGCAGACATTCTCATAGCACCTTTTCCTAAAATCATTTGTTGCTCTGCATAGTCATTAGTAGCTACTTTTACATCATCATATTTTGATAGAGAAGTTATAAATTTTTCTATATAACTATCTGCTGTTTGGTGCTCTCTTGTATAAACTATTGTTATGTGTTTTCTTTTTTCAACTTTTTCTCGGGAATTCTTAACATTATAAGCATCAAAAACTATTATAGTCTTATATCCCATAAACTCAGAGAATTCTATAATATCATCAATAAGTTTTTCTCGAGAATCTTCTAAATCCTCTTTAGCCAGTTCTTTTAAATTATCCCACGCATTTATAATATTATAGCCATCTATTATTAAGTAGTGATTTATGTTTCTTCTCATACTTATTTACTTTTTATCCAGTCTTTGTCTGAATATTTCATATAAAAGTATACCACCTGCTACAGATGCATTTAAAGATGTAACATTACCTATCATGGGCATTTTTACTATAAAGTCACAGTTTTGTTTAACCAATCTAGATATTCCAAAACCTTCACTTCCAATTACTACACCTAGAGGTCCTGTAAGATTTTGTTTATAAAAAGTTTCTCCATCCATATCAGCAGCTGCAATCCACAGCCCCTCATCCTTCAGTCTTTTTATTGTATTGACTATATTGGTTACCTTACAAACTGGCATATACTCTACAGCTCCAGCAGAAGCTTTTGTAACTACAGGAGTTATGTGCACAGACCTTCTTTTTGGGATAATAACTCCATGTGCTCCTACTGCATCTGCTGTCCTTATTATTGAACCTAGATTATGTGGGTCTGTTATTTCATCTAGTATAATAAAAAATGGGTCTTCATTTTTACTTTTTACTGAGTCTATTAACTCATCTAATTCATAATACTTATATTCACTTGCATAAGCTATTACACCTTGATGAGAATGACTTGTGCTTACTTCATCTAACTTATGTTTATCAACATATTGTATAATTATATTCTTTTCTTTTGCCATTCCTATTATTTTCTTAATTGAACCTTCTTTAGCTGAGTTTGCAATTAATATTTTATCTATCTCTCTATCACTCTTTATAGCTTCTATTACAGGATTTCTTCCTTCAATACTTGCCAAACTATTCACCACCTACAAGGATTTAAATTTTTCTCTAACTTGAACTATGTCACCACAAGTCATAGTTCCTTCTGGACAACTTCCATTTACACAGCTTGGACCAGTCTTTTTAAATAATATAGGAGCAACTTTTTTAACTTCTCTTAACATTTCTACAGCTAAGTTTCTTATTTCCCATTGTGCTCTTTCACAACATCTATGTTCAAAGAAATTAAATAAACTTCTAGCGTTTATAGTAAATACCATTTTTGTTTCACATGCATTTGGAAATACATATCTAGCATCCTCTATTGCTTTTTTCTCAGCTTGTCTCTTTGCTGTTTTCTCATTTTTTCCTTCTTTTATTAAGTCATTATAATGCTTATCAAATAATATCTCCACTAATTTGTCATAATCCTCTTGGTCCTTTTTCATTGAGTTGACAAATAACTCTTTTGCTTTTTCTATTTTTTCTATTTCAGGAGGAATTATGTACTCAAATTGGTCTAGTTTAACATATCTTTGACTTTGTTGTGAAAAACTAGCTATACGATGTCTAACAATTTGATGCGAACAAGCTCTTGAAATACCTTCTATTGAAAACGTAAAAGATGCATGCTCTAATATTGAACCATGCCCTATATTTAATAACATATTTAAAAATTTTTCTATACTTTCTTCTGTTAAGTCTTTTTCTATTTCGTCTGTCCCAACTGGTGAATAGCATAATTTAGCTGCCATAGCTATTACTTTTTCGGGTTCAGGTGTATGTGATATTAATTTTACTTTCATAAATTTTCGTCCTTTCTTATTACTAATTTCTATATATTTATTATACATTAGTTATAAAAAAAGTGTTGCCTTATTAATTATTATTAAGACAACACTCTTTAATATTTACATATCTCTTTCAATAATTTTGATTCCTTTATTGATAATATATTGAAGTCTCTCTATTTCATTATTCAAATACAAATATCCAACTAATGCTTCAAATCCAGTTGCATGTTTATAGTCTATAATATCTGCATTTTTAGGAGAAGTGTTTGATTTTTGATTTCTTCCCCTTTTATAAATTTTACTCTCTTCCTCTGTTAATTCACTTTCGATTTCATGAATTATTGACGCTTGAGCTTTAGCTTTTACATACTTTATGGCTAACTTATGCAAATCATTAACTTTTCGCTGTGTATTTTGTCTAATCAAGTGTTCTCTTATATATGTCTCATACACTGTATCACCTAAATATGCTAAAACTAGTGGTGACATAGTAACTAATTCAGTTTTTTCCATTTTTATACCCTTTTCCACTTAACACCTTGTCTTGTGTCTTCTAGTACAATTCCCATATCTAATAATTGTTGTCTTATATCATCTGCTAATTGGAATTCTTTATTTTTCTTTGCGTCAGTTCTCTTTTGTATTAATTCTTCAATGTCTTTATCTAACACAGTATCCTTTTTCTTATTTACAATATTTAATACTCCTGTAAGCTCATTAAATTCATCTAAACATTTCTTAGCTAACTCTAAAGAAGAGTTTTCGTCTACATTAGAATTTATCAACTTAGCCAACTCAAATATAATACTTACTGCATCTGCTGTATTAACATCATCATCCATAGCATCTATAAATCTTTGTCTAAAGTTATCTAATTCTTTAACAAGTTCTACTTCTTTTTCTGTTAGAGATGATTCTTTTAAATTACTTAATGTAAACTCTAATTTTTCTTTAGTATTATATAATCTTTCAAGACCAGCTTTAGCTTGGTTTAACATTTCATCACTAAAGTTTACTGGATTTCTATAATGTGCTGATAACATGAAAAATCTCACTATTTCTAAATCATATAGCTTTGATATATCTCTTACTGTAAAGAAATTACCTTTTGATTTACTCATTTTTTCATCATTTATATTTATATATCCATTATGCATCCAATATTTCGAGAATGTTTTTCCACTTCTAGCTTCACTTTGTGCTATTTCGTTTTCATGGTGTGGGAATGTTAAATCTTGACCACCTGCATGTATATCAATTGTCTCACCTAAGTATCTCTTAGACATAACAGAACATTCTATATGCCATCCTGGTCTACCTTCTCCCCAAGGACTCTCCCATCCTGGCTCTCCTTCTTTTTTTGCTTTCCAAAGAACAAAGTCCATAGGATGTCTTTTTTGGTCATTAACTTCAATTCTAGCTCCAGCCTCTAAATCTTCTTGTTTTTGGCCTGAAAGTTTTCCATATCCTTCAAATTTATTTGTATCAAAATAGACATCGCCATTTACTGCATATGCATATCCTTTATCTTCTAATTCTTTTATAAAATCTATAATTTGTTGTATATTATCTGTAACTTGAGGATGAACAGTAGCTCTCTTAATTCCTAATCCATCACAATCTACAAAATACTCTTTTATGTATTTAGTAGCAACTTCTTCTGGAGATATTCCTTCTTCGTGGCTTCTATTTATAATCTTATCATCAACATCTGTAAAGTTTTGTACATAAGTTACGTCATATCCTCTATACTCTAAATACCTTCTTAGAGTATCAAATATTATAAATGGTCTTGCATTACCTATGTGGATATAGTTATAAACTGTTGGACCACACACATACATTTTTACCTTTCCTTCTTCTAATGGAACAAATTCTTCTTTTGCTCTAGTTAATGTATTATAAACTTTCACACTCATCACCTCACTGTATTTTTATAAATTATTTTCTTAACATCATATATTATATTATAGTTGAAAATTGCAATAAATAATAGTACTACTATCATTTTTCATACTATCCTTCAAATTACATAATAATATTATCACTATTTTCTATTGTTCCTCTAAAAATATCTTTTTTTGAGAAGAACACTTTTCAAAAGTCTCTTCTGTAATCATTTTTTCGTCTTTTAACTTTTCTAAAATTGTAACATATTCTAAGCATAGCTCCTTTAATTCCTTTTTAACATCATCAATATTACTATACATAGTAATTACCCCCTTAATAATTAAATCAAACTAAAATAATAGATTACCTTCTTCTATGCTTAATATTTTTATTAGTTTATTATTTATATTTTTGCTTTGCTTTTTATATATTAAATTTATTGACCTAAATACCTTCATTTTGTTAGCCATATATTTTCACCAAATACTAACACAAAAAAAGTCCGCATCTAAATTAGCGGACTTTTATGACTATAATATATGATTTTTTACATAAGCTATTCTATTTAAGCAAGTTTCTTTTCCTAAAACTTCCATTACTTTTGGTAAATCTGGGCCATGCATTTGTCCTGTCAAAATTATTCTTGAGCCCATAAATAAATTTTTTCCTTTTATTTTATACTCTTTTTGTATCTCTTTAAGCATTGCTTGACCAAACTCAGCATTTAATATTTCTGCTTTTTCTATTTTTTCTTGTAAGGCATCTATTAAAGTAGGTATGTGTTCTAATTTTAAGAAGTCACTTCCTTCTTCAGTTTCTACCTCTACCTTATCTCCAAAGAATATACTCGCATGCTCAGTAACTTCTTTTACATATTGTAATTTTTCTTTAAGCACTGATATCATACTCTTTAAAAATTCATACTTACTAGTAGCTTCTGCTTCTGTTATAAATCCATCTTCTATTAAGAACGGTATAGCTAAATCCGTTAAGTAAGCATCATCACCATCTTTTATATAATGTTGATTAACCCAGTTTAACTTTTCAGTATCGAATACTCCTCCACTTTTAGATACTCTTTCCACAGAGAAAGCTTTTTCTAATTCTTCCATTGTAAATAACTCTTGATTATCTTCTGGAGACCAACCAACTAGTGCTACATAGTTTACTAATCCTTCTGGTAAATATCCTTTTTTCTTAAAATCTTCAACTGCTACATCACCTTGTCTCTTACTCAATTTTTTCTTTTCTTTATTAAGTATATTTGGTAAATGTACGAATACTGGTGCTTCCCATCCAAATGCTTCATATAAATAAACATGCTTTGGAGTAGATGATACCCACTCTTCGCCTCTTATAACATGTGTAATTTTCATTAAATAATCATCTACCACTACTGCAAAATGATAAGTTGGGAATCCATCTGTTTTCATTAAAACTTGGTCATCTAAATCATTAGTATTGAATTCCATGTCTCCTCTAACTAAATCTGTAAACTTAATTATATGATTTTCTGGTAATTTTAATCTTATAACATATGGTACTCCTGCTTTTATATTAGCTTCTATCTCTTCTTTAGAAAGTTTTTTGCAGTGACCATCATATTTAGCAGTTTCTCCTGCTGCCTTTTGAGCATCTCTTACTTCATCTAATCTTTCCTTTGTGCAGAAACAGTAGTAAGCCTTTCCACTATCTAAAAGTTGTTTTATATATTCTTGATATATATCTAATCTTTGAGATTGAATATATGGTCCATATTCTCCTTTTTGTATTACTTTTCCATTATCATCTAATATAACACCCTCATCATGATTAACACCAGCCCATTTCATAGCATTAAGCATATTCTCTATAGCACCTTCTACTAATCTACTTTGGTCTGTATCTTCTACTCTTAATATATATTCTCCGCCCATTTTTTTTGCAAATAAATAGTTATATAAAGCAGTTCTTAAACTACCTATATGTACAAATCCTGTTGGACTTGGTGCAAATCTTACTCTTACATTCATTTTTACTTCCTCCTGATATTTTATTCAATATAACTATAATATTAAACTAGTACATTGTTTTGCAAGTTTATTTTTAATCAAACTTAATAATAATATCCTTTTTATTTAAAAATACACATGTTTATTATATCAGAAAATACTAGGTTTAATTTCATAAATCTTTCTTTTAATCATTTTCTAAAAATTAAAGGTATCATTTATAACTATTCATAAATGTTTATTCTGAACCTCCCATAACTAAAGTCACAGGGTTCCTGCTTCATAGAATTTTGCATACTAAAATATGTCTTACCAATTCTCCACAGGCTATCCCCGTAGTTCCTACGGTTCTTACATAAGTTATCTATTTTAAACTGTTATTAGTCTTAATCCTTCTTTTAGTATATTTATACTTGCATTTATATCTCTATCGTGAGTTACATTACAACAAGGACAAATCCATTCTCTTATATTTAAATTCTTAATTTCCTCATTTTTGTACCCACATTTATTGCATATTTGTGAACTTGCAAAGAATTTACCTACCTTTACAATTTGTCTGCCATACCAATTAGCCTTGTATTCTAATTGACGAACAAATTCTGACCATGACACATCAGAAATTAAACGAGATAGTTTACGATTTCTAGTCATATTCTTTACTTGTAAATCTTCTATTTCTTTAAAGAATTTTTTATATGCGTTTTCTAACTCTTTTAAGGTGTTTTATAGTGAAAATTTGTCAGGTTCTTTAAGCCACTCTAATTCTTTTTTTAAATTAGTCAAATCAGAACTGCACTGCTTATAAGTAAAAGTTTCTTTATAGTTTTCATAAACTTCTATTCTTTTAGCAAGATATTTATTATATACAAATCTACAACATCCAAAAGTTTTGTTAATTAACTCTTGCTGTTTTTTATTTGGATACATTCTAAACTTATAAGCTTTTTCCACTATTACCACCTCACTTTACTTGTTTTTTCTGATTATATTAATTAAATCTTCTTCAATTTCATTTGTTAATACTGGATGTCTATATTTTACACACCATACTATATGGTACTAAATATACATATCCTCGAGTCACTTCCATTTTTCATCACTCATCATAATATTAACATGTGTAATTATTTAAAATAAGTTTTTTAAAGGTTTTTATATTTGTTTTTAAATAACATATATAAGAACCGCAAATCTTAACTTTTATCATTTTTGAGGTTGTCGTTCACATAAGTTCACTACTACCTATGCAGTTCTCTTATGAATTTTTTCTACTTTCATAACTTTCACACTTAGGTTTTATTTCATCCTTATGTTTTAGTTTGGTTAGCTTTAGGGGTTTCCAGCAATTCAAGTAGTATTGGATAGGTTCTAT
>NZ_JAGWCZ010000034.1:0-9301 GCF_020657855.1 Clostridioides sp. ZZV14-6153 | reverse complement strand
TAACCTACTGTTTAATTTTCAAAGTTCATTTTTCATGTTTGCCCTTTTCTTAAGGACAAGTAATACTATATCACCTTTATTTATCCAAGTCAATATAATTTTTTATTTTTTTTAAGATTTTTAATTTTTCTATGTTTTATCAGCTTAACTCTCATAAATTAATGATAAACAAAAGTCCTTATTTCATAGGACTAATATATATTTTATGCCCAATTTTCCTTTTTATTCTATAATTTAAATTTTTTATTTGTAGTAATACACATTTTTTTAAAATTAATTTACATTTCTTTCACTTGTAATTTTTGTAATCTTGTATTAGATTATTATTAAAAAATGATTTATCAATAATTTGATTGAGAATGACAATTTTTACATATCAAAGTATTATATAAATACTATGCTACATTTTAGGAGGATTTTATTATGAGCAAAAAAGTATTAATCATGTCTGCTTCTACTGGTGGTGGACATAATAGAGCGGCTCTAGCTATTAAAGAAGAACTTACATCCAAAACAATTGACGGAGAGCCTGTTGAATGCGAAATAATAGATAGTTTGAAATTAGTCAATAACATAATGGATAAAATAATTTCAAGAGGATATGAAAAATCTGCCATATATACACCCAAAGCATATGGAAGTGTATATAGATTATCTGAAACAAATCTTTTATCAAAAAATGAATTTAAAGGTAATCTAATAATTACATTTATGGCAAAAAAATTAAAAAAACTCATTAGAAACACAAAACCAGATTTAATTATAGGTACACATCCTTTTCCAATGATTGCTTTAAGCACATTGAAAAAAAATTTTAACTTACATAATAATGAAACAAATGCTTCTACTGATCATTTTTATAAGCATCATACAAGTACTATTAATGTTCCTCCTCTTATTTCTGTATTAACTGATTATACTACTCATTCCACATGGATACAAAATGAGATTGACTACTATATTGTTGGTCATGAGTATGTAAAGGAATTATTAGTATTTGATGGAGTTGAACCTAGTAAAATTAGAACATTTGGAATCCCTGTTGAAAAATCGTTCCATTCTCATAGAGACAAAAGAATTGTTCTTTCTGAACTAAATTTATCTCCTGATAAATTAACTGTTTTACTTATGGGCGGCAGCTTTGGAGCTGGAAATATAAAAGAAACTCTTGATGAGTTATTAGATACAGATAGAGATTTTCAGATACTTGTAATAACTGGCAGAAATGAAAGTTTAAAAGAGAAAATTGAAAAAAAACTTGTATCTCGTTATCATGACAAAAATGTATGTGTACTTGGATATACTGATAAAATGAATGACATTTTAGCTTCTATAGATGTTTTAGTCAGTAAGCCTGGCGGACTTACTACAACTGAAGCACTCTTAAAAGATGTACCCATGATAGTTCCATATTATATACCTGGACAAGAAGAAGAAAATCTTGATTTCTTATCCAATTGTGGTGCAGCACTTAGAACTACAAAGAAATATAATTTATCAATATTATTAAAAGTTTTAATAGATGACTCTAGTAGGCTAGAAATGTTAAAGAAAAATATAAAATCTATAAGAAAGTCAAATTCAGCCCAAAACATAGCTAATTTAGTATTAAGTATAATTTCTGATTAATACAATAAATAAAATCCCTATAGTGTACCTATTAGGGATTTTTTATCTTCTAATTATTTAATTACTAGATTGGTTCATAAAAATCTTCTTCATAATCATACTGATAGTTTTTATAGTTATTTCTGAATTCAGTGTTTTTATTTCTTGGAGTTTTCTTAGTTTTTTTCTTGTTAGAAAAACTTATATCCTCAAAATCATCATATTTAGGCTTGTCTTTTGATTTCATTTTTTTAACTCTTTTTTCCTTCATTGCATTATGTTCTTCTAAGTTCATAATTGGTTTCATGTTGCACCCCTATCAAAATTTTTAAATGATTTATACAACAAATTATACAATACAGAAGAAATTTATTCAATAAATCTAAATCAAAATTAATCTAAATTTAACTCCAAAAAATTACAAAAATCGAGGTTATAACCTCGATTTTTATATTTCTCTTCTACCTTCCAATGCTTTTGATATTGTAACTTCATCTGCATATTCTAAATCTCCTCCAACAGGAAGACCATGAGCTATCCTAGTAACTTTGATTCCCATTGGCTTTACTAATCTTGCAATATACATAGCTGTGGCTTCTCCTTCAATAGTAGGATTTGTAGCCATTATTATTTCTTTTACATCTTGATTACCAAGCCTTTGTATAAGCTCTTTTATTTTTAACATATCTGGTCCAATACCATCCATTGGAGAAATAACTCCATTTAATACATGATATTGTCCTTTAAATTCTCTTATTCTCTCCATAGCTGCAACATCTCTTGGATCTTCTACCACACATATAGTACTAGAGTCCCTATTCTTATTTGAGCACATACTACATGGGTCTGTATCTGTTATATTGCAACAAATTGAACAATACTTTATCTCTCTTTTTGCGTCTATAATTGCCTTAGATAAAGCCTCCACATCATTAGTATTCATATTAATAATATGAAAAGCCAACCTTTGAGCAGTCTTTCTTCCAACTCCTGGAAGCTTTGAAAATTCTTCTATTAGTCTCGTTATTGGACCTGTATAAACTTGCATAAATATCACCTACTAGAATAACCCTGGTATATTCATACCTCCAGTTACCTTACTCATTTGATTTGCTTGTATATCATCAATATTTCTCAATGCTTGATTTACTGCACTTAAAACTAAATCCTGTAACATTTCTATATCGTCTGGATCAACAACTTCTGGTTTAATAGTTATATCTAAAACTTCTTTTTTACCATTAACTTTTACAGTAACTGCTCCTCCACCAACTGAAGCTTCTACTTCTTTATTTTCTAACTCTTGTTGAGCTTTTTGCATATTTTCTTGCATCTTTTGAGCCTGCTTTAATAAGTTATTCATATTTCCACCACCAGGCATCATTCCGCCTCCAAAACCTTTTTTAGCCATAAACACTATTCCTCCTAAACTTATTTTCATTTTATTATTATATCATAATAGTATTTTATTATTTACTTTCATTTTCATCAATACTATCTTTTATTTCTAGTATTTCTTCGTTTACTATGTTCTTTAGTATCTCTTCACCAATGTCTTTTTTTTCTTTAACTTCAAGATTTATATCTTTGACTTCTGATGACAATACTATTTTTACACTAAAGCTTCTATTTAAAACTTCTCTTATAGTCTTCTCTAGATAATCTATTGTATCTGGGGAGCTTAATCTAGTTTTTGCAAAATCAAATTTATCATCAAATATTACATATAACATGTTAGAATATACATTAAAACTTTTTACCTCACTTAAAAGAGCGTATATTGGCATTTTTTTATCTTTTTTAATTTGTTTAAGTATATTTTTCCATGATGATTCTATAAGTAGAACGTCTTCATTCTTTACCTCTTCATAAACGATGCTTTCTTTTTTTGAATTTATTTCTCTATTATCCTCATATTCATTTTCTTTACCACTATCATTATTTGTAATTTTAAAGCTACCCATTTCAATCATTTTTTCCAAATTCTCAACCCTTTTAATAAGAGCTTCTTTACTTTCATCAAACATTGGCTGAGCAATCTTCATTATAGTTATTTCTACTAAGACTCTTGGATTTGAAGATGATTTTATATCATCTTGAGTTGTTGACAGTATATTTAAAATTCTTATTAAATCATTTATATCTATGTCCTCAGACTGAGATTTAAGTTGCTCTATAGTTTCTTCTGGTAATGAGATTATTTCATCTAGTTCTGATGATACTTTGCAAACCATTAAATTTCTAAAATGGTCTATTAAATCATTTATAAGGTTTCTTATATCTTTCCCCCATAAAACAAATTCATTTAATATTTCAAGAGATTTTTTAGTATCTTGCGCTACAATACATTGAGACAATTCAAATAATTGTTCTATATTCACGCTTCCCATCAACTCAACAACATCTTTATAATCTACTTTATTCTCTCCAAATGATATACACTGGTCTAATATGCTAAGAGCATCTCTAAGTGCTCCTTGAGAATTTCTAGATATCAGATTAAGAGCTTTGTCATCTATGTCAATTCCTTCATCTTCACAAATTTTTTTCATCCTAAGAGTCATATCTTTAACAGTAACTCTTTTAAAATCATATCTTTGGCAACGTGATAAAATAGTTGCAGGTATCTTATGAGGTTCAGTAGTAGCTAATATAAAGATTACATATGAGGGAGGTTCTTCTAATGTCTTTAACAATGCATTAAAAGCTCCTTGAGACAACATATGAACCTCATCTATTATATATACTTTATATTTAGCATTAGCTGGAGAATATTTTACACTTTCTCTAAGTTCTCTTATATCATCTACACTATTATTTGATGCTGCATCTATTTCTACAACATCCATTGTATTATCTTTTAATATTGATTCACATATTTCACACTCATTACAAGGTTCTTCATTTAATTTATTTAAACAATTTACTGCTCTTGAAAAAATTTTTGCAGTAGATGTCTTCCCAGTACCTCTTGTACCACAAAACAAATAGGCATGTCCTATATTATCATTGTATATTTGATTTTTTAAAGTCTTAATAATATGTTCTTGACCAACAACATCATCAAATCTTTGTGGTCTATATGCTCTATATAATGCTTTATGCATCTTTTTACCTCTCTTTAGTAAAATTAATAAAAAAATCCCTCATTATCTAAGGGATTAGTCTTTTATATATTAAATGCTGTACACCATCTATCGACTTAATTCCATAGGCGTTACCAAAACAGTTAGCTCAACTTAGGCACCCCCGCGGCACACAAAAGTGATCACTTACCGCTGCTTCCTTCCGGATCTGACGGGGTTCATGAGCTTTCATTGCGCAGGACCTAAGCATCAACACCACTTATTCAGGGCGGCCCTACAAAAAATAAGCCTTTAGATGGAATTCAATCCTGCTATAGCGGATTGCAGGTTACAGGGCACCGCTACCTCCCCATCTAGTACAGCAAAATTACAACCATATTTAATTACTTTTATTTATTGTTTCTGGCGGAGAGAGTGGGATTTGAACCCACGATACAGTTTTACCCATATACTCGCTTTCCAGGCGAGCGCCTTCGACCACTCGACCATCTCTCCTTAATCTCTTTTTCTTAATGCCTTAAAAAATTCTTGCAATATGATCGAGCATTCTTCTTGCAAAACATCAAAAGCCACTTTTACATTATTATTTTCAAAATAATCTAATTTAAACTCATGCTGTTTCTCTATATATGAATTTTTTATATGTCTTGTCCCTATTATAAGCTTTTTTATTCTAGAATTAACTATTGCACCACTACACATTATGCAAGGCTCTAGTGTAACATATAAATCACAATCTGTCAATCTCCACCCACCTAATTTTTCTGATGCTTGCTTTATCGCTAAAATTTCTGCATGAGCTGTAGAATCTTTCAATGTTTCTGTAAGGTTATGAGCCCTTGCTATTATTTGATTATCTTTAACTATAACAGCACCTATTGGTGTTTCTCTCTTATTATATGCTTTATATGCTTCTTTTAATGCTTCTTTCATATAAAATGAACTTTCCATAATTCCTCCCAAAACTTATAACAAACTTATCTTATCATAATTCATTTTATAATTCAACTTAATTTTATTTTGTTTATTTAATATATTGCTATGCATAGCTACATTTAATTTAAATTAACCTAAAAAAAATTTTCAGAGTCTAATTAAATGTTGATTTATGAAAATATTTAGCTTTTTATGATGAATATTCTATTATATATATTAACATAAAAAAGTTATGAAATTATTAAATCTCATAACTTTTTTTAATTTACTATTTACTTATAGTATATTTTTAATCTTAAAATATATTATCACTTATATAATATTAATACATAATTATTTTATAACATCAACACCCATATAAGGTCTTAATTCTTCTGGAACCATTACAGAGCCATCTGCTTGTTGATAATTTTCTAATATAGCAGCTAAGCATCTTCCTATAGCTAATCCAGAACCATTTAATGTATGAACATATTCTGCTTTTGATTTTTTATCCCTTTTAAATCTTATTCCCGCTCTTCTTGCTTGAAAATCTTCAAAGTTTGAACAAGAAGATATTTCTACATATCTATTATAACTTGGCATCCAAACTTCTAAATCGTATTTAAAAGCAGCTGTAAACCCTAAGTCTCCTGTACATATTCTTACAACTCTATATGGAAGACCTAACATTTGTAACATAGTTTCAGCATCATGAGTTAATGATTCTAATTCCTTATAAGAATCCTCTGGTTTAACAAATTTAACTAATTCAACTTTATTGAATTGATGTTGTCTAACTAAACCTCTTGTATCTCTTCCTGCTGAACCAGCTTCAGATCTAAAGCAAGGAGTATATGCACAATATTTTATTGGAAGTTCTGCAACATCTAATATTTCATTAGCATGTATATTTGTCACAGGTACTTCAGCTGTTGGTATTAAGAAATACTCTAGCCCTTCTATTTTAAACATATCTTCCTCAAATTTAGGAAGTTGACCAGTGCCTATAAAACTATTTCTATTAGCCATAAATGGAGGTAAAACTTCTGTATATCCATGTTTAGCTGTGTGAGTATTTAAGAAGAAATTCATTAAAGATCTTTCTAATCTAGCACCTAGTCCTCTATATAAAGTAAATCTTGAACCAGTTATTTTTCCAGCTGTTTCAAAGTCTAGTATGCCTAAACCAGTTCCTATATCCCAGTGAGCTTTATGTTCAAAATCAAATTTTGTAGGTTCTCCCCAAGTTCTTACTTGAACATTGTCTTCATCTGTTTCACCTTGTGGCACATCTGGATGAGGTACATTTGGAATTCTCATCAATGCATATTCCATTTTTGCTTCAACTTCTTTTACTTTCTCATCAATACCTTTTATCTTGTCTGATAATTCTTTTAATCTTGCTTTTTCCTCTTCTACATCTTTTCCTTCTTTTATTAATTGTGGTATCTTTTTAGAGTTTACATTTAATTCATTTTTCATAACTTCAACTTCTTGAAGTATCTCTCTTCTTTTATTATCTAATTCCACTACAGCATCAAGGTCGAATTCTTTTTCGCCTCTTATTTCCATAGCTTTTTTAATATCATCTAAGTTTTCTCTTATTCTTTTAATATCTAACATATTAATTCCTCCTAATAATTTTTATAATATAAATTAATAATTCCAATTTAAATTAAAATATTTTTAACTTCAAATTCTTAGTTTAAACAAATTTGGAAAATAAAAAAAGACCTCCGTTTACCCTATAAAAGGGACGAAAATCTTTTATCCGCGTTGCCACCCTAATTGATTATACCCATATGTATAATCCTCTCAGACCTGTAACGTAGGTAAACGTCTAGCTTTAACTAGAAGCTCTAGAGTAGATTCAAAAACCATTGTAATGAGTTCTCACCATCCACTCATTCTCTGAATACAACCTGTTTTTTACTATTTTCTTTCAATGCTTTTAACTAATTGTTTTATTTGATAATCATTATATTATATATATTAACATCTTTCAATACTATTATTCAATTTTTTTTTAGAATTTTCTTTAATTTATTATCTTAAGTTTGATTTTTTTGTTTAATTAAAATATTATCTTTTATCCAAAGAATTTAAATTACTTGTGTTACTAAACAATAATGAAGCAGGAATAAATGGAACTTCTATTTTATTTTCATCAAATTTTTTCTTAACTTTTTCCATTACATCAAAATATACATCCCAGTAATCATCAGTTTTAACCCAAGGTCTGGCAACTATTTGCATAGTATTATTACCTATAGAGTTTAAACCTATGATTGGCTTTGGGTCATCTAGTATCCTTTTTTCATTTGTAAAAATTTCATTTAATATAGATTTAACCATATCTATATCGCTATCATAAGAAATATTATACGAAAAATCTATCCTTCTTTTATTTTGATGTGTGTAATTAATTATATTATTACTTGTCAATTGAAAATTTGGTATTATTATAGTTTTATTATCTGGAGTTTTAAGAACAGTACTAAATATTTGTATATCAGAAACTGTACCTTCTACACCTGACCCTTGAATATAATCACCTATATTGAATGGCTTAAAAAACAAAATAATCATGCCTGAGCCTAGATTTGATAATATTTCTTTAAATGCTAATCCTATACTAAATCCAGCCGCTCCTAAGACCGCTACAACTGACGTAGTTTGTATTCCTATAATCCCTAAACTTATCAATGATATGATGGATAGCATTGATATATATATACCATATACAATAAAATTATTTACACCTTTACTCATTCCATATTTAATTAGAAACTTAGAAACCATCTTTCTTACTATCTTAGCTATATAAATACCTATTATAAATATTGTTATTGCATATATAATATTTGGTATATTATCACTGAAATTATTAAGCATATTTTCTAAAGTTCTCTTCGTTATATTACTATTTGTTGAAGTAGTCTTAGCCAATGACAAAAAATTCATTTAACTCCTCCTTATGATAATACTCCACTGTCATCTAATTTTTTTATTATATCTTCAATAGTCTTTTCTTTGAGTGCTTCAATTGTATGAATATGACTACATTCTGTTAAGACTGATAATTGTTTAAACTCATTTGTTTCAACTTTTCTCATAAAATCATCTATATCCATTTTAGAATAAATATTAAGTTCTGCAGTTATTTGACCATATGTTGGATGATTTACAATAACATCTTTTACAATTCCACCTAAATCTACAATAATTCTTAGTTCTTCATAAATTTCTTGGGAATTTTTATGATTTTTACATTTTATTTGTCTGGAAAAGTATGGTTGATTATATATTATATATCCTTGAGGTGTAGCTATTATTTCAAAGCCTTTAGCCCTTATAAGCGCTATATCTTGTACTATTACTTGTCTGCTTACATTTAATAGCTCCGCTAGCACTCCACCTTTTACAGGATGCTTAGATTCCTTTAAAATATCTATTAATTTGTTTCTTCTTTCATTAGAATTCATATTACACCTTCTTTCTAAATCAAAACTTTTTGTCTATATTATATAATTTTATATTTTATCTTAGTATAAATCAATACAGAGTTTATATTCTGTTTAATTTTAGATTTTATGTTTTATGGCAAACAATAAAAAAAGATTACGTGGCTACGTCCTACTCTCCCAGGCAGTTTCCCACCAAGTACCATCAGCGCTAGAGAGCTTAAC
>NZ_JAGWCZ010000033.1:0-10395 GCF_020657855.1 Clostridioides sp. ZZV14-6153 | reverse complement strand
TTTTATACACATAACTAAGTGATAGTGTAACAAAAATACTGAATGATTATTACTATCTAATTTCATTGTAATTACTTCCTTTCAGTTTTTGCTACTGATTTTATAATACAATACATTTTTGAAAATCAAGTAAAATAAATAACCTATCGGTTAGGTTTACATCCTCCACCTCCTATGGCGAGGAAAAGGAATTTCGCCATAGGAGGTTAAATTTATTAGAAGATGGTTCTAAAAACTAATTTACTTATGCTCAATTGTTTTTCCTGAAGACATAGCATTGCGTTCTTGAACTAAATTTTCTATTAAATTATTTAATGTCCAATCAATAGATGTCTCAGTTACCATTGCTGTAAAAGGTCTATTTATTCTTACTTTTTTCAATCCTTCTAAAAATGCATTTACTTGTGTACTGGAAATATTATTAAATATTACAGACTTACTTTTAATTCCATTATCACATTCACTTGATATATTCCCATCCAAAATGTCTCTTACTATGTTTTCACCATTTTTATCACTTAAAATGATATGGTCTCTTATTCCAGCAAAATTACTAACATTTTTAATTAATGATAATTCTTTTTTATTAAAATTTACAAACATAATACACTTCCTGCTGTGTATTTTATCTAGATTATTATTATTTATTTTTTCAAATGACATTTTATCCATCCTTTCATTTATCTATATATTTTAATTTACCCTATCTATTTAAAATAATCAATTTTTACAGATAATTTTTATATTAATACCCCAAATTACATATAACTAATTCAACTATCCAAAACTAATATATAAAATTAGAATAATTAGATTAATATTTACAAATTATAATCTAAAGGAGAGATATGATACCATGAAGACACTACTAAACAAGAATTTTAGCATTAAAAACTTTTCATCTGCTTGGATTATAGTACTTGGTTGTATGTTGATACAAGCTATACCATTTAGTATTGTAGCAAGTATACAGCCCCAGTTTATAAGTTATGTTGTAGAAGGAGAAGGTTTTAGCTTAGCATCTTTTTCTCTAATATTTACTTTTGGTACTATTGCTTCAGCAATTGCATCACCATTTATAGGTAAATTATTTTCTAAGGTCAATATTAAGATATTATATTTATTAGGCTGTATAATTTCTAGCATTGCTTTTGCTACATTTTCTATATGTACTGAACTATGGCAATTTTATACGGTATCATGCATTGTACAAATTGGAGCTACAATTATATCTGCGATAGGAATACCAATTTTAATAAGTGCTTGGTTTGATGAAAAAAGTAAAGGAAAAGCTATGGGATTTGCTTTTGCTGGTGGCTCTATTGGTAGTATATTTCTACAACAACTTGTAGTTCGCTCATTAGCATCTCAAGGATACAGCCGTTCTTATCTAATATTTGGGATTGTAGCACTAATAGTTGGTATACCTGTAACATTATTTATGCTTAAAATGCCTAAAGATACTAATGAGAAAATAAGCTCTAAAATAAAAAATGACAAAACATCTAATAAAAATTCCCCTTCAGTATGGGGTTATACATTAAAAGAAGCTAGAAAGAATAAATATTTTTGGATTATGACAATTGGATTTGCTTTTGTAGGTATATATGTTTCATCATTATCTGTACAATATCCAACCTACCTTAGAAATTATATAAATCCAATTTTAATAGGAACAGTAGGTTCTACTTTTGCCTTATTTGCTCTTATTGGTAATTTATTTGGAGGATTATTATTTGATAAATTTGGTCAGATAAAAACACTGATTATATCTTTTATATTTGTACTTATGGCTACTTTATCACTACTATTTGTTGATACATCTGCTAATCTTGCATTTGTATTTGCTATTTTAAAGGGTCTTTCTGTATTTGCTTATATGATTGGACCTGCTTATTTAACAGGCACTTTCTTTGGTCAAAAGGAGTTTGGCAGTATTTTTGGGATTGTTCAGTTAATTTTTGCAATTGGATTTGCACTTGGTTCAACATTATTTGGATTACTCGTTGATAATTTTGGTTATAAATTCTCTTGGTCTATTATAATTTTATCAGTTATAGTCGCTTATGCTTTACTTATCACAGCTTCTATGGGAATGGCAAAGCTAAATAAGGATAGGTTAGATAAGTTAGCACAATAATTAATTCTTAATTTCTATAAAAATTATACAAAAAAGATGGAGGCTCTAATAACAACTAGAACTCCATCTTTTTATTAATTATATTATAATATAGCTAACTTTCTTTTATTTTTAACAGTGTTATCTATATCCTCATCTTTAACTATAGTAAATGCTTTTGTTGGACATACATTTACACATGCTGGTCCTTCTGGTGAATCTATACAAAAATCACATTTGTTTGCTGTCATTCTTTCTCTAAAGCAAAGCTTTCCTTTATCTACATCTTTTAGTGTAACTATATCTATCGCTCCTATAGGACATGCCAGCATACAAGTCTTACATCCTATACAATTTTCTTCATTTATTTTTATTGTATTACCCACCCTAACTATACCTCCATTTGGACAGGCCTTTGCACAAGGAGCATCTTCACAATGTCTACATTGTATTGGAGCACTAACTTCCTTTGTTTTTATGACAGAAAGTTTTGGGTTAAAGTTTATCTCATCTGGACTTTTGTAAAAAATATCTTCATCTGAATGTGCAACCACACATCCTATCATACAAGTTCTACATCCTATGCACTTATCAGGGTCTGCTATAACAAAATAATTCATTACTTAGCCACTTCCTTTCCTATACAATATGTAGTGTGTAATAAATGATGAGATTTTTCTCCTAATGGCTCTACTAGATATTCATCATATAATTTTTTGATGTCAGGATTTTCATGAGATTTTCTAATTGCCAAGTGTTCGTCATGCACATATGTTGCTTTTGTTCTATTTTCATAGGCTAAGTCTTTATATTCTTCTAGTAAAATTTTTGGCTGACCTCCACCACTTACACATCCAACAGGACAAGTCATAACCTCTATAAAATCTATATCCAACTTTCCTTTTTCTAAATCTTCAAGTACTGGTATTACATTTTTCAGTCCACTTACTACACCAACTCTTAAGTCTAAATCTCCTACCTTAATAGTTGATTTTCTAAAACCACTTTCTCCTCTTACTTGTTTTACTTCTACATTAGGTATACTTTCTCCAGTTATAAGCTCATAACCTGTTCTTATAGCTGCTTCCATAACTCCACCAGTAACACCAAATATAGTTCCAGCTCCACTGTAACTACCTAAAGGGCTGTCAAACTTTTCTTCTCCTAAATTTTTAAAATCAATTCCCATGTCTTTTATTAGGTAAGCTAGCTCTCTAGTAGTTAACACTACATCTACATCTCTATATCCACTAGAATCCATCTCTTCTCTATCACATTCATACTTTTTACATGTACATGGCATTATAGAAACACTAAATATTTTAGATGCATCCACATTATTTATTTCTGCGCCATATGTCTTAAATATTGCACCACCCATCTGCTGAGGTGATTTACAAGAAGATAAGTGATTAGTTAATTTAGGATAATTTTTTTCTATAAATTTAACCCAAGCTGGACAACAAGATGTAAACATTGGAAGAGTTCCACCTTCTGTAACTCTCTTAATTAACTCACTACCTTCTTCCATTATAGTTAAATCCGCTGCGAAATTAGTATCATAAACTCTATCAAAATTTAATGCTCTAAGTGCTGCTGCCATTTTTCCAGCACCTAAATATCCTAGATAGTATCCAAAATCCTCTCCTAAAGCTACTCTAACTGCTGGTGCACATTGAACCATGGTAAATACATCTGGGTCACTCAAAGCTTTTTTTACCCTATCTACATCACATACATTATGTGCTGCGAATATAGGTTCATTTATTGATTCTGGTATTTTTCGTTCTTGTTTTTTATCTTTCAAAAACTCAAATCCTTCATCTATAACTGAAGCATAAGATTTACAAATTTGAACACATTGACCACACATAACACATCTATCTAAGTTTATTTCTTGTGGTTTTCCTTCTTCCCCCTCAATAGCATTTACTGGACATACCTTTGAACATTCTCTGCATCCAGTACATAAATCTTTATCTATATTTATTATCATAAACGTCACCCCTTTATCCTTTATTTATTTGTCAACAATAAGCTAAGTGCAGCTTGTCTATTCTTAGCTTTTTTGTCATCTATTGGAGTAACAAGTTTTAATGCATCTTGAGGACATGCGCTTATACAAGCTATTTTTTCGTTGTCTTTACATAAATCACACTTATATGCTATTTTTTTATTTTCTTCCAAAATTACTTGTTCTACTTCTTTCCCATCTTTATATTGTGGAAGTAAATCTATAGCTCCAAAAGGACATGCTAGGAGACAAGTTTTACACCCTATACATTTTTCTTCATTAACAAACATGACGTTGTTCTCTTTGTTTATAGCTTTTTGTGGACATGAATTTAGACAAGGAGCATCTTCACAGTGTCTACATTGTATTGGCATACAGAAAGTATCACCTTTTACTAAATAAAGTCTAGGTATAACTGGTATGTCAACTGTCCCAACCGTATATCCTACATTATTATGTTGGTTATGCATCGTAAAACAAGCTACTTCACAAGTTCTGCAACCAGTACATTTACTTGGGTCTGCTATTACAAAAGAGCCTATTTTATTATTCATATTATCCCACCTTTCAATTTGTATATTTCTAAGTCCCTAGTTATTTTTATTATATATATTTATATATTTTAGTGTTTTTTCAATACTTATATTTCGCTTGCAATTTTTACACAAATTATACTTATTGGCATATACTTTGTCAGTATCATCAATTACTACTCCACACACTTCACATCTTGAATATTTTTTCTCTTCTTTATTAGCACACATACGCTTCAGTCTCACTTTTTGATAACTCTCTGTGAATTTGCATAGATATTCATTCGTCTTCCTCTTACAAATCCAATAAGAGTTATATTTAATTTTTTAGAAAGCTCTATTGATAAATTAGTTGGTGCTGATTTTGATATTACAATAGGGATTTGAGTCATAGCTGCCTTTAGTATCATCTCTAAAGATATTCTCCCACTTACAACTACAGTCTTATTTTTTAATGATATTTCATTTAAAACACAAAATCCTATTGCTTTATCCATTGCGTTATGCCTTGCTACATCTTCACAGGTCACTATTTTTTTATCATTATCAAATATGGATACACTGTGTACTCCACCCGTATTTTTAAATAATTCTGACGAATTTAAGTTTTTATCCATTATACTGTAAATCTCATCATAATTTATTTTTATATTACTCTCTACAGGAGTACACCTTATATAGTCTAGTGAGTTTAAAAATATAATTTGTTCCTCTTCATCATCATGTTTCTCTTGAATAGTTACTTTTGTAACCCGTTCCTTATCATTTATTTCTATATCTAATATGTCTTTTTTATTTTCTATATATCCCTTTGTTCTCAAAAAACCAACTACAAGCTCTTTTAAATTATATGGTGTACATAAAAATGTATTTATGTATTTATCATTTAAAATAAAGCTAAGTGGATATTCTGCAATTATTTCTTCATATTCATTAGATAAATTATATTCATTTATTTTGCTTATTTCTAACTTAAAAGAATTCATGTATTTATAATCTACCAAACTATAACTGTTTTCAAAAACTTCATCTTTACTATTTTCTTGTGACTTAGTTTTTGAGTATATATTCTCCATAAGATATTTACCCTTTCGCCTTCTATAAACCCTCAATCTAATAACTACTAAACATTTGTGGCAGTCATTTTATCTTTAAGACTTTGATATTCTTCTCTTACACATTTCTCTGCTAACTCTTGGTCATCAAGTTTTTCAAGTTTAACAGCACAATACTTGTATTCTGGTGTTTTAGATATAGGGTCTAAATTTGCTATTGTAAGCTCGTTACAAGCTCCAACCCACCACTGATAAGTCATATATGTCGCTCCTTCTTTAACTCTATCAGTTACTGTTGCTCTTGTGATTACACTTCCCCTTCTTGAACTAATTCTAACTAATTCATCATCTTCAATTCCTAATCTATCTGCATCATTACAATTTATTTGAACACGGCCTGGCTCATCTTCTAATGAACTAAGTGTTCTACAGTTACCAGTCATAGTTCTTACTGAATAATGACCAACTTCTCTTACAGTACATAAACTAAATGGATATTCATCATCTTCAACTTCCATAGGAGGTCTCCATTCTGCAGCAAATAAATTACCTCTTCCATTAGGAGTAGAGAATTTTTGTCCTTCATATAGATACATAGTTCCTTTGTCTTCCATGCTTTCACTCTTACAAGGCCACTGAACAGAACCTTGAGCCTCTATTTTTTCATAAGTAGCGCCTAAGAAATTTGGACATAATGCTCTAAGTTCATCCCATATTTCTTTAGTATTTTTATAGTTCATAGGATATCCCATTGCTGTAGAAATTTCACTTATAATTTGCCAGTCTGGTTTTACATCTCCTTGTGGCTCTATAGCTTTTCTCATCAATTGGAATCCTCTATCTGCACATGTATATACTCCATCATGTTCGCCCCAAGAAGTAGCTGGAAGTATAACATCAGCATGAAGAGCTGTCTTATTCATAAATATATCTTGAACAACAACAAACTCTAACTCGTCTAAAGCCTCTCTAACTTCTGATGCATCTGGGTCACTTTGTACTGGGTCTTCCCCAAATATATAATAAGCTTTAAGCTTCTTCTCTTTTAACACTAAATTTGGAACTTGAGTTAAACTATATCCATTATTAGGAGATAACTTTACTCCCCAAGCATTTTCAAATTTTTCTCTTATCTTATCATCAGTTACATTTTGATAACCAGGATATACATTAGGAAGAGCTCCCATATCACAAGCTCCTTGAACATTATTTTGTCCACGTACAGGCCCTATTCCAACGCTTTCTCTACCAAAATTGCCTGTAAGTAGAGCAATTGAGGCAAGCCCTTTAACTACATCAACAGCTTGACCAAATTGACAGACACCCATTCCATAAAGTATCATGGCCTTCTTACCTTTTGCATATTCTCTCATAGCTCTTCTTATAAGCTCTTCTGGAATTCCTGTCATCTTCTCAGCATATTTAGCTGTATATGGTTTAACAATTTCTTTGTACTCATTAAATCCTTGTGTATGGTTTTGAACAAAGTCTTTATTGTAGAGACCTTCTTCTATTAAAACGTTTCCAAAAGCATTTACTAAAACCATATTTGTTCCACCCTTTATAGGTAGATGTATATCAGCAATTCTTGCAGACTCAGTTAATCTAGGGTCAGTAACAATTAACTTAGCTCCATTTTTCTTAGCTTTAATTATTCTATTTGCAACTATTGGATGTGAATCTGCTCCATTATATCCAAATATAAATAAAACATCTGCGTTTTCTATTTCTGGTATAGAATTAGACATTGCACCACTACCTAATGAGTAAGCCAGACCGGCTACAGATGGTGCATGTCAGACACGAGCACAATGGTCAACATTATTGGTTCCTATTGTAGCTCTCATAAATTTTTGCATTATATAGTTTGCTTCATTACCAGGTCCTCTTGCAGAACCAGTCCCCATAATAGAATCAGGACCATATTTTTCTTTAATTTCGTTTAATCTTGAAGCTGTATAACTTATAGCTTCATCCCATTCAACCTCTTCTAGCACACCTTGTTTTCTTATCATTGGTTTTTTTAGTCTAGGTGTTAAAATTTTAGGGTCATTTAGAAAATCCCATCCATAACGACCTTTTAAACATAAACTTCCTTGATTTGTTCTACCATCAGCTGGCTCTGCTCTTAATATCTTGTTATCTTTTACTACTAGATATAATTGGCATCCAGCTCCACAGTATGGACAAACTGTTAAAATTTTCTTCTCCATACATTTCCCCCCTTAGATTTATCCCCTGATGAGTAAAATTTACCTTAAAGATAATGAAGTATTTTTATAATATGCAAAATTTACAAATATTTTGCAATATTATCTATTAAATTCAACAATTTTCTCACAATTCCTTTTAAATTTCAAAAAAAATATGTCATAATAATTCTTATATTTTAATCATCTAATTAAAATATTATAGTTCTTATGACATATTTTTTAATATATGCTTATTTAGATTTATCTAATTTTCACTTAAAACGGCATTTCTACCAATTCTATTTTTCATTCTATAGTGAGTGATTACAGTAAAGATACCACTTCCAATCAGAATCAAATAGTACATAAATCCACCATATAAAAATACTGCATAACCCATTAGAGGTTGAGGGAATACTGATTTAAATATAGTGAAAAATGCTAATTCATTAGCTCCTACATTACCAGGTGTTGGTATTGGTGATATTGCCATATATAAAAAAGCTTGTAGTGTTAATATATAAATATAGCTATAACCTTGTAAATTAAATGCTTTATATATCCAAAAAGAAACACTAAAGTAAGCACTTAATTGAATAAAAGTCACTATAATAGTTAAAATCAATACTTTTTTATTTTTAGCAAAAAAACTTATTGCTTTACTATAATCATCTATAAAATTTTCTATAGAGTCTACTTTACTCTCTAGGAATCTTAAAAACTTAATTTTTGCTAAATACTTTATTGAAACTCTCATAAAATATTTTATTTTTTGAGGATTTAAAATAACTAAAATTATCATAATTAAAACAAATGAATTAATTGCTATTCCTAGAAACACTAAGGGCATGATTACTTTCATTTGTTTTTCTAGCATAGCTAGATTCATTAATACTAATATTGTGCAATAAACAGTAACTACTATTTGAAAAATAATAGACTTATTTGTAACAACTGCACTTGCTTTACTAAGTGGCATTTTGCATTTTTTAAGTACATATATCTGTACTGGTTGGCTTCCTGAAGCAAATGGAGTTATTAGATTATAATAAAATCCCATAATGGCTAGCTTGAAACCAATAAATCTAATATTGACTTTGTGAGTACTTTCTATAATTATCTTCATTACTAATCCTTCAAGCATTATGTGAGACATTATTGCCAGAGCCCCTACAAATAAAAACTTTTTATCTACCATAGTTATAACATTTGATAACATCTTAATATCTAATGTTTTAAATACCAAGTAAATTGTTATACCTATTAGTAAAAATAAAAATGTATACTGTAGTAAGCTCTTCCTAATATTTTTTAGTTTATCCATTAGAAAAACCATCCTTTGCTCAAGATTTATATTAAACACCATATTATTAGTATACACTACTAATATTAATATTTTATAACAAAATACCTTACAATTTTGTCATTTACAAAAAATATTAATCTATAAATTAAATTTTAATATATAGATTAATATTTTACAAACATTTTGTAGATATATACAGTATTTGCACTGAGTATTATACCCACTTATATCCTATCCCCCATACAGTCTCTATTGTATAAATATCATAAGATTTAAACTTGCTTCGTATATTTTTTATGTGTTCTGTAATAACACTTATATCACTTTCTCCATCAAATCCATATACATGCTCATATATTCTTTCTTTTGAAAAGACTTGTCCCTTATTTTTTGCTAGAAATTCACATATTAGATACTCACTCTTAGTAAAATTTATCTTATTATTATCAACAGAAATTTCTTTTCCCAAAAAATTAAATTGAACATTTGATATAGTTAATGAATTTTTTTTCTCTCTATTTTCTCTTCTCAAATGAGCATTTATTCTGGCTCTTAACTCACCTACACCAAAAGGCTTTGTAATATAATCATCAGCCCCTATACCAAGACCATACATAACATCACTTTCCATATTTTTAGCTGTCAAAAACAATATTGGGCAATCAACCTTATTTCTTATATTTTTACATACTTCAAAACCATCCATTTTAGGCATCATTACATCTAATATTATTAGATTAAAAGGATTATAGTCAATATCAAGAATATTTTCTACATCACTAATTACCTTTACTTCATGCCCATCTCTCTTTAATATATTTTCAATTAACTTTAACATATCTAATTCATCATCTACTACTAGTATCTTAGACACACTAACACCTCCATTACATGTTTAATTACACTTTAATTTATATATTTAATTATATCTTTATAAATTTATATAAAATCTCATACTATTATATTATAACTTACAACGATTAATTAATATTTTACAACAAAATCATTTTAACACTTCAAACATAAAAATTTTATATTTTAAACGCTTAATATTTATTTTACAATAAAATTGCCGAAAAGCCCCCTTCTTTAGATGTGAGGATGAAAGGCAAGGTCTTAATATAAATAAAAGTCAGAATAATACTTGCAACCTAACACTACGAATGATAGATTATG
>NZ_JAGWCZ010000032.1:0-11101 GCF_020657855.1 Clostridioides sp. ZZV14-6153 | reverse complement strand
TCAGGTTCAGTAGCTGGAGCAACAGCAGGAGATAAAGAAATAACAGGATTAACTAGTGGAAAAATCTATAAAGTAACAATGGATGGAAATGTAAAATATACTAAAGCAGATGGAACATTAGGAGAAGAAGCAGATAAAGCAGCATTAACAGGAACATCAATAACAGGATTAGAAAATGGAAAAACGTATAAAGTAGAAGAAGATACTTCAAGTCCTATATCAACAATTGGTCGATTAATAGTCAAGTTCACTAATTTAGTTAAATAATTTTAATATTTTATTATTATTAAAAATATTAATAATAGTATTTTGTCCAGAACATCATTGTAAATGGAACTAATTTAGCAGACTAATTGTAATTTAGAGAATGTAATTTTTATTGTTTATGAATATAATAATTTTTTAAGAAAGATGTATAAATTTACTTAAGGAATCCTAAAAATACAAAAGTATATACTGATAAACATTACTTAGGAGATTTAAAACAAACATGTATCTAAACTAGTTTAATCAATATGAAAGTGTAGTCATTTTAATCTACTTTCAAAATAATTATAAAACTTCACATAATATTCATATGAATTCTCTATTAAATTCACACACAAGAGTTATTATATAAACATAGAAGATAGTAAAACTAGCTTAAAAACATAATATAATACCCTATACAAAATAGTGGCAACTCTCCCTCACATCCTCAATTGTTGCCACTATTTTAATTTTTTTGTAAAAACACAACAACAAAAAACCCCACCATACAGTGGAGCTTTCCATAATTTTCAACTTTCATTCAATCTCTTAACTTTTATCTAAGCACTAAGCCTTAAAACAAACAGAATTTCTGCCTTCAAGCTCTCTATTTATCTTAGCGACCTTAATCTTAATCTTGTCCTTCAAAGGAATACACCCTATATTGCTTTCACTTCTCACATTAACACTTCCAACAAACTTACCAGAATCATTATAATACTTTGCAACACCAACAATATCTCCCTTATTGATAGGATAACTCATACTCTTAAACACTATCTTAGGATTGATATTCTCATTATCTGAAACAACACCATATAAATCTTTATCTACCTTAACTTTTATCTTAAAATCATCAATACCATCAACACAAGGAGTTTCTATAGTATCCCCCTTATGAGCTATTTTTTTAGAATGGAAATTGTCTTTACCATACTTCAATAAGCTAGCAGAAGAAGAAATTCTATTCTTCTTATTACCATCACCAAGTACAACACCTATTAATCTATGATTTCTTTCATTTTTAGCATCTTTAGGTACCATCATAGAAAATGCAAAACAATATCCAGCATTATCTGTATAACCTGTCTTTATTCCATCAACACCAGGAACTGAAACAAGTAGAGGATTTGTATTGTAGTGTGTAAAATCCTTTTTAGTATCATTATAAACTTGCATAGTAGTTATTCTAGTAACCTGACTTTCATAATGGTCATACATATACTTTCCAAGAGTAACTATATCATGAGCTGTTGATATGTTCTCGATAGGAGGCTCTTTACGTTCTGGGTCAGTATATCTAGGAAGACCATTTGGATTAAAATAATACGTATCATGCATTCCTATTTCTTCAGCTTTCTTATTCATCATATCTACAAAATTCTTTTCATCTTTACCAATGTATTTCGCTATGGCCATAGCAGCATCATTTCCAGAAACAAGCATAAGACCTTGCATAAGCTCCCCTAGAGGTATTTCATCGCCATCTTTAAGCTTACAAGTAGAACCTCCAACAGAAGCTGTAGACTTGTCTATTTTTACTATATCAGTTTGTTTAACTTGATTCTTATCTACTGCTTCTATTGCAAGTAAAAATGTCATCATCTTACTTAAGCTAGCTAGAGGCATTTTTTCGTCGCTATTTTTTTCAAATAATATTCTTCTAGTATTTTGGTCTATAAGCAATGCTGCCCTTGAAGAATTTGGGACTGGTGGATTATCTGCAAATGAGAATCCAGGTGTTATAAATGTAAAAATTAATGCAAGTATTGCTAAAAGTTTTACTTTTCTTTTCAAAATTTCATCCTCCATTTCATATACTAATTATGTGCGCAAGATAGGAACTATAGGCTCTATTTATTTAGATATTCATTAATCATATCTATTATATAAGCAATTTCCTCATCTGGTATCGAAATATTAAAGTAAGCTTCAGTTGTTTTAAAAGCTTCTCGTATTAATTCATATAATTTATAATTTTTACCAATTAACTCAGTAATGTTATTATATGGAAAAGTTGTATTTTTAAAACATCTTTCTATCATAAAAGAGCAGTGTAGTATATATCCAAGTTTAAATTTACTCTTAAGGTCTTCGTCTATTAATTCTATTATTGAAAATAATGATGAATTAACATAGTTGAATAATTTAACTGAGTCCAATAATTCTAAGTTCTGAGACATGAAGTTTATTATTAAGCTGTTATATGATAGATTTGTTTCCTTTATATTAGTGATAATATTGGCATTGAATGTACCTTCTATTATCTTGTTTAACATATCAAGGCCATATCCATTTAGAAGTTCTTCTATGTGTATAAATGGAGTGTTAGCAACATTAAAGTCTACACTACCAACAACTGCTAAAATTTTAGTATTACTAAATTTATTCCTATACATTTTAAAACTCTCTATATTATGAGGAACTAAGTTAATATTGTACTTATTGATATTTTTTAGCGAAGAATTTATAAAGTCTGCAACTTTCATAGCTGAACCATAACCTGTTATACAAGTAGTTATTATAGCATAATCTCTCGATTTTTCAGGATAATTTATTTCTGATGAGTCAATTGCAGCTCGTCCAATATATGGATTTAAAGAACTTAAAGAGTTAGCTAACTCATCTAAGGTCATTTCTGGTAGAGTACTTTTTCTTACTGCCTCCAAAACTATTGGAGTAGACACCATTTCAATAGAGCGTGTTTTAATCTTTGTTTTTTCTGAAATAAGTTCTCCAAAAGCTATAAGAGAGCCCATATCTGTTAAAAGGAGTACCCCCTTACCTTCATCACATTCTTTTACCAATTCTATAGCTTTGTCAAGTATAGTACTTACTTTCACATCCAAAGGCATATCAATTGCATTACAATGGTTTGTACCAAGTAGTGAATTGGCTACATCACACATACTGCTAGCTGTTGAATTTCCATGAGCAAGTATTATAACTCCAATACTTTCAGAGTGATTATTAGGCTCAAGGTATGTACTATTTAGAAACATAGATATAAATTTTACTTCATCCTTGGGTAAAGATATCTGTAGGTCGTTTTCAATTATACTTAAAACTATTTTAGCTATATTTAAATCTTTTTCTAAGAAAATTTTATCATTATATAGATTGTACTTAGGATTATATGTATCCTGGTTTATATTTTCTATAAGAGCACTTATATGCATTGAAAGAGCAACATAAGTTTGTTTTGTATATTTATTTCTAGAGATTTTTTCAGCCTCTTTTAAAGAGTGTTCAACAGCATAGTAAATCTTTGGGTTGATTACTTTAAAAATCTCATTACTTGTATAATCAGAATGAGTTACTGATGATACTGAAAGTAATTTTGTAGAGTATTTCTCCATGTAATTTATAAACATACTCCTTATATCATTTTCTAGATAAGGAATCTCTGTAGAGTATCTAAATCCATTGTTTGATGTATCTATATTGTATTTAGATAGTTCTTTTGTATATTCGACCTCTAAGTTGTTACCATTGAATTCATAAAAAAGCATATAATCAAGCTCTGATAATTTATTTAAATTACTGCGATTTTCATTCAACTTTAAAAGACCAGTGTAAATATAGTCAGGAACAAGAGATAAGTCTATTTCTATGTTGTCTTTTAGTTCAGTCTTATAATTTAAAAATGCTCTTGCACTCATAAGTTGTATATCAGACTTAAGTTGACCTATATTACCAAAACAATCATAAAGTAGTAATGATTTAATTACGTCTTTATGAACTCTTATAGTTGCATTAGTATATTTAGATTCTACAATAAAGAAATATTTAATGAGAGATAATCTTTCTTTTAAGGACCTATCCTGTAAAGCAGGTAGATTAATTGTAACAGGAATTCTTCTTAGAAAAGTTCCAAGTAAGGAAGACTGTATATCTTCTGTTGTAGCACACACAATAAAGACTGTAGCTCTATGTACGACATCAGATTCTCCTAATCGTCTGTATATACCTTTATCCATCAAAAGAAAAAGCATCTCTTGGCCTTCTGGGGGTAATCTGTGTATTTCATCTAAAAACAATATACCACCATTAGCCTGTGCAACTATCCCAAATTTATCCTTATTAGCACCAGTAAAAGAACCTTTAACATAACCAAATAAATTACTAAGAAGTAAGTTAGCATTTTCTGCATATTCAGCACAGTTAAATACTACAAATTTACTTTCAGAAGAAAATACTTTGCTTTCTATAGCATATTTGTACATTGTTTCAGCAAATGTACTTTTTCCAACACCAGTAGGCCCTATAAGCAATGTATTAAGACCTTTTGGAGGGTAAAGTATGGCAGATTTAGCTTTTTCTATAGCTAATTTAAGGCTAGAATCATGTCCAAGTAATGTTGAGAAGACATCTTCTGAATCATTTTTAGTTGATTTAAATAGTTCATTACAATTTCTTATAGAATATTCTGAGCTATTTAAGGTACGACCAATCAAATTTTCAATAATACCAGCATGTAAAAATAAAATAGGTTTACCAGATATTTTTACAACTTTCTTTTCATTATATAGATTATTTAATTCTTTACTAGTATTACTTCTATCAAGAGATGAATTGTTAGCAACTTCAAGAGTAGTAAATCCTGTTTTCTCTGATTGTAGGTCTTTTAAAGTTATATTATTACATAACTTATGTAGTGATAATAAAACTTTATCTTTTCTTAACATTATAGTACCCCCTTTCTTTATATTTAAGTTATATTAAATATATTATATAATATATTTAATATTAAAATAAGGTTTATAGTGGATATTTTGTATTTTACTTTTTAATATGTTGTTTTGTGTAGTAGTTGGTGTTAAAATAATAGTTGCATTTATATGAGATATGGATTTTTATGGATTTACATAAGGTATTATGTTGTTATATTAGATAAGTATAAATTTTGTAATGTATGTAGCACTTTTATCTAATGTTCATATAAATATATAAAAACTAATTACTTAAATATACATAAACTAATTATTAGGTTATGAGCAATTTAAAAGTGTACAGATTTAAAATTATAGTTATTGTAAATCGTCAATTGTAGTAGTTTTTAAAGTATTTAATGAAGAATTGGTAAAATGAAGAGTAAATGGAGAGAGAATTTTTTATTGAAACAAAAATAATGAAAAGAAAAATAAGCTTGTAAAATTTAAAGCAGTTATATATCAATGGTTGAAAGTGTCTATGAAATATTAATTCAGCCATTTTATGGTGTAAATAACTTTATAATTTATTTTTGACAAGCATAAAAAACAAATTTTTTCATAAAATCTAAATGTTGGATATTAATTATTTAAAATAGTTTTAAATAATTAATGTATTGTAATAAAATATGAATAATATTATAAAAGAATGGGAGATATGTTTTGTGGATATAGATAGAATTTTAAACTTTTCCTCAAATGCAGGTAAAGCTATGTTGCAAAGTGGAGGAGAAACTTATAGAGTTGAAGAAACGATAAGTAGAATATGCCAATCTTTTGGTATAGAGCATGTAGATGTGTTTGCAACTCCAACGGCTGTAATGGCATCTGTTTTTGTAGATGGGAAACTACATTCAGCAATTAAAAGAATAAGTTCAAGAAGGGTAGACCTAAACTTAGTTCATGAAGTTAACTCATTATCAAGAGCAATCAGTATAAATAATTTAGATATTGAGTTATGTGAGAGGATTTTAGATGAGATAAGTGAAGATAATTATTATTCAGATATAGTAACAATAATTTTTGCAGGTATTGCAGCAGCAACTTTTTCTATATTATTTGGAGGAGATTTAAAAGAATTTATAGCTGCGTTTATGGTGGGAATAATGACTAAATTTGTTATTATGTACCTAAATAAGTCATCACTAAACGATTTTTTTGTAAATGCGATAGGAGCAGTTGTTATAGCTTTTTGTTCTATTGTGATTCTAAAACTTGGATTTATAAAGACTATGGACCATTTAATAGCAGGAGCAATAATGCTTTTGGTTCCAGGACTTGCTTTAACTAATGCGTTAAGAGACTTGTTAGATGGTCAATTGATATCTGGTCTTGCAAAGTTGGCAGAAGTATTTTTTGTAGGTGTATCCATAGCAGTAGGAATGTTTTTGGTACTAGGATTATACTTCAAGTTAGGGGGTATATAAATGAAATTGTTTATAGAAGTAGTAGCAGCTTTTTTTACAGCCTTAAGTTTTGGAGTCTTATTTAATATGAAGGGAAAAAACTTGATAATATCAGGTGTAGGTGGAAGTATAGCTTGGTTTTCGTATAAGTTTTGTTTGAATATGGGTGTATCAGTAAACCTGTGTTTTTTTATAGCTACAGTATGTTTTGCAATATACTGTGAATTATGTGCTAGGATTTATATGACTCCATCGACAACTTTAAGTGTTTGTTGTCTCATAATCTTAGTACCAGGTTATGGAATATATAACACTATGTATTCTGTTTTAACTAATGACTATATTAAGGCAGTAGAGTATGGGGTAAGTACATTATCTTGTGCAAGTTCGATTGCATTGGGGTTAGTATTTATAACTACAGTATTTAGAAGAGTTAATCTGTATGGAATAGTTTCGAAGATAAAAGATAATAAAAAATATAAGAAGAGCATAAATAAAATTAAACCACAGAAATAGAAAAAATTGACTTTTATACCAAAGGGTGATAATATAATAACATAAAATAGAATAAGAATATCTTTTATTAAATTAGATATTCTTATTGTTATAATATCAGTCACGGTTTTTTATTTCAACAAACCGACAACTTGAATCACAGATGTAAGTTTTAGAACTTGTTTTGTATTAACAAATTTGTATTAATGTAGAAACCTTAATTCTAAATTAAAAAGGGGGAAAATCAAAATGGAGAAGCTGTCAGATAAGAGGAGAGTCAAGGCAGTAAGTATGGAAACCTTCGTATTTATTGTACTTTTGGCGGTAGGATTTGGCTATGTAGGCAGTATCATGGGTGCAGGAATGATGTTCAAAGTAATAATGAGCACGGCACATGCACTTTTACTAGACACAGTATTTTTGATAATGGCAATGGCAGTCCTTGCAGGTGCACTTAGTGCATTACTTTCAGAATTTGGAGTAATATCTTTAGTAAATAAGATATTTAAGGGCCTTATGAGACCTATATGGGGGTTACCTGGTGCTAGTATAGCAGGAGTAGTGGCAACTTATTTATCTGATAACCCAGCTATTATACCATTCGCTAAAGACAAAACATTTACACAATACTTTAAAAAATATCAAATACCTGCTTTATGTAACTTAGGAACAGCTTTTGGTATGGGACTTATTGTAACAACTTTCATGATAGCTCAAGGTAAAGAATATGTATTACCAGCTATAATTGGTAACGTTGGAGCAATAATAGGTAGTATTATTAGTGTTAGAATTATGTTGACTTTTACTAAAAAGTATTATAATTATGACCCTAAAAGTGATAATGACAAACAAGCAAGTGTAAACAGTGCAAAGATTGAAGAGTTTAGAGAAATAAGAGATGGTAATGTATTCCAAAGAACATTGGATGCTATACTTGAAGGTGGTAAGCTAGGTGTTGAAATGGGTATGGCTATAATACCAGGAGTTTTAGTAGTTTGTACATTAGTTATGTTATTAACTTTTGGACCATCTACAGACCCTGCTACAGGTCAAGCTGTTTACACAGGAGCTGCATATGAAGGTATAAAATTATTACCTGCTATTGGTGACAAAATCAGTTTTATAATAGAACCATTATTTGGATTTACTTCACCAGAAGCAATAGCATTCCCTGTAACTGCATTAGGTGCTGTTGGAGCAGCAATATCTCTAGTACCAGAATTCATAAAATCAGGTGCTATAACTCCTAATGATATAGCAGTATTTACAGCAATGGGTATGTGTTGGAGTGGATATTTAAGTACACACATTGGTATGATGGATGCTTTAGATGCAAGACCATTAGCTGGTAAAGCGATTCTTTCGCATACAATAGGTGGTTTATGTGCAGGTGTATGTGCCCACTTTATATTTATGCTTGTCGGATAGGAATGTTTTAAAAATCAAATATTAAGATATTATAATTTATTAGATTGAATTGAACTAACAATTTAAATATGTAAAAATTAAATTAGTGATTTAAATATATAAAGGTGCTGTTTTGAAATAGAGATTTATTTTCATTTTAAGACAGCACCTTTTAGTAATTTGAAGGTATTAATTAAATGTATTGATTGAATTTATTATGATAAAATTGTATTATATACATTAGAGTCAATTTAAACAGTAACAATAAGGAGGAATTGTAGTAAATGAAAAAAGAACGACTACATCATGAGGACTTAAAAGAGTATGATTATGATGAAGATGACTATCTCAGTAAGAAAATAATTATTAAGGACTTTATAAAAACTATATTGGTTATGATAATTGCTACTGGAATATCAGTAGCTTTTAAAAAAGTAGGTTTTAATGAATCTAATATTATTTTAGTGTATATATTAGGTGTATTATTTGCTACAAGTATAACACATGGGTATTTTTTTGGAATACTTTCTTCAGTAATAGGAGTGCTATCATTTAATTTTTTCTTTACACACCCATTATATACTTTTATAGCTTATAGAAAAGATTATCCAATGACCTTTTGTATTATGCTTTTGGCAGCAATTATAACAAGTACTTTAACTTCTAGAATAAAAAAAGAAGTAAGACTTTCTCATAAAAGAGAGAAAATGATAAGATTGCTTTATGAAAATAATAAAACACTTCTTAAAGCAAAAAATAAAAATCAAATAATTGAATTTTGTGGGTCTAATTTGGTAAACATGTTAAATAGAACTGTTATAGTAACTATTGCAGATGGTGATAATAATCTAGGTAAGCCAAGTATTTATATTTGTAATAATGACGGAAGTGAGAATATATTCTATTCAGTATTAGAAAAGGAAGCTATAAAAGAGGCTTTTAGAACAGGTGTGCCAGTTGGGATTGGAACAAAATATTGTAAAAATAGTAGTGCTTACTATTTTCCTATAAAAGGTCAAGAATCCAATGTTCTTGGTGTTATAGGTATTGCATGTTTTAAAATTGATATTATTACGGAAAATGAAAAGATATTGTTAGAAGCAGTTTCAACACAAGTTGCATTAGCAATTGATAGAGAAAATCTATTTGAAAAGAATAAAAAAGCTAATCTTGAAACAGAACGAGAGAGGTTAAGAGGAAACTTGCTTAGATCAATTTCTCATGATTTGAGAACTCCACTTACAAGCATACTAGGTTCTTCTTCAACTATACTTGAAAATGATGATGTAATAGATAAAGAAACTAGAGTAGAGCTACTAAAAAATATATATGAAGATACAAGTTGGTTGACTCACTCTGTTGAGAATATACTTAGTATGACCAGAATAGATGAAGGAAAATTGGATATTGAAAAACGTCCAGAGGTTGTAGATGAAATAATTGCGGAATCTATACTAAGAGTTAAAAAATTTGCCAATAGTAGAGAGATACAAACCAATATACCAGATGAAATAATAATAGTTCATGTGGATGTATTATTGATAGAGCAAGTTTTAGTAAACTTAATTGACAATGCTATAAGACATACACCTAAAAATTCTAAGATAGAATTAACTGTAAGTAAAGAAGCTGAAAATGTATTATTTGAAGTGGCAGACAACGGAAAAGGAATACCAAGTGAAGATATTAAGAATATATTTAATAGATTTTATACAAAGAATAAAGCAAGAAATCTTGAAAGAAGAGGGATTGGTCTTGGTTTAGAAATATGTAAGTCTATAGTACAAGCTCATGGTGGAGAAATTATTGCTTTTAATAATCCTTCTGGAGGAGCCACATTTAGATTTAGTATACCTTTAGATAAAGGGGAGGTGAAAGACGAATGGAAGTAAAACCGTTGGTTTTAATTGTGGAAGACGATAGACCAATTTGTAAATTTATAAAAGTGTCTCTGGAAACTCAAAACTATAGATGTGTAGAAACTGACAATGGAGGCACAGCTATATCACTTATACATTCTCTTGACCCAGATTTAATAATTTTAGATTTAGGTTTACCAGATATTGATGGAATTGAGGTAATAGGTAGAGTTAGGGCTTGTGCTAAAAATAATAAAATAATTGTTGTTTCAGCAAGAGAACACGAGAGAGACAAAGTTGAGGCTTTAGATGGTGGAGCAGATGATTATTTGACGAAACCTTTTAGTGTAACAGAACTTTTGGCTAGAGTGCGTGTGGCCCTTAGAAATAAAGTTCAACAAGGTAAGATAAATAGTGATGTTCCTACAACCTTTGAGGTTAAAAATCTAAAGATAGATTATGAAAAGCATGCTGTATCTATTAATGGCGAGGAGATACACTTAACTCCAATTGAATATAAACTTGTTGAATTAATGTCTAAGTATTCAGGGAGAGTTTTAACACATAAATTTATAATAGATAAGGTTTGGGGTAATTACTATGAAAGCGAAAACCAATCTCTTAGAGTTTTTATGGCAAGTATAAGACGAAAAATTGAAAAAAATCCTGCTCAACCAGAGTATATTTTGACTGAAGTAGGAGTAGGATATCGTATGACAGATGAATAAGTATCAAATTAAAAGTATTAGAATCTAAACTAGTAGTAGTATTTTAACTAAATACAAATAGCCATGTGTTCTATAATAAGTAGGAGGAAAGACAGCCTATTAATATTATACTTGCATGGCTATTTTTATCTTTTTATCAAAGATAGGCGAAATATTCCATCCTCAATATAAGTAGGGTGGAGATGTAAGCCTGTAATATAAATTAAAAGGAGGTGAAGAAATGATACAGATGAAAGCTTTTAAGT
>NZ_JAGWCZ010000031.1:0-16143 GCF_020657855.1 Clostridioides sp. ZZV14-6153 | reverse complement strand
GTAGAAGAAGGATTAAGATTCTCAATAAGAGAAGGTGGAAGAACAGTAGCTTCAGGAGTTGTTGCTACAATAATCGAGTAATTCTTTTTACTAAACTGATGGATTAAAGAATAATAAAAAGAGGGGTTATGCTCCTCTTTTTTTAACATAGAAATACAAAAACATTGACACAGCATAGGATTTTGTGATAACTTATACAAGGTAATGATTATAGGAAGTTAATAATATCTTGAATACTGTAGATTTTTAATAAATACATGTTTTAAAGATATTATATTCACATATATTAACAATATATATTATTGTATTACAAAGTTGGAGGTGTATCAGATGAGAGTTAAAGTAACTTTAGCATGTACAGAGTGTAAGCAAAGAAACTACAACACTACTAAGAATAAGAAAAATAATCCAGACAGAATAGAATTACAAAAATATTGTAGATTCTGTAAAAAGCATACAACTCATAAAGAAACAAAATAGTTTTATAAGGATGTGAGTATGGAATGGCTGCCCAAACAAATGACGGTGCAAAAACTAAAAAGAGATTCAGTTTATTTGGTTATTTAAAAGAAACTAAACAAGAATTGAAAAGAGTTACATGGCCGACAAAAAAAGAATTGTTTAAAAACACAGGTATAGTTTTAACTGTAGTTATTTCATGCACTATATTAGTATGGGGTATAGACACTATATTATCTGGTGCACTAGCGTTATTACTAAAATAGACGAAAAGAGGTAAGTTAAATGTCAGAATTACAAGAAGCAAGTTGGTATGTAGTTCATACTTATTCGGGACATGAAAATAAAGTTAAAGCTACAATAGAAAAAGCAGTTAAAACAAGAAGTATGGAAGACTGCATAAGACAAGTAGTTGTTCCAACAGAAGAAGTAGTGGAAACTACTAAAACTGGAAAAGAAAAAACTAGACAACGTAAAGTTTATCCAAGTTATGTTTTGGTTAAAATGATAATAACTGATGAATCTTGGTATGTAGTAAGAAATACTAAGGGAGTTACAGGTTTCGTTGGACCTGGTTCAAAACCAGTACCATTAAGTGAAGATGAAGTTAAAGCTATGGGCATAGATACAACTGACCCTAAAGTAGTAAATAGTGATATTGACTTTGAAATAGGGGATACAGTAAAGGTATCTCAAGGACCATTTAGTGGACAAGTAGGAAACATAGAAGAAATTGACGTAGAAAACAGAGAAGTTAAAGTGTGCATAAATGCATTTGGTAAAAGGACTCTATTTGTAATAGAGCTTGAAGGTATAGAAAAAATCTAATACTATTATTATAGAAAAATCTGAGGAGGTGCGCTCAAAATGGCTAAAAAAGTTATAGGTCAAATAAAATTACAAATACCTGCAGGAAAGGCTACTCCAGCGCCACCAGTTGGACCAGCATTAGGACAACATGGTGTTAATATAATGGGATTCACAAAAGAATTTAATGCTAAAACTGCAGATCAAGCTGGAATGATAATACCAGTTGTTATAACTGTATATCAAGATAGATCATTCAGTTTTATAACAAAAACTCCACCAGCTGCAGTTTTAATTAAAAAAGCATTAAACTTAAAATCAGGTTCTGGAGAACCAAACAAAAAGAAAGTTGCTAAAATAACTTCAGCTCAAGTAAGAGAAATAGCTGAGTTAAAAATGCCTGACTTAAATGCTGCATCAGTAGAAGCTGCTATGAGTATGATAGCTGGTACTGCTAGAAGCATGGGTGTTGTAGTAGAAGATTAATTAAAAGATACACTTTTTTTATAAAGTGGGAGGCGAAAAGCCGAGATTAACCACAAGGAGGAAAATAAAATGGCTAAAAAAGGTAAAAGATATGCAGGTGCATTACAAAAAGTAGATAGAACTAAATTCTATGATGCATCAGAAGCATTAACATTAGTTTCAGATATAGCTGGAGCTAAATTTGACGAGACAGTAGAAGCACACATTAAATTAGGTGTTGACTCAAGACATGCTGATCAACAAGTAAGAGGTGCAGTTGTATTACCTCACGGAACTGGTAAAACTAAGAGAGTTTTAGTTTTTGCTAAAGGTGAAAAAGCTAAAGAAGCTGAACAAGCTGGTGCTGATTTTGTAGGAGCTGAAGAATTAGTTCAAAAAATACAAGGTGAAAACTGGTTTGATTTTGATATAGTAGTTGCTACTCCAGATATGATGGGTGTAGTAGGTAGATTAGGTAGAGTATTAGGACCTAAAGGTTTAATGCCAAACCCTAAATCAGGAACAGTTACATTTGATGTAGCTAAAGCTATAGATGAAATAAAAGCTGGTAAAGTTGAATACAGATTAGACAAAACTAACATAATACACGTTCCAGTAGGAAAAGTATCATTTGGTGGAGAAAAATTATCTGAAAACTTTGCTGCATTAATGGATGCTATAATAAAAGCTAAACCAGCTGCTGCTAAAGGGCAATATTTAAGAAGTATAACTGTAGCTTCTTCAATGGGACCTGGAGTTAAAATAAACCCAGCAAGAACAGCTGAATAATAAAACTGTTGACACAGGTTGACAAAAGTGTTATTATATCATTTGTCAATGTAAAAAAGAATAGATTTGCCGTAGATAGTGGGTGCAAAAGCTTAATATCCCACCGAGGTTTTAGATAAATTGAGATTACTAAAGCTTTTGATGTCTACTTTTGGCAACAAAAGCTTTTTATAATGTTGCGGTAAATACTAAGCCTATTTGGTGAAGGAGGTGCACATCTAGATGAGAAAAGCTATAGAAATTAAATCAGAAGTTGTTTCTGAAATAGTTGAAAAGTTACAAAAATCTTCTGCTGCGGTTGTTGTAGATTACAAAGGATTAACAGTTGAAGAAGTAACTGAGTTAAGAAAACAAATGAGAGAAGCTGGTGTAGATTACAAAGTATATAAAAATACTTTAGTTAGAAGAGCAGCTAAAGAAGTTGGTATAGAGCAATTCAATGAAGAATTATTAATTGGTACTAATGCTATAGCATTTGGGTATGATGATCCAGTTGCTCCAGCTAGAATATTAAAAGGATTCATGGATTCTCATCCAAAGATGAAATTAAAGATGGGTGTTGTAGAAGGTGTATTCTATGACGAAGCTAAGATTGTTGAAATGGCTAACATACCATCAAGAGAAGTTCTTATCGCTAAATTACTTGGTAGCTTAAAAGCTCCAATATCAAACTTTGCATACTTAATAGATGCAATAGCGAAAAAGGCAGAAGGTCAAGAAGAAGCTTAATTGCTTAACTAAAAAATTATAAATATTAATTTGAAAAGAAAATTCGGAGGTGCTAAAAATGACAATAGAACAAATATTAGAAGCTATAGAAAATATGAAAGTTTTAGAATTAAATGAATTAGTTAAAGCTGCTGAAGAAAAATTCGGCGTTTCAGCTTCAGCTCCAGTAATGGTAGCTGGTGCAGCTGCTGGTGGACCAGCTGCTGAAGAAAAAACTGAGTTTGATGTAGTATTAGCTGAGGTTGGTTCTTCAAAAGTTGGAGTTATAAAAGCAGTTAGAGAAATAACAGGATTAGGATTAAAAGAAGCTAAAGAAGTAGTTGACAATGCTCCTAAGACAGTTAAAGAAGGAGCTTCTAAAGAAGAAGCTGATCAAATAAAAGAAAAATTAGAAGCTGCTGGAGCTAAAGTAGAAGTTAAGTAGTTTCTTTAAAAAGATACCCATTTGGGTATCTTTTTTTATTTATAAAAAATTGTAAATAAAATATTTCTATAAAATAAAAAAAATTTATATAATAGTATTAAATTAAGGGTATCATATAGTGTGTAATGATATTTTAATTTAATACTATTAAAGAATATGTTTTTTACTATGTCAAACACAGACGTTAAATTAAAATATAAACAATTATTGTAATATGCACATATAAGGTGATATAATAAAAGGAAAAATATATAAAACTACATATTATTTTAAAAAATTACAAAAGTACTTTAAAAATAAAATGTAATAAATAATTAATTAACAAATATAAATTTAAAATGAGTTAAATACTTCTAAAAATCGAAATATGTAGATTTCAAGAAACGCATTTAAGGAGGAGTTAATAATGGAAAAATTACAAGGGAAAGTTGCAGTGGTTACTGCAGCAACTAAAGGTATTGGATTAGCATCAGCTGAAATATTGGCACAAAATGGAGCAGTTGTATATTTAGCAGCTCGTTCAGAAGAATTGGCTAATGAAGTTATAGATAGAATAAGTGCAGAAGGTGGTTGTGCTAGGTTTGTTTATTTTAATGCCCGTGAAGAAGAAACATTTACTTCAATGATAGAAGATGTAGTTAAAAAAGAAGGCAAGATAGATATACTTGTAAATAATTTTGGTTCGACAAATCCTTCACTTGATAAAGACCTTTTAACTGGAGATACAGATAATTTCTTTGATACAGTAAATACTAATTTAAAAAGTGTATATTTACCATGTAAAGCTGCTATTCCTCATATGATAAAGAATGGTAAGGGAAGTATAATAAATATATCTAGTATAGGTTCAGTATTACCTGACCTATCTAGAATAGCTTACTGTGTATCAAAAGCATCAATCAACTCATTAACTCAAAATATAGCAACACAATATGCAAAAGATAATGTTAGATGTAATGCTGTACTTCCAGGTCTTATTGCAACCAAAGCTGCCTTAGATAATATGTCTCCAGAATTTATAAAGGAGTTTCTAAAGCATGTTCCTTTAAATCGTATAGGGAAGCCAGAAGACATAGCAAAAGCTGTTTTATTCTATGCTAGTGATGATTCATCCTTTATAACAGGAGACTTACTTGAAGTAGCTGGAGGTTTTGGTTTACCTACACCACAGTTTGCAGATAATATATTAGGATAATTATATTACTAATATATAGTAAAAATAAAAAACTTAATTATAGTAGAAATTCTATTTTTATAAAGACTGTAGATATAATTTATGATGGAAATAGTTTAAGATGTAAAACTCCAGATTAAATTCATTTATGGTCTTTATTTTGTATATTTAACAGGTTTTGTATAAATATAACTATTTACTAGCGCTTATTTATGAAATTATAATTAAATATGGGTATAGCATTGGAATGTAACTTTTTATAGAAAATTACACCGATAAATGAAAAAATTGGATTTTATATTGGAGAATTGTACATAATACATAATATATGCTTAAAATAATTTACAAAAAATCAAAAATAATGCATAGTTTACATATAAGATAAAAAATATATTGAAAAATACTTGACATTATGCTAAAATTATTAGATGCGTTAGAATGAACTATTGTTTTATTTTTAATTATTGAGAGGTGAAAAGTGAATGCCACATCCTGTCACGATAGGTAAAAGAACTAGAATGAGCTTTTCTAAAATTAAGGAAATAGCTGATGTGCCAAATCTTATAGAAATTCAAGTAGATTCCTATGAGTGGTTTTTAAAAGAAGGTTTAAAAGAAGTGTTTGATGATATTTCACCAATAGAAGATTATACTGGTAATCTTATATTGGAATTTGTTGACTACTCTTTAGACGATAAACCAAAGTACGATATAGAAGAGTGTAAAGAGAGAGATGCTACATATTGTGCACCTCTAAAAGTTAAGGTAAGACTTATAAATAAAGAAACAGGCGAAATAAAAGAACAAGAAGTATTTATGGGTGACTTCCCTTTAATGACAGAAAGAGGAACTTTCGTTATAAATGGGGCAGAAAGAGTTATCGTAAGTCAATTAGTTAGATCTCCTGGTGTTTACTATGCGGAAGAGAGAGATAAAACAGGTAAGAGATTAATTTCATCTACTGTAATTCCTAATAGAGGAGCATGGTTAGAATATGAAACAGATTCTAACGATGTAATATCTGTAAGAGTTGATAGAACAAGAAAACAACCAGTTACAGTTTTACTTAGAGCTTTAGGAATAGGGACAGATGCAGAAATAATTGACCTTTTAGGAGAAGACGAAAGATTATCTGCTACATTAGAAAAAGATAATACTAAGACAGTAGAGGAAGGTCTTGTTGAGATATATAAAAAATTAAGACCAGGTGAACCACCTACTGTAGAAAGTGCATCATCTTTACTAAATGCTTTATTCTTTGATCCAAAGAGATATGATTTAGCAAAAGTTGGTAGATACAAATTTAATAAAAAACTTGCTTTATGCTATAGAATTATGAATAGAATTTCAGCAGAAGACATAATAAATCCTGAAACAGGAGAAGTATTTGTAAAAGCTGGAGAAAAAATAAGCTATGAGTTAGCTAAAGATATACAAAATGCAGGTATAAATGTAGTAAATCTATTAATGGATGATGATAAGAAAGTTAGAGTTATAGGAAATAATTTTGTAGACATTAAGTCTCATATTGATTTTGACATAGATGATTTAAACATAAAAGAAAAAGTGCATTATCCAACATTAAAAGAAATTTTAGATGGATATAGTGACGAAGAAGAAATAAAAGAAGCTATAAAATCAAGAATTAAAGAACTTATACCAAAACATATATTATTAGACGATATAATAGCTTCAATAAGTTATGAATTCAATATCTTCTATAATATAGGAAATATTGATGATATAGACCATTTAGGAAATAGAAGAATAAGATCTGTAGGAGAATTATTACAAAACCAAGTTAGAATTGGTCTTTCAAGAATGGAAAGAGTCATAAAAGAAAGAATGACAGTTCAAGATATGGAAGCTATAACGCCTCAAGCGTTAGTTAACATAAGACCAGTTTCAGCTGCAATAAAAGAATTCTTCGGTAGTTCTCAGTTATCTCAGTTCATGGACCAAACAAATCCTTTATCTGAGTTAACACATAAGAGAAGACTATCAGCTCTTGGACCTGGAGGTCTTTCAAGAGAAAGAGCAGGATTCGAAGTGCGTGACGTTCACCATTCACACTACGGTAGAATGTGTCCGATAGAGACTCCAGAAGGGCCAAATATCGGTCTTATAAACTCTCTTGGAACTTATGCAAAAATAAATGAGTTTGGATTTATAGAATCACCATATAGAAAATTTGATAAAGTAACATCAACAGTTACTGATGAGATACATTATTTAACTGCTGATGAAGAAGATTTATTCGTAAGAGCTCAGGCAAATGAGCCATTAACAGACGATGGTAAATTCGTAAACCATAGAGTTGTTTGTAGAACTGTAAATGGTGCTGTTGAAATGGTTCCTGAAAGCAGAGTAGACTATATGGATATATCTCCTAAGCAGGTTGTATCTGTTGCCACTGCTATGATACCTTTCTTAGAAAATGATGACGCCAACCGTGCCCTTATGGGAGCGAACATGCAACGTCAGGCAGTGCCTCTAGTTAGAAGAGAAGCACCAATTATAGGAACTGGTATAGAATATAGAGCTGCAAAAGACTCTGGAGCAGTTGTTGTTGCTAGAAATTCTGGGATAGCAGAAAGAGTAACAGCAGATGAGATAATTATAAAAAGAGAAGATGGAAACAGAGATAGATATAATCTACTTAAATTTAAACGTTCAAACTCAGGTACTTGTATAAATCAAACACCTATAATAACTAAAGGTGAGCAAATAATGCAAGGAGATGTTATAGCAGACGGTCCAGCAACTGATTTAGGAGAAGTAGCACTTGGAAGAAACTGTCTTATAGCATTCATGACTTGGGAAGGTTATAACTACGAAGATGCCATATTAATAAATGAAAGATTAGTTAAAGAAGATAGATTATCAACAATTCATATAGAAGAATATGAATGTGAAGCTAGAGATACAAAACTAGGGCCAGAGGAAATAACTAGAGATATACCTAATGTTGGAGATAGTGCAATTAAGAACTTAGATGACAGAGGTATAATAAGAATAGGTGCAGAAGTAGATTCAGGAGATATATTAGTTGGTAAAGTAACTCCAAAAGGAGAAACTGAACTTACTGCTGAGGAAAGATTACTTCGTGCAATATTTGGTGAAAAGGCTAGAGAAGTTAGAGATACTTCACTTAAAGTACCTCATGGTGAATCTGGTATAATAGTTGATGTAAAAGTATTTACTAGAGAAAATGGAGATGATTTATCTCCAGGAGTAAATGAATTAGTAAGATGTTATATAGCTAAAAAGAGAAAAATAAAAGTTGGAGATAAAATGGCTGGTCGTCATGGTAATAAAGGGGTTATCTCAAGAATATTACCAGAAGAAGATATGCCATTCATGGAAAATGGAACTCCACTAGATATAATACTTAACCCACAAGGGATACCATCACGTATGAACATCGGTCAGGTTTTAGAGGTTCATTTAGGACTTGCTGCTAAGACTTTAGGATGGTATGTTGCAACATCAGTATTTGATGGTGCCAATGAGTATGATATAATGGATGCTCTTGAAGAAGCTGGATATCCTAGAGATGGTAAATTAACTTTATATGATGGTAGAACAGGTGAAACTTTTGATAATAGAATAACTGTTGGATATATGTACTACTTAAAACTACATCATTTAGTTGATGAAAAACTACATGCAAGAAGTACTGGACCATACTCATTAGTTACTCAACAGCCACTAGGTGGTAAAGCACAATTTGGTGGACAAAGATTTGGAGAGATGGAGGTTTGGGCTCTAGAAGCATATGGAGCTGCTCATATACTTCAAGAAATACTTACTGTCAAGTCTGATGATGTTGTAGGTCGTGTTAGAACTTACGAAGCTATAGTTAAAGGTGAAAACATACCTGAGCCAGGAATCCCAGAATCATTTAAGGTCCTTATAAAAGAACTTCAAAGTTTATGCTTAGATGTAAAAGTATTAACAGATGAAGATCAAGAAATAGAAGTAAGAGAATCTGTAGATGAAGATGACACAATAGGTGAATTTGAACTAGATGTTGTAAATAACATGGGAGAAGTTGAAGAAAGTAATATAATAGAAGAAATTGAAGATGATTTTACGGAAACCGTAGAAGATGAGGATATAGAGAATTTAGAAGAATTTGCTGAAGAAGATTTATTTGAAGAAGAAATAGACTTTGTTGGTGATGACTTTGATGTGTAAATTTAATTAATGTAAATCTCAAATAGAAGGGAGAGAACTCCTTGTTTGAATTAAACAATTTCGAGTCGATAAAAATAGCATTGGCTTCTCCAGAAAAAATAAGACAATGGTCTAGAGGAGAAGTTAAAAAGCCAGAAACTATAAATTACCGTACTTTAAAACCAGAAAAAGATGGTCTTTTCTGTGAAAGAATATTTGGACCACAAAAAGACTGGGAGTGTCATTGTGGTAAATATAGAAGAGTTAGATACAAAGGTGTAGTTTGTGATAGATGTGGAGTAGAAGTAACTAAATCAAAAGTAAGAAGAGAAAGAATGGGACATATAGAGCTAGCAGCTCCTATGTCTCACATCTGGTACTTTAAAGGTATACCAAGTAGAATGGGACTTTTACTTGATATGTCACCAAGATCATTAGAAAAAATACTATACTTTGCTTCATATGTAGTAGTTGATCCAGGAGAAACTGGATTGAATGAGAAGCAGTTATTGACAGAAAAAGAGTATAGAACTGCTCTTGAAAAATATGGATATACTTTTACTGTAGGTATGGGTGCTGAAGCTGTAAAGATATTGTTACAAAACATAGATTTAGAGCAACAAAGCAAAGACCTAAGAGCGGAATTAAAAGACAGTACAGGACAAAAGAAAGTTAGAACAATAAGAAGATTAGAAGTTGTAGAAGCATTTAAAAAATCTGGGAATAAACCAGAATGGATGATTTTAGATGCAATACCAGTAATACCACCAGATTTAAGACCAATGGTACAACTTGATGGTGGAAGATTTGCAACTTCAGACTTAAATGATTTATATAGAAGAGTTATAAACAGAAATAATAGACTTAAGAGATTACTAGAGCTTGGAGCTCCAGATATAATTGTAAGAAATGAAAAAAGAATGCTTCAAGAAGCAGTTGACGCATTAATAGATAATGGTAGAAGAGGTAGACCTGTAACAGGGCCTGGAAATAGACCACTTAAGTCTTTATCAGATATGTTAAAGGGTAAACAAGGTCGTTTCCGTCAAAACTTACTTGGTAAGCGTGTTGACTACTCAGGACGTTCTGTTATAGTTGTTGGACCAGAACTTAAATTCTATCAATGTGGTCTTCCAAAGAAAATGGCACTAGAACTATTCAAGCCATTTGTTATGGATAAACTAGTTAAAGAAGGATATGCACATAATATAAAAAGTGCAAAATCTATAGTAGAAAAAGTTAAGCCAGAAGTTTGGGATGTTTTAGAAGATGTTATAAAAAGCCATCCAGTTCTTCTTAACCGTGCGCCGACTCTACATAGATTAGGTATACAAGCATTTGAACCAATTTTGGTTGAAGGTAAAGCTATAAAGCTACATCCTCTTGTATGTACAGCTTACAATGCAGACTTCGATGGTGACCAAATGGCGGTTCATGTACCTTTATCAGTAGAAGCACAAGCAGAAGCAAGATTTTTAATGCTTTCTGTAAACAACATTCTTGCTCCTAAAGATGGTTCTCCGATAACTACTCCATCTCAGGATATGGTTTTAGGTTGTTATTATTTAACAATAGAAGCACAAGATGATGCTAAAGGAACAGGAATGGTATTTAAAGATTTTAATGAACTATTACTTGCTTATTACAATAAATCAGTTCATCTACATGCCTTAGTAAAACTAAAAGTAACTCTTGAAGATGGAAGAAGCTCATTAGTTGAAAGTACAGTTGGTAGATTTATATTTAATGAAAGTATACCTCAAGATTTAGGATTTGTAGATAGAAATGAAAACCCATTTGCTCTTGAAGTTGACTTCTTAGCAGATAAAAAATCTCTAGGTAAAATAATAGATAAGTGCTTTAGAAAACATGGAAATACAGAAACAGCTGAATTACTAGATTATATAAAATCTCTAGGATTTAAATACTCTACATTAGGTGGTATAACAGTTGCTGTTGATGATATGAGTGTTCCAGAAGAAAAGAAAGTATTTATAGCTGAGGCAGAAGCAAAAGTTGATAAATATGAAAAAGCATACAGAAGAGGTTTAATATCTAATGAAGAAAGATATGAAAAAGTTATAGAGACATGGACAGAAACAACTGATAAGGTTACTGATGCTCTTATGGGTGGACTAGATAGATTAAACAATATATATATAATGGCACATTCAGGAGCCAGAGGTTCTAAAAATCAAATTAGACAGTTAGCAGGTATGCGTGGTCTTATGGCCAATGCATCTGGTAAAACAGTTGAGATACCAGTTAAATCTAATTTCCGTGAAGGTTTATCAGTACTTGAATACTTTACATCTTCACATGGTGCCAGAAAAGGTCTTGCCGATACAGCTATACGTACAGCTGAATCTGGATACTTAACAAGAAGACTTGTTGATGTAAGTCAAGATGTTATTGTAAGAGAAGTAGATTGTGGAACAGAAGATACTACAGAAATTTATGCTATAAAAGAAGGAAATGAAGTTATAGAAGAGATATATGATAGAATTGTAGGAAGATATACTATAGACCCTATATTAAATCCTGAAACTGGTGAAGTTATAGTTGAAGCTGATGCTATGATACAAGAAGATGAAGCAGAAACTATAGTAGCTTTAGGAATTGAAAAAATTAGGATAAGAACAGTTCTTAACTGTAGAACTAATCATGGAGTTTGTTCTAAGTGCTATGGTAGAAACTTAGCTACAGGAAAAGAAGTTAATATAGGTGAAGCAGTTGGTATAATAGCAGCTCAATCTATAGGTGAGCCGGGTACTCAGCTTACAATGCGTACATTCCATACTGGAGGGGTTGCAGGAGCCGATATAACTCAAGGTCTTCCAAGGGTTGAAGAATTATTTGAAGCTAGAAAACCAAAAGGTTTAGCTGTAATAACTGAAGTATCTGGTAGAGTTGAAATAGATGAAACTGGAAAGAGAAAAGAAGTAAATGTAATACCAGAAGAAGGCGAAACTCAAACATATGTGATACCATATGGTTCTAGATTAAAAGTTAAGCAAGGACAGATATTAGAAGCTGGAGATCCTTTAACACAAGGATTTATAAATCCTCATGATATAGTAAGAGTAAAAGGTGTTAAAGGTGTTCAAGAATATATAGTTAAAGAAGTTCAAAGGGTTTATAGACTTCAAGGGGTTGATGTTAACGATAAGCATATAGAAGTTATAGTAAGACAAATGCTATCTAAAGTTAAAGTTGAAGACCCAGGAGATACAGATTTATTACCAGGTGGATATGAAGATGTATTAACATTTAATAGATGTAACGAAGAAGCTATAGCTAAAGACTTAAGACCAGCAGTTGCTAAAAGAGTATTACTTGGTATAACTAAAGCATCTCTTGCAACTGATTCATTCTTATCAGCAGCTTCATTCCAGGAAACAACAAGAGTATTAACAGAAGCTGCAATAAAAGGTAAAGAAGATCACCTAATAGGGCTTAAAGAGAATGTTATATTAGGTAAACTAATACCAGCAGGAACAGGAATGAAGAAATATAGAAATATAGCTGTTGAAAAAATTGAAGATTAATGGCAGATAGAGTAAAGAAATCTTGACAACCATTATTTGTGGTGTTAAAATAGTAAAGTGTGTTGTTTAAAAGTACACTAAGGGCTTATATGAGCTCTTAGTGACTTTTAAATGGCAATAAACAAAAACTAAAAGCATCAAGCTAGAAAAATGCTAATATCACATATTCATGTGTTATAGACATTAAATTGTAAGTAACAAATGTTACAATCAGTCAGTATGAGTATTCATATTGATGTAGTTGGCGGTCACTGATAAGATCGAAAATTTGGAAGGAGGTGCAGATGATGCCAACAATTAACCAATTAGTTCGTAAAAGTAGAAAAGCAGTTGAAAAGAAATCTACTGCTCCAGCATTACAAAAAGGTTACAACTCTTTAAACAAGAAAGTAACTGACGCTAGTGCTCCACAAAAAAGAGGGGTTTGTACTTCAGTAAAAACAGTTACTCCTAAGAAACCTAACTCAGCTTTAAGAAAAGTTGCCAGAGTTAGATTAACTAATGGTATAGAAGTTTCTGCTTATATACCAGGAGAAGGACATAACTTACAAGAGCATAGTGTTGTTCTTATAAGAGGCGGAAGAGTAAAAGACCTTCCAGGGGTTAGATACCATATACTAAGAGGTACTTTAGATACAGCAGGTGTTGATAAGAGAAGACAATCAAGATCTAAGTATGGTGCTAAGAAACCTAAGGACGCTAAAAAATAAAAACAATTAATGATTGATTATAGTTCGGTGCTTTAAATATATAGATATTTATGGCATCACGGCATTAAATGATTTATGTCGAGTACCTATGATTTAAGTTAAATAATTAAGGAGGGAAGCGAAATGCCAAGAAAAGGTAATGTTCCAAAGAGAGAAGTTTTACCAGATCCTATGTATGGGAGTAAGGTAGTTACTAAATTGATAAATAATTTAATGGTAGACGGAAAAAAAGGAAAGTCTCAAACAATAGTTTATGATGCTTTCACAATTATTGCTGAAAAAACAGGAGAAGATGCTTTAGAAGTATTTAATAAGGCAATGGATAATATAATGCCTGTTTTAGAAGTAAAAGCAAGAAGAGTTGGTGGGGCAAACTACCAAGTACCAATCGAAGTTAGACCTGAAAGAAGACAAACATTAGGTTTAAGATGGTTAGTAAAATATACTAGAGCTCGTGGAGAAAAAGGAATGGTTGATAAATTAGCTAAAGAAATAATGGACGCAGCTAACAACACAGGAGCTTCAGTTAAGAAAAAAGAAGATACTCATAAAATGGCAGAAGCTAATAAAGCATTTGCTCATTATAGATGGTAGGATATATAGATATCTTATAAAATTGAGGATATCATAAGGAGGATAACCATGGCTAGAAAGTTTCCTTTGGAAAGAACTAGGAATATAGGAATCATGGCTCATATAGATGCAGGGAAAACTACTACTACAGAAAGAATCCTGTTTTATACTGGGCAAACTCATAAGATAGGAGAAACTCATGAAGGGGCTTCTCAAATGGACTGGATGGAGCAAGAAAAGGAAAGAGGTATAACAATAACTTCTGCCGCTACTACTGCTTCATGGAAAGACCATAGAATAAATATAATAGATACTCCTGGACACGTGGACTTCACAGTTGAAGTTGAAAGATCTCTAAGAGTTCTTGACGGTTCAGTTGCTGTATTCTGTGCAAAAGGTGGAGTTGAACCTCAATCTGAGAATGTATGGAGACAAGCTGAAACTTATGGAGTACCTAGAATAGCTTTTGTAAATAAAATGGATATATTAGGTGCAGATTTCTACAATGTTGTAAGCATGATGAAATCTAGATTAAATTCTAATGCAGTTCCTATGCAATTACCAATAGGTAAAGAAGATTCATTTATAGGTATAATAGACTTATTAAAAATGGATGCGGTTATATACAAAGACGACTTAGGTGTTGAAATGGAAGAAACAGACATACCAGAAGATATGAAAGAATTAGCTACAGAGTGGAGAGAAAAATTAGTTGAAGCAGTAGCTGAAACTGATGAAGAGTTAATGATGAAATATCTTGAAGGTGAAGAACCTACTATAGATGAATTAAAAGTTGCTATAAGAAAAGCTACTATAGCTTGTGAAATGAACCCAGTTTTCTGTGGTACAGCTTATAGAAACAAAGGTGTTCAGTTAGTAATAGATGCAGTTTTAGATTACTTACCAGCACCAACTGATATAGCAGCTATAAAAGGTATATTGGAAGATGGAGAGGAAGCTGAAAGACATTCTTCTGATGAAGAGCCATTCTCTGCATTAGCATTCAAAATAATGACTGACCCATTTGTTGGAAAACTAGCGTTCTTCAGAGTTTACTCTGGAACATTAGAATCTGGTTCTTATGTTTTAAATGCAACTAAGAATAAGAGAGAAAGAATTGGTCGTATACTACAAATGCATGCCAATACAAGAGAAGAAATAACTAAAGTTTATGCTGGAGATATAGCAGCAGCAGTAGGATTAAAAGATACTACTACTGGAGACACATTATGTGATCCTGCTAATCCAATAATACTTGAATCTATGGAATTCCCTGAGCCAGTTATATCTGTTGCTATAGAACCAAGTTCTAAAGCAGCTCAAGAAAAAATGGGTATAGCTCTTCAAAAATTAGCTGAAGAAGACCCAACTTTCACAGTTAAAACTGACCAAGAAACAGGACAAACTATAATATCTGGTATGGGTGAATTACACTTAGAGATAATAGTAGATAGATTATTAAGAGAATTTAAAGTAGAAGCTAAAGTTGGTGCTCCACAAGTTGCATACAGAGAAACTATAACTCAACCAGTTGATGTTGAATACAAGTACTCTAAGCAATCAGGTGGTAGAGGACAATATGGTCACGTTAAGATTAGAGTTGCTCCTCAAGAGCCAGGTGAAGGATACAAATTCACAAACAAAACTGTTGGTGGATCTGTACCAAAAGAATATGTTGGTCCAGTTGACATGGGTATACAAGGAGCTATGCAATCTGGTATAGTTGCTGGATATCCAGTTGTAGACGTTGCTGTTGAGTTATATGATGGTTCTTACCATGAAGTTGACTCTTCTGAGATGGCGTTCAAGATGGCTGGTTCAATGGCATTTAAAGATGCTATGAAGAAAGGTAATGCAGTTCTTTTAGAGCCTTACTTCAAAGTAGAAGTTGTTACTCCAGAAGATTACATGGGAGATGTTATGGGTGACTTAAACTCAAGAAGAGGATTAATCCAAGGAATGGAAGCAAGAAGTGGTGCACAAGTTATAAATGCATTTGTTCCACTTTCAGAAATGTTTGGATACTCTACAGACCTAAGATCTTCAACTCAAGGTCGTGCAACTTATACAATGATATTCGATCACTATGAACAAGTTCCAGCTTCAGTTGCTAAAAAGATAGCTGAAGGAAAATAATTTAAAAATTAATTAATAATATAAATATAAAAAATAATCAGCAAGACGAGACTTGTCTCGTCTTGCACAAGATAAAGGGAGGAAATTCAAAATGGCTAAAGCTAAATACGAAAGAACAAAACCTCATGTTAATATAGGGACAATAGGACAC
>NZ_JAGWCZ010000030.1:0-16611 GCF_020657855.1 Clostridioides sp. ZZV14-6153 | reverse complement strand
ATAAGTGATAAGTGATAAGTGATAAGTGATAAGTGATAAGTGATAAGTGATAAGTGATAAGTGATAAGTGATAAGTGATGTTTTTATGTTAATTTATATGAGGAATTAATATAATGTGAAAGATGCTATATTTAAGGCTATAATAAAATGTAAGTATATTCATAGTAACATAAGACTTTTATTTTAATTGAAATTTTGGCTGTTAGGCAAGATATAACTATATTTTTAATAAAAGATAAAGTTGTACTTTAAATAATAAATAAAGCTATTTATAACCAAAAAAATAAGTTTTGTGGGTATATATTGAAATGTATATCAAGCTGACATGTAAAGTGATATTATATATTTAAGGAAAAAATTACAATATATATAGGCATATATTTAAAGCAAAGGGGTTGAAACATATGAGATTGATTACACGTTCTGATTTTGATGGATTAGTTTGTGGTGCATTATTAAGAGAAGCAGGTATTATTGATAATTGGAAATTTGCTCATCCTAAAGACTTACAAGATGGGTTGGTTGAGGTGACAGAAGATGATTGTCTTGCCAATGTACCATTTGTAGAAGGGTGTGGTCTTTGGTTTGACCATCATTCTAGTGAATTTGAGAGAAATGAACTTAAAGGAAGGTATAAAGGATAAAGTCGCATTGCTCCTTCTTGTGCAAGAATTATTCATGAGTACTATGGTAAAAATGAAAGATTTTCTCATTTTAATGAAATGCTAGAAGCAGTAGACAAAGTTGATTCTGGAAATCTTACTATAGAAGAGGTACAAAATCCAACTGGATGGATTTTAATTGGTTATCTTATGGACCCAAGAACAGGGTTGGGGCGTTGGAGAAACTTTACTATATCTAACTATCAATTGATGGAAAAGTTAATTGATGCATGTAGAACTTTAGATACAGAAGAAATTTTAAATCTGTCAGATGTAAAGGAACGTATAGAAGTTTATTTTGAGCAGACAAATAAATTTAAAGAAATGGTTGCTAAATACACACGTACAGAAGGAGATGTTATTATTTCTGATTTACGTGGAGTAGAGCCAATTTATACAGGTAATCGTTTCATGATTTACAGTATGTATCCAGAACAAAATATTTCTGCCTGGATTGTAAATGGAAAAGGTGGAAAAGGGTGTTCTGTAGCTGTAGGATACAGTATTTTAAATAGAACTTCAAATATTGATGTTGGTAGTCTAATGCTTAAGTATGGCGGTGGAGGTCACAAAGCTGTTGGGACTTGCCAATTTAATGATGAACAAATAGACGAGCTACTTCCAATGTTACTTGATGAACTTGTAAATCCTAAGAAGTAATGGTCTAATTTATAAATTGTATAAATAAAACAGAATTTCATTGTACCTTTTAGCATAAGAAAGTGAAGTGGTACAATGAGGTTCTTATCAGCATGCATGTTGAGGATGTTGATATCTATAACAATCACATCTGAGGATATAAAATTACTCCGTATTTCTATATTTTGAATATCAGATAAAATATAGGTAATACAGTCAAAAATACACAAAGCCTTTTATCAATTTTATTTATAAAGGTGTGGACATGTCACTTTTACAACCACTCTAGTTACTTAACTGTTTAAATAAGATTTTATACTCGATTTTCTCCATATATTTTAATATTGCTACAATCTTATCATATCTATTTGTATTAGATAAAAGTTTATTATGTGAAATATACATTTAAAGTTTTCTAATAGTATATTTAAATATTTTATTATGATGACATAATAAATGAAATGTATATCTTTAAATATGAATATCTTTAAAGATAATAATCTATTAATCCAATGAATGTTGCTCATAGTTCTATAACCTGCTATAGTTTAAAATAAAGCATGATATTAAATTTTATTATAATCTAAAAATTTGCGAGGGGGGCTTTTATGAAAATAAAATTTATTATAATGGTATTGATAGTGTTTTTAGTGGGATTACTTGTGGCATGTCAAAGTACAAAAGATACAAAAGATACAAAAGATAAAGTATCAGATACAGAAGTAAAAATATTAGGAACAGGTGATTTACATTCAGTTGTGACAGATTCTCTGGTTTCATATGTAAATGAAGAAAGAGCAAAGAATGAAAATTTACTTATGGTAGATGCAGGAGATTTTTTTGGTGAACAAAGTAAAGAAATGTGGGAATGGACTTCTGGAAAAAAACTAATTAAGATTAAAGGTGGGCTAGCAGAATATGAAGATATAGTTAAGAATGCTCAAGATGAGGTACCTATAGTTAAAGATTTAACACAGTTGAAATATGATGCTGTAGTACTTGGGGATAATGAATTTATTTCAAATGATAAGAAAAATCTTGATAAATTAGTTTCTGATTTTAAAAATAATAATATTCCATTAGTATCAGCAAATGTATATGAACAATCTGGAAAAAACTATGTACAACCGTATGTGATGAAAAATGTTAAGACAGATAAAGGTAATGTAAAAGTTGGAATATTAGGTCTTACTATAAAAGAAGTAGGAAAAATTTCAGGATTTAAAGATATTAAAGACGAGGCTAAATCAAGAGAACTTGGAGAACAATCTGAGTACAAAGGTAAATTATATGCAAATGATTTAGTAGAAGATGCAACGAAATGGATAAAAGTGATGAAGAAAGAAAATCCAGATATAATAGTTGCAGTTGTACATTCAGGGGAAGAACCTAAAAATTCTAATAATACAGGAAATAGAATAAAGGAACTAGCAACTACAGTAGAGGGGATAGATGCAATATTAGCAGGTCATACTCATGAGAAAATAAAGCAACATACATATAAAAATAAATCTGGGCAGGAGGTAATTGTAACACAACCAGGTTCATATGCAGATGGTGTATCAGAGATTAACTTTAAATTAAATAAGAAAAATGGTGAATGGAATATAAAGGAAAAGAATAGTAAATTAAAAATAATTGATAAAGAAATAAATATAGTTGCCACTGCAGATTTGCATTCACATTTTTCTGATGAATTAGCAGCTAGTCTTGTCAATGAACAAAGTAGTCAAATTGCACCTGTTGTAGTAGATGCAGGAGACTTTTTAGATCCTCAGACAGAAAAAATGATTAAATGGTATAACAAGTGGAAAACTATAAGGGCTAATAATACTGATACAGAGATTAGCAGATGCCCGATGGTCAATGATATGAAGCATGGTAGGTATGATGCAGTAGTACTTGGAAATCATGAGTTTGTATCTGAGAAAGATGAGTATTGGGCAGATGAGCGTCTTTTAGATGCTGTTATAGAAGATTTTAATAATGTGGCGATTCCTGTGCTATCAGCAAATATATATAAGAAATCTGGAGAAAACTATGTTAAACCATATATTATAAAAGATGTAGAGACAAATGAAGGTAAAGTAAAAGTTGGAATATTGGGTCTTACGATAAAAGAGGTAGGTAAAGGTCTTGAAAATGTAAATTTACAAGAGCAATTTCAATATAAAGATAAATTGTATGCAAATGATTTAGTAGAAGATGCAAAGAAGTGGGTAAAAGTGATGAAAGAAGAAAATCCAGATATAATAGTTGCAGTTGTACATTCAGGAGAAGAACCTAAAAATCCCAAGCATCCAGGAAATAGAGTAAAAGAATTAGCAACTACAGTAGATGGGATTGATGCTATTGTTGCTAGTCATACTCATGAAAAGATAGATGAACATGACTATAAAAATAAGTCTGGAGGTAAAGTTATAGTGACACAACCAGGTGAACATGGTAAATATTATTCTAAAATTACTTTTAAAGTGAAAAAAGAAAAGGGTTCATGGGTTATTAATGATAAATTTAGTAAAACAATTGAGGTTGAGTAACTTTATAAAGTTTATAGATAATATATAAAGTTTATAAATAATATAAGGTATTTAATATTAGTATGATAGATAAGATGAATATATAAGACTATTTCCATATTCCATATATTAAAATATTGTGAGTATACTATATTAAACTTACTTGAAGATTTGAGTATATTAGAGTAAGTATTGTTTTGCAACTAAAAAATATAAAGAACTATATGTAGATTTATTTAAAAAGGAATTTACATATAGTTTTTTTCGTATAATAAACAGTAACAAACTTAGATAGTAAAGATAAGGTATAAGAGTAAATTTTATTATCATCAAAAAAATCAAGGGGGAAGCTTTTATGAAAATAAAATTTATTATAGTTACATCAATAATAGTTCTAATAATATTATTAGTGGGATGTGAAAGCACTAAAGATATAGAAATCAATGTACTTGGGACAAGTGACTTACATTCAATAGTCCCAGAAAACCTAGTTTCTTATGTGAAAGAAGAGAGAAAATACGATGAAAACTTGCTAATGGTTGATGCAGGCGATTTTTTTGACATACAAAGTATTGATATGAATGGATGGTCTACTGGTCAAAAACTAGTACGATTTAATGATGGTATGCCAGAGTTTAAAAAAATAGCTGAGCCACGTGAAGGAGAAGTTCCTATAGCTAAAGAAATGGCAAAATTAAAATATGATGCAGTTACATTTGGAAATCATGAGTTCGTTTCTAATGATAAGCAAGGTCTTGATAGGTTAGTTTCTGATTTTAGAAATAATAACATACCATTGGTGTCTGCAAATATATATGAACAATCTGGAAAAAACTATGTAAAACCATACATAATGAAAGATGTCAAAACAGAAAAAGGGAATGTAAAGGTAGGAATACTAGGGCTTACTATAAAAGAAGTAGGAGAACGTTCAAGATTTAAAAGCTTTGAGCAAGATAAAAAAGCTAGAGCACTTGAAGAACAAGCACAATATAAAGGTAAATTATATGCAAATGATTTGGTGGAAGATGCTAAAAAGTGGGTAAAGGTCATGGAAAAAGAAAGTCCAGATATAATCGTTGCCATTGTACATTCAGGTGAAGAGCCTAAAAATCCTAAAAACCCAGGAAATAGAATAAAGGAGCTGGCAACAACTGTAGAGGGAATAGATGCTATTGTAGCTGGTCATACGCATGAAAAGATAGAGCAACATACATTTAAAAATAAATCTGGTGAAGAAGTGGTAGTGACACAGCCTGGAGCTCATGGCGATAGTGTATCAAAGATTAACTTTAAGTTGGGTAAGAAGAATGATAAGTGGTTTATAAAAGATAAGCACAGTGAATTAAAGGTATTTGGAAAAGAAGTAAATATAATTACAACATCTGGTTTACATTCAAATTTTTCAGATGAAATGGCAGTTAGTTTATTTAATGAAAGATATAGAGCTGTACAGCCAATCTTTATTGATACTGGAGACTTCTTTGATGCAGATACAAAAGAAATGACTAGATGGTCTAAAGAATGGCAGTATAATACAAAAAAAGGTATTCATAAAAGAATAAACGAATGGCCTATTGTTTATCTAGGTTATGATGCTGTAGTACTTGGTAGTCATGAACTTATATCTGAAAAAAATGATTTTGAAGAAAAAAAGTCTACATTGGATTCTATTATAGAAAATTTTGAGGAAATGAAAATTCCTGTTTTATCAGCTAATATATACGATGAGTCTGGAGAAAATTATGTAAAACCTTATATAATGCATAAAGTTGAAACTAAAGAAGGCGACATAAAGGTTGGAATATTGGGGCTTACTATAGATAAAGATGAAAAAAATATTAATGATTCAAGTTCAGAAAAAAATTCTGAAAAAACAAATAGATTATATACCAATGACTTAGTTAAGGATGCAAATGAGTGGGTAAAGGTTATGCAAAAAGAAAATCCAGATGTAATTGTTACAGTTGTACATTCAGATAGTAATAATATAAATTTAAAAAATCCAAGTAGCGAGATAAAAAAACTTGCTACTACAGTAGATGGAATAGATGCTATTGTAGTTGGGCATACAAAAAATAAGATAAAAGAACGTAGCTATAAGAATAAGTCTGGAAATAAAGTTATAGTGACACAATCTAGTGAAGATGGAGAGTATTATTCAAAAATAAGTCTCGAATTAAGAAAAGAAAATGGTACATGGAATATTATCAATAAATATAGTAAGGCAATAAAAATGAAGTAGAGCAATAAAGATTAAGTGAGACAATAAAGATGAATTAATACAATAAAGATGAATTGATACATAAGTAAACTAATAAAGTAGTAAATCAATAAAAATAAATTGAATTTATACCATAATTATACAATTAGGTACATTGTAATATTAGATTTATTAGTAAAAATATGTTTATATAAAAATATGTCTCGATACAGTTAAAATACTAAAGAATAGTATATTGAAATAAAAGAGAAGAACCTTTATATTTGAGGTTCTTCTTTCTTATTTTTATTTACAAACAAGTAAAATTATCTATAAAGAATCGAATGTATTTTTCCTTTACATTTTTTTGATATGCAATACCATACTCGATGATAGCTTCTTCAATGATTGGACGAATAATAAAACCATCACTTTCTGTTGGTATGCAATGTTCAGGTAATATTGCTATACCATATCCACAATTTGCAAGAAGTATACTTGCTTGGTCATTTTCACATACAATATTAAAATGGTTTTGAGAATGTAATGCTATTTTTTCCTGCAATATGTTTCCATGTTGAAATGGTATAAACTTAGGATTTAATATAATTAAGCAATTTGTCTTTAAATCATCAAAAGTCAGACTATCTTTTTCAGCAAGGATAGATTGTGAGGACATAATAGCATAATTTTTAGTATTCTTTAATTTCTTAAAAGTGCACTCTTTCATATCTCTAATCATTTCTCTTGTTGAAAGCATAATGTCTAAATGTTTATTATTGAATAAATTTTTAAGTTTAAAATAATCCTCCATAAATATTAAAGGGTACACCTGTGGAAAGGCAATTCGTAAGTCTGATAATATACCTTGTAATTTATTGAGTTCAGCATGACTAGAACATCCAATACGCAAAAAAGAAGTATTCTGAGAAGTAGCTTTTGCTATCCTTTTCTGTGATACCTCTATTTTGTTGAGTATGTCTTTGGCATCACTGTAAAACATATTTCCCATTTCTGTCAATCGAACCATTTTTGAATTTCGTATAAATAATTTCGCTCCTAATTCTTCTTCTAGATTTTTGATATGGTGAGTAACTGTAGGAGTAGATAGAAAAAGTTCTTCTGCTGCTTTTGTGAAATTTAACTTGTCAGCAACACATACGAAACATTCTAATTGTTGAGTATTCATAAAGCACCTTCTTTCCATATCAAAAAGTATAATTGTAAGATGAGATAATTTCAATATAATATTAGATTTTATATAATATTATTAAGGTTTTTGAAATTCTCATTCAACACAGATAATGATAAAATTTTAAATATTAGGCATCTGAGTATATTCATTTCTATACAAAACAAATAAAAGTTAGGTAAGAAAATTATAGATAATTAAAGTTGTCTGATAAAACTTAGAGTAAATCAACATCTTAAAAATTAGTTAGAAAAGGAGATAGAATATGATTAAAAAATTAGCTTGTTCCATTAAAGAGTATAAAAAAGCTTCCATACTAACATCAGTATTTGTTGTATTAGAAGTCTTAATGGAAATTTTGATTCCTATGATTATGGCAGAAATGATTGATGTAGGAATCAGTGGAAACAATACACAGACCCTAGTGCAACTTGGTACCATTTTGATTGTTTGTGTATTTTTAGGATTATGTTTTGGAATACTGTCTGGAAGTTTTTGTGCTACTGCATCTGCTGGGTTTGCACAAAATTTAAGGAAGGATATGTATTACAAAATACAAGGCTATTCTTTTGCTAATATTGATAAGTTTTCAACTTCCAGTATTGTAACAAGATTAACCACAGATGTAACAAATGTCCAAAATGCTTATATGATGATTATTCGTGTGGCTGTACGTGCTCCACTTATGCTTGTATTTTCATTGATTGCTGCATTTATGGTTAATGCGAGTTTATCCTTTATATTTTTAATTGCAATCCCAATTCTTGGAGTTGGTTTATATTTAATTGTAAGTCGTTCCCATCCATATTTTGAAAGAGTGTTTAATATTTATGATGACTTAAATGGAGTTGTGCAAGAGAATCTCACAGGTATACGAGTAGTTAAATCTTTTGTAAGAGAAAAATTTGAAGTCAAGAAATTTAAACATGTTTCAGAGAAAATATACAAGACATTTGGAAAGGCTGAAGGAATTGTTGCTTATAATATGCCATTAATGCAGTTTTCTATGTATTGCTGTACACTACTACTTTGTTGGTTTGGTTCAAAAATGATAGTTTCAAGCAATGCAACTACAATGACTACAGGAGAACTTTCCAGCTTAATTACATATGCCATGAATATTCTTAATTGTCTTATGATGTTATCTATGGTTATGGTTATGATTAATATGGCAAGAGCTTCTTGTGAACGAATTATAGAAATAGTAGATGAAGAAAGTTCATTAAAAAACGGTGATACTCCTGTATATCATATGGAAAATGGAGAAATAAGTTTTGATAATGTATGTTTCAGTTATGTAGATGATAAAGAAAAAGAATGTCTAAAAAATATTTCATTTCATATAGAAACTGGTTCAACATTGGGGATTATAGGTGGGACTGGAAGTGGAAAGAGTTCACTAGTTCAATTAATACCACGTCTTTATGATGTGACAGAGGGAAAAATTACAATAGGAGGCGTAAATGTAAAAGACTATGATTTATTTACACTTCGTAATGAAGTAGCAATGGTTCTTCAAAAAAATGAGCTATTTTCTGGAACAATTAAAGAAAATCTACTTTGGGGAAATAAATATGCTAGTGAAGAAGAAATGATACATGCTTGTAAATTGGCACAGGCAAATTCTTTTATTGAAACATTTCCAGATAAATACGACACATATATTGAACAGGGAGGGACAAATGTTTCTGGTGGTCAAAAGCAAAGACTATGTATTGCAAGAGCCTTGCTAAAAAAACCAAAAATTTTAATACTTGATGATTCTACAAGTGCAGTAGATACAAAAACTGATTCAATGATTAGAAAGTCATTCAGTGAAGAAATACCAGACACTACAAAAATTATTATTGCACAGCGTATTTCTTCAGTGGAAGATGCTGATTATATTATCGTTATGGAAGGCAGTAAAATCAATGGGTATGGTACACATGAGGAATTGCTAAAAACAAATGTAATATATAGGGAAATCTATGATTCACAAACGAAGGGAGATGACAAGTAATGGAAACAAAGGTATTTAGCGTATGGAAACGACTGTTATCTTATATTGTAGGGCGACATAAACTTTTGTTTAGCACAGTTGTCGTATGTATTCTTTTTAGCTCTTGTACTATTGTCATAAGTTCTTTGTTTTTGCAAACATTGATTGATGATTATATAACTCCACTTTTGCTTGAAGATAATCCATCTTTTAGTGGCTTATTATATACAATTATTTTAATGGCATGTATTTATATCTTAGGTGTTGTCGCAACATTCCTCTATAATCGAATTATGGTAAAGATTTCTCAAGGAACTTTGAAAGAAATTAGAGATGACATGTTTGTACATATGCAAAAACTTCCTATTCGTTATTTTGATACTCATACACATGGAGATATTATGAGCCATTATACCAATGATACAGACACATTGCGTCAGTTTATTTCACAGGCATTACCACAATTTATTTCGGCTATTATTACAGTAGTTGTTATATTGATTTCTATGCTTATAAGTAATGTACCTTTGACGCTTTTAGTTTTAGTAGTTACAGTCATCATGAGCATAGTTACTAAACAAATTGGTGGTGCAAGTGCAAAGTATTTCATAAAGCAACAAGAGACATTAGGAAATATTACAGGATATATTGAAGAAATGATAAATGGTCAAAAAGTCATTAAGGTATTCTGCCATGAAGAAGATGCAAAACAACAATTTGATAAAAAGAATAAAGATTTATGTTTAGATTCTACACAAGCAAATAAATATGGTAATATACTTATGCCAACTATTATGCAACTTGGAAATCTGCAATATGTGTTAATTGCTCTTTTTGGAGGACTTATGGCATTGTATAGTGTAGGCTCTATTACAGTTGGAATGATTGTCGCTTTCTTGAGTTTGTCGAAAACATTTTGTATGCCTGTCTCACAAATTGCACAGCAAATTAGTATGATGGCTATGGCGTTGGCAGGAGCAGAACGTATATTTGAATTGATTGACGAAGAGCCTGAGCAAGACAATGGATATGTTACATTAGTACATGCTAGATTCAATAATGGGGAAGTAATCGAAACAACTGATAATACAGAAATATGGGCATGGAAACATCCTCATCATGATGGTACAATAACATATACTCCTTTAAAAGGTGATATTCAGTTCTTTGATGTAGATTTTGGATATACAGAAAAGAAATTAGTATTACACAACATAGTTTTGGAAGCAACAGCAGGAGAAAAAATAGCATTTGTCGGTGCAACTGGAGCTGGAAAAACTACCATAACAAACTTGATTAACCGTTTTTATGATTTAGCAGATGGAAAAATTAGATATGATGGTATCAATATCAACAAAATTAAAAAGACAGATTTACGCCATTCCTTGGGAATTGTCTTGCAAGATGTCAACTTATTTACAGGAACAATTATGGATAATATCCGATATGGTAAAATGGATTCTACAGATAATGAATGTATTGAGGCTGCTAAATTGTCAAATGCACATGACTTTATTACTAGATTGCCAAATGGATATCAGACTATATTGACACAAAATGGTTCCAGTCTTTCACAAGGTCAACGACAATTAATCTCGATTGCCCGTGCAGCAGTTGCAAATCCACCAGTAATGATTCTTGATGAAGCTACATCTTCTATTGATACACGTACAGAGACACTGGTACAGAAAGGTATGGATAATCTTATGAAGGGTAGAACTGTTTTTGTAATAGCACATAGATTGTCTACTGTTAGAAACTCAGATGCAATTATAGTTCTTGAACAGGGACGTATAATAGAGAGAGGTACTCATAATCAGTTAATAAATAAAAAAGGAGTTTATTATAGTCTTTATACAGGGGCATTTGAGTTGGAATAGAAATTATAGGTTATAAATTTTTATATAATATATAAATAAAGCAAGGCACTTTAACATAATATGAGTGCTTTGCTTTGTTATTTTATACATGTAATTGTCTGTTATTTTTTATAAGTTTTATTTTTAATATTTTTCTACATACTTTTATTATCATATATACTTATTAGATAAATTTAATTCCATATATTGGATATGTAAGCTATTATTTAAACATACTTATTATATGATATAATATTATAATATAATTAAATTAAAATATCTTAATAAAGAAGGAGATAAATATTTGTCATCTATACAACAGTCTATTAAAAAATACATGGAGACGTATTTAAATAAAAAATTAAACTTACAAGAAAGGCTTTTTTATCTTTTTTGTTTTGCTGGAGTTATTTGTTCATTTTTAGCTTTTGTTGCAGCTCTTTTTAGTAGCCTTCCTAGTATATCTATATGGGGAAGTTTTTCTTGCTTTTGTATCATGTCAATATTGGCAATCTATTCTCTTAAAACACAAGATATTGATAGAGGGTGTCTAGTAATTAATATAGGGCTTAATATATTCTTATTTCCAGTACTCTTTTTTATAAGTGGTGGAGTGGATAGTGGTATGATGCTTTATTTCTTGTTGGGAATATGTGTTATATCATTGACTCTTGATGGTCTTAAGAGAATAGTTATGATATCTGTATCTATATTTGTGTATTGTATATCTATATTTTTGGCATTTAATTACCCAAACTTAATTGTATCTATAGGCGAATCTCGTGCATCAGATACGATAAGTAGTTTTATTATAGTTTCATTGTTTTTATGTATAGTAATGATTGTAGTATTACAAGAGTATTCTCATGAGCGTGATAAAGTATATAAATTGAACCAAAGACTTGAAAGGCAGGCAATTATAGATGATTTGACAAATTTGTATAATAGAAGATATTTAATACAATATATGTCCAATATATTAAAAAAGCCACTGCAAGAAAGAGTTATGTCCATTGTATTGTTTGATATAGATGATTTTAAAAAAATAAATGATAAATATGGTCATCTATGTGGAAATAATGTATTAATTCGATTTAGTGAGATTTTAATTGAAGAGGTTGGAAATGATGGGATTGTTTCAAGATACGGAGGAGAAGAGTTTATAGTTGTAATGCCTAGCTTTACTAAATCTAAAGCAATTGAGGTAGCAGAGCGTATTCGCATACATGTTTCTAGTGATAAAAAATTATTTGATTTAGTAAACAAAATTACAGTCAGTGGTGGTGTAGAGGAGTACGTTGAAAATATGACTATTGAGAAGCTAGTAAAGGGAGCGGATACAAAGCTTTACATAGCTAAAAATAATGGAAAAAATAAGATTGTAAGTTAGAGAAAATTCGGTTTAATAGTGTCATCATGGTAGATGTATTTGACATAATGACACTATTGTTTTAGTTAATAATACTAAGCACTATTTGTATGTTTCCATTTCCTAATATTTCATTAAGTTTACTGGTATCTTCAATGTATCCCAGCTTAGTGTAGTTATATGAGGTTTGAAAATCTTTATAAAATAGTACCAAACAATCAGAGCCGTATAGCATAAAATCACCAGTCTTAATATTTTTTACAGATTCTGAACTTGATGGCAAATCTTTTGTAAAGTAATTATATTTTTCGTTTTTATTTAAATCTTTCATATCTAGTGTAAGTGGCATTTTTTCTAGTAGTGTTTGTACAGAGGCATTATTATAAAGTTTCAATACAAAGTCTTTATCTCCAATTTTAAGATTGGCAGTTATCATGTTATTTTTAGTTGATGTTATCACTTCTTTTTCTTTATAAGAAATAGGAGTTGCAGTTAAAGTATTATTTTTAGATTCTTGCTTAATTGTTTGTTGTGAGGCTGGAATATTTGTACAACCTAACAATGCAAAGCTATAAAGTGCAGTTAACATAAGGCTTATAATCTTTTTCATAGGCTTATACTGCCTTTCCCATTTGATATGCTTTACTTAATATATCTTTTACCCCTTTTAAAAACATATCTGCTAATATTTCAGAATTTCCATCTCTGCGAAAACTTGTAGATATAATTAAGACTTTTTTGTTCATTTATTTATTCCTCCTTAATTTTTTTTATAAACTTTGCCGGGACACCTCCCACCAACGTATTAGGTGACACATCTTTTGTTACAACAGCTCCAGCTGCTATGATTGCTCCATCTCCCACTTCTACACCAGGAGTTATTGTGACATTAGCACCGACCCAGACACTTTTCCCTATTTTAATAGGTTTTGGGTGCATAGTACTTCGTTTGCTTGGTGCAAAATCATGATTTAAAGTTGCCAATACTGCATTATGACCAATTAACGAATTGTCTCCAATAGTAATACCACCTTGGTCTTGAAATCGACATCCTGAATTTATAAAAACATTTCTACCTATTGTTATATTTTTTCCACAGTCAGTATAAAATGGAGGGAACATGTTGAATGTTTCATCTACATGTTTTCCTATTAACTCTGAAAACAATGTTCTAATTTCTTCTGGCTCATGATAATGATTGTTTAATTTAGAGGTAATTTTCATGGCTTCATTGCTGAGTTCACTCATAAATTTATGTAACTCTGAGCCCCCAACAACAGTAAGTCCTTGATTAACGTGTCTTAAAAATGTATTTAAGTTCAAGTTCATTTCACACATCCTTTCTGATTAACTGTAAGATTTTTTCAATACTTCTACACAATCCTCATGTGTCATTTCACAAGGATTTGCTGTAAATAAACCACCCATTGTTTCTCGTGCACTTTTTGCTATTAGATTAAAATCTCCTGGTGTAATTCCATAATCGGACATTTTTAAATCTGCAACGCCACAAGCTTCTTGTAATTTGCTAAGAGCTGTAATAAAATCTTCTGCTTTGTTAGCATCCTTCATTCCCAATGCCTGTGCCATGCGTACAAAGCGTTCATCACAAGCATGTTTCTCTATAAAAAATCCAAAGAAAGCTTTAGAAATCATAATCAAACCTGCACCATGAGGAAGTCTTGGGTAATAACCAGACATAGCCTGTTCTAAAGAATGCTGTGCTGTAGTGACACTGATTGTCATGACAATTCCTGCAATCGTATTTGCAAAAGCCATGTGTTCTCTTGCTTTCATATCACTACCATTTTTTACTGCATGTGCAAGATAGTTGCCTACATTTTCGATAGCAGTTAAAGCATACATATCGCTCATAACACTGGAAAAAGAAGATATATAGCTTTCCACAGCATGGAATAAGGTATCAAATCCTTGATAAGCAGTAAATTCAGGTGGTACAGATTTCATCAATTCTGGGTCAATTATAGACAAAACAGGGAATAAAGAGTCATAACCACCAACACCAATTTTCTCATGGGTTTCTTCATTTGTAACAACTCCCCATTGGTCAGCTTCACTACCTGTTCCAGCAGTGGTTGTAATACAAACAACTGGTAGTGGTTCATTTTGTAATGGTTGTGCTTTTCCAGTACCTCCATTTACATAATCCCATAAGTCACCATCATTTGTTACCATCATTGCAATTGCTTTTGAAGCGTCCATGACACTTCCACCACCTAAGGCAATAATAAAATCACATTCTGTTTCACGAGCACAGGAAGCCCCGTTCATGACAGAATTTTTATTAGGATTTGCGTCTATTTCACTGAATAACACAAACTCTACTCCTGCCATTTTTAACTGCTCTTCTGTTCGGGCAAGTGCACCATTTTCTTTAGTTGATTTTCCACTTGAAACAACAAGCAAGGCTTTTTCTCCAGGTAGTTTTTGTTGATGTAATTCATCTAAACGTCCATTTCCAAAGATAAAACGAGTTGGTATATACATATTAAAATTCATATTTTTTCCTCCTTTTTATGTCCTTTTCATGTTATTGTTCTTATTAAAATTTATATCATAGTTTCTATATGTTTATTATATTAACGAAATAATATAATAGCAAATACTTATAAAGAATACCTTCCCATAGTTGACAGGAATACTAGAGGAAACTACACTATAAATAGGAGGGATATACAAATGGAACTTAGAGTATTGAGATATTTTTTGGCAGTTGCAAAAGAGGAAAGTATTACAAGTGCAGCTCAATCACTTAATGTGACACAACCTACACTTTCAAAACAACTTATGGAACTTGAGGATGAACTTGGGAAAAAGTTGTTTTTGCGTGGCAACAGAAAAATCACACTTACAGAGGATGGCTTATTTTTACGTAAACGTGCGCAGGAAATAATTGATTTAGCAGATAAAACTACTTCAGATTTTAACAATGATTATGATGACATACGAGGAAATGTTTATATTGGTGGGGGAGAAACAGATGCTATGCGTTTTATTGCAAAAACTGTGAAAGAATTGCAGAAAGAATACCCTAATATACGCTATCATCTATTTAGTGGAAATGCTGATGATGTAACGGAAAGACTAGATAAAGGACTTTTAGACTTTGGAATTTTAATCGAACCTGCCAACATGGAAAAGTATGATTATATCAAACTTCCTGTTAATGATGTATGGGGGTTACTTATGAAAAAAGATTGTGAACTTGCTCAAAAGAAAATGATATGTGCAGAAGATTTGAAGGGAATTCCTATATTAACTTCACGTCAAACATTGGTTCAAAATGTAATTTCTGGTTGGTCTGGGCAAGATTTTCAAACATTTAATATAGTGGCAACTTATAATCTTGTCTACAATGCTTCTCTTATGGTAGATGAAGGGGCTGGATATGCTCTTTGCTTGGATAAGCTAATCAATACAACAGGTAATAGCAATCTTTGTTTTAGACCTTTAGAACCGAGATTAGAAGCACACTTAAATATTGTCTGGAAAAAGTATCAGGTTTTTTCTAAGGCAACTAAAAAGTTTTTAAATAAATTGCAAAGCGAAATTAATAATTTTGTATCAGAATAGAAAGATAGCTATTTAATTTATAATATTATTTATATGAAGGTGGTGAGATTTATGAAACGAGATTTATATGTAATGAGAGATAAAATAAAGCTTTTTTATCAAAGATAGGCGAAATACTCCATCCTCAACGTAAGTAGGGTGGAGATGTAAGCCTGTAATATAAATTAAAAGGAGGTGAAGAAATGATACAGATGAAAGCTTTTAAGTTTAGAATATATCCAAATCAAACTCAAAAAGAAATAATAGAAAAATCTTTTGGATGTTCAAGATTTGTGTATAATCATATGTTAGCACTTCAAAAAGAAAGATACGAAAAGGAAGGTAAATCACATTCAAAGTATGATTTAATTAAAAAACTTCCATCACTTAAAGAAGAATATGAATGGCTCAAAGAAGTTGATTCAACTAGTTTGCAAGCTACCATTGATGATTTAGATAGTGCATATAAAAACTTCTTTAGAGAATTTAAAAAGGGTAATAATCAAGGATTTCCAAAGTTCAAAAGTAAAAGAAATCCTAAAAGAAGTTTTGAAAGTAAGTGTGTAAATAATAATATAACTATTAAGGATAATCTAATTAAGCTACCAAAATTG
>NZ_JAGWCZ010000029.1:0-19879 GCF_020657855.1 Clostridioides sp. ZZV14-6153 | reverse complement strand
CTATATAATTTTAAAAAATACATAATCTAAAATTATTTTAATTTCTATCAGTTATTTTTAAATCAATATTTTAGAATAATATTTTTCATATAGATAAATAATTTTTATATAACACTCGTTAATTTTTTACTTATGAGATACATACAAAAAAATTTATACTATAAAATTTTCATAAATTTTTATTTACTCATCATATTAATTAATTTTTTCGCAGCTATCTTCAATGAATTAGTTGTTAATAAACCCCAATTTCATTGAATAAAAGTATAAATCATAAAAATTTTTATATTAAATTTGTTATATATGTAAAAGATAAAATTGCATATAATATTTTTTTCATTAAATTTTTTTCTTTTTACAACAAATACTCACTACCTTTTGATATAATATTTTTATCAATTATTATTATATTCAAGTTTTGAAAGGAGTTTTAAAATGAGTTTATTAGTTTTCGGACATAAAAATCCAGATACAGATTCAATATGTTCTGCAATTTCATTAGCATATTTAAAAAACAAGCTAGGAATAGAAGCAACAGCTTATGCTTTAGGAGATATCAGAAAGGAAGCTAAGTATGCCTTAGACTACTTTAAGGTAGATGCACCTGAAATCTTAGATAACGTTAGAATACAAGTTAGAGATTTAAATTATGATAGGGTACTACCTTTAACTCCAACTTCTTCTATATTAGAAGCCTATAATCTTATGGATGAAAAAAATGTTAAAACATTACCTGTAACTTATGAGGATGGAACTTTTGCTGGTATTATTACTATGAAAGAAATAGCTAAAAACCTTCTTCATCAACATTTTACAACTATACACACATCACTATCAAATATCTGCAAAAACCTTAATGGTACTATCCTTGTAGATTGTGGTGAAGATGTAAAAGGTAGAGTTGTTACTTTATCATTTGGTATGGAAACCCTAATAGAGACTTTAAAAGAAGGGGATATAGCTATTGTTGGTGATAGATATGATAGTATTGAATACGCCATCGATACAAAAGTTAAACTTTTAATACTTACTAATCATACAGAAATTTCAAAAGATTTACTAGCTCTTGCTAAAATAAATGGAGTGTCTGTTGTTTCTGTTGAAAGTGACAACTACAAAACTTCTAATGTCATAAATCAATGTAGCTTCTTGGATTCTATAGAAGCCACAGACAACTTGATTACATTTAAAGAAGACGACTATATGGATGAAATAAAAGAAATTATGTTAGAAACAAACTTTAGATCTTATCCTATATTAGACGATGACAATAAGTTTTTAGGATTAATTTCAAAAGGGCATCTATTAAATCCATCTAAAAAGAATGTTGTTTTAGTTGACCATAATGAATATGCTCAAAGTGCTGATGGAATTGAACAAGCAAATATAGTTGAAATAGTTGACCATCATAAACTTGGTGGTATTTCTACTGATGTTCCTATGTCTTTTAGAGTTATGCCTGTTGGATGCAATAGTACTATAATTTATCAAATGTATAAAGAAAATAATGTTGAGATACCTTATGAAATAGCTGGTCTTCTTTTATCTGCTATATTATCTGATACATTATTATTTAAATCTCCAACAACTACTGATATGGATAAGAAAGCTTGTGAAGAATTAAGTAAAATAGCAAAAGTAGACATGGAAAAATATGCTATGGATATGTTTAAATGTGGTACTTCTTTAGATGAGTTTACTATAGAACAAATAGTAAATATGGACTTTAAAGAGTTTAACATGAGTGGACATAAAGTTGGTATTGGACAAGTATTTACTTTAGACACAGACTCTATATTTGCTAAGAAGGATGAATTTTTATCTTATATAAATTCAACTGATTATGACAAATTAGTTCTTGCAGTTACAGATATAATAAAAGAAGGTTCTTATTTAATTTACAAAGCAGAAGATAGATTGATTGCTGATGCATTTGGTATTGAAGGAGTTCAAGGAACATTTGCTCCAGGTGTTGTATCTAGAAAGAAACAATTAGTACCTAACTTAACTACTGCAATTAAAAATTTTAAATAATATAAAATCTTTAGACAACACAAAAACTGTTTCAAATTTAAATTTGAAACAGTTTTTTTCTTACATAACAATAATAAATTCTATAAAAAAAGAATACACTATTAGAAAATTCTAATAGTGTATTCTCTTCTTATTATATATTACACTTTAAATTATTCCTTGACTGGTCTAGCTGGTGTAAACTAAACCAGTCTCTCTCAAATATTAAGCACTTTTTTCTTATTATGTTTTTAGGATTTATTGTCTCTATTATTGTAAACCAAAGTTATGAAATTGTAAATAGAATATATTACCATTATAATGTTTTTTCTTAAGTAAAAACATACAAATAACTTTCTTTTTTTAAACAAAATCATTAAATTAGCTTTAAAAAATGTTAAAATAAATGTTTTCCACATATCTTATATATTTATTTTAATATCTTATATATTAAAAACCTAATCATAAATAATTTAATAGAATTATTTTTCTATAATACTATTAAATAATATTCTAATAAGATTATTGGAGCTATTTAGTATAATAAAAATTTAATATATAACTAAATTTCAGTAAAATAAATTAAATTAAAAAGTGAGATGTATTCATATCCTCTAGAAAATATAATAACATCTCACTTTATATTTAAGTTGTATAGATTTTTACTTTTATCTATCTATGACCTAGTTTTTTTCTACATCTGAGTAATCTACTCCAAAAGTTTCTACAGTCACAGCTTTCATAATTTGTGGAGTCTTTGGCTTGTCCGCTGCTCCTGTTCTAACTGATGCTATTTCATCAACTGTATCCATACCTTCTATAACTCTACCAAAGCCTGCATATTGACCATCTAAATGTGGTGAATTTTTATGCATTATAAAGAATTGAGAACCAGCTGAATTAGGTGCCATAGTTCTAGCCATTGATATAACTCCTCTTTCATGCTTTAGATTGTTAGTAAATCCATTTCCACTAAATTCACCTTTTATAGAATGGCCTGGGCCACCCATTCCAGTACCATTTGGGCATCCACCTTGTATCATAAATCCTGGTATTACTCTATGAAATGTTACTCCATTATAATATCCATCATCTACTAATGATACAAAATTCTTAACTGTATTTGGTGCTATATTTGGGTATAACTCAATTTTTATTTCTTTTCCATTTTCCATTACTATAGTTACTATAGGATTTTTATTTTCCATGACTTATTACCTTCCTTTTTATTAATTAAATTACACAATTACATTTATTATATTATACTCTAAATTAAAGTCTATCAAGTATATTTTTTCCTATTTCATATCCTTCTTGATATATAGTTTTACAAAACTCATCATCAAAGTTAAGAGTATCTTTAGGTGCAAATTGAGTGTTAGGTCTAACTACTATTATTTTATCTTCATTATATATTTTTTTGATGTCATCTGGTAAATCATAATTATACTTTGTGGATATCAAAATAATTTTATCCACATTATCCACAATTAAAGGCTCAATTAATGCACTCCTAATTAGACCTCCATCCAATTTAAAACCATCGTAAATACCATCTTGCACATCCTTCATAAATTGTTCTTTAAATCCAAGAGTAGCATTTGGATTTGATGGTAACAATCCACTATATGAAATGCTTAAGATTGCTTCGCCTTTAGGCATTTTTGACACATTTACAACCTTTTCTGATACTACCTTATTATTAACTTCTACATAATTAACATAGAAGTTCATTTTCTCTATTTTACTATCATCTAGTTCTTTCAGATTGTCTATAGCAGGAGAATTATCCACAGTATTATTTACTATTTTCACATTTCCGTTCTGGATATCTTTTATATTTGTCCACATTTTTTCCAAGTTATCAACATTGCCTGTGTATAAATAATATCCATTTATCGCTCCTATTGATGTTCCTGAAATCGAATAAAAATTATTTATTCCATTATCATATAAAGCCTTAACTACCCCCGCTTGGTAAGCTCCTTTTGCTCCTCCACCTTCTAAGCATAGTCCTAATTTCATAGTTTCATCTCCAAATTATTTATCTTATATTTATATTTCAAAAAATTTACTAAATGTTTTATATATACTATAATGGTCTTCAACATTACCTAATTCTCTTACAGAATGCATTGCTAAAATTGGACTTCCTACATCAACAGATGGTATATCTACATGAGTAGAAGATATTGGACCTATTGTACTTCCACCCCTCTCATCTGACCTATTTACAAATTCTTGATACTCGACATTAGCTTCTTTACATATATTTTTGTAAACAGCTATAGAATATCCATCGCTTGTATATGCTTGACTTGCATTTATCTTTATAACAGGCCCTTTCCCCATAACTGGTTTATTAGTTGGGTCATGTTTTTCTGGAGTATTTGGATGAATAGCGTGAGCTAAATCTGATGATATCATGAAAGACGAATAAATAGCCTCAAAAAATCCTTCTCTATCTTTCCCTATTGATAAACATATTCTCTCCAATATATTTAGTAGCATATTTGAATCTGCACCTTGTTTAGTGGAACTTCCAACTTCTTCATTATCAAACACAGCCATTACATTTACACCACTTTGTCCTTTAGTATCAACTAAAGCATTTAAACTAGCATGTACCATTGCAAGATTATCTTGTCTTCCAATAGATATAAATTCATCATTAGCCCCTATTAAACTTCCTTTTTCAAATTCATATAAGAATAAATCAAAGTCTATTATATCTTCCATCTTTACATTTAAATTAGACGATATTTGTTTTAAAATAAAGTTATCTTTTTCTAATGTATCATTTAATAATCCAACTAGAGGTAACATATCTTTTTGTTTATTATATGAATGACCATCATTTATACTTCTATTCAAATGTATAGCTAGATTTGGTATTATACAAATTGGCTTTTTAAAGTCGATAAGTTTTTCCTTTGGCTTAAGTACACTATCTCCTTTTAAGACTACTCTCCCAGCTATACCAAGTGGTCTATCTAACCACGTACTTAATATTGCTCCTCCATAACATTCTGTATTCAGCTTCAAATAAGCTTTCTCAGCTTCTATTTCTGCATTTGGCTTAATACTAAATGTAGGAGAATCTGAATGAGAACCTATTATTCTAAATCCACCTTCTTCTATATTATCTGAGTTAACTACAAAAGCTACTATAGCAGATAAATTTTTAGTCACGTAGTATTTTCCACCTACTTTTAGATTCCATTTCTTATTTAAAGCTAACTCTTCAAATCCATTTTTATCTAAGACTTCTTTGGCACTATCAACTGCGTGAAAAGATGATGGGCTATCGTATATGAAATCTATTAAATTTTTAGCAAAGCTTATACTATCCATTCCTAATTTTCCTCCATTATAAAATATCTAGTGTTGTATATTCTTTATTTATTTTTTTAATTCCTTGTTTATCGAAGGCTATAGTAACATCTGTTCCAATTATAGACACGACTGTTCCAACCCCAAATTTAGGATGATGTACTTTAGAACCAAGCTTTATATCTTCTGGATTAGTCTCTTTATTTGAATCTTTTATTGTAGCATTAACGTTATCTGCAACTTTAGATTTACTTATAGTATTCATATACTTTTTAGTATATTTATCTAACATATTATAACTTGCTTTAGAATAACTTAATTCCTTTTTCATTTTGTACAATCTTTCTATACATTCTTCTGGTAACTCTTCCATAAATCTTGAAGCTATTGCAACATTTGTTTTACCATATAGCGTTCTCTTTTCAGTTAGTGACATGTATAGCTCTTCTTTAGCTCTAGTTATACCAACATAACAAAGCCTTCTCTCTTCTTCTATTTGAGATTCACTCAGAGACTTTATAGCTCTTGATATAGGAAATAGACCTTCTTCCATACCTGTCAAAAATACAACTGGAAACTCTAACCCTTTAGATGTATGTATTGTCATAAGAGAAACTCTATCATTGTCCTCTTCATCATTAGATTCAGATGTAAGTGCTATACTAGTTAAAAATGTCTCTAAATCTTTATTTTCATAAGTATCATCACTACTACTTTCAAACTCTAGTGCTATAGATATAAATTCTCTTAAATTATCAATTCTATCTTGAGCTTCTTCACCTTTACCAGTTAAATCTTTTTCATTTTTATTTCTTATCTCTACAAGTTCATCCATATATCCTGTAGTATCCAAAACTTTTTCTATTAATTTACTAACAGGATAGACTTCTTTTATGGTTCTAAGTGTACCTATAATATCAACAAATCCACTTATACTTGCTCTAGCTTTTGTAGATATATCAGAATTTGTTTCTATATCAATTAAAACTGAATATATACTCTCTTGTTTCAGATTGGCTCTATCTTCAATTTTTTCTATAGTTCTAAGCCCTATACCTCTTCTAGGAACGTTTATAATTCTTTTTATAGATATGTCATCCTGTGGATTTTGAATAACTCTTAAATACGCTACTAAGTCCTTTATTTCTTTTCTCTCATAAAACTTTGTACCACCATATATATTATATGGAATTTGACTTCTGTTTAAAGCGTCTTCTACAGGTCTTGCTTGTGCATTTGCTCTATAAAGTACTGCAAAATCTTTGTATGGTCTATTCTCTTTTCTAGCTATTTGTGCAATTGAGTCAGCTATAAAATCAGCCTCTTCTATTTCACTACCAGTTAGTTGTATCTTTATAAGTTCTCCTTCTTTCTTTTCACTCCAAAGTTTCTTTCTTTTTCTTTCTATATTATTGGATATAACTTTGTTAGCTGCATCTAATATTACTTGTGTTGACCTATAATTTTGTTCTAGTTTAACAACATGTACATTATCATAATCTTTCTCAAATTCAAGTATGTTTCTTATATCTGCGCCTCTCCATCCATAAATACTTTGGTCATCATCTCCAACAACACAGATATTTTGATGTTCTCTAGCTAATAATTTTATTAGTTCATATTGAGCTTTACTTGTATCCTGATACTCATCTACCATTATGTATCTAAATCTACTTCTATAATAAGCTAACACTTCATCATTAGCCTTAAAAAGTTCTACAGTTTTAAGTATTAAATCATCAAAATCAAGTGCACTATTTCTCTTTAAACGGTCTTGATATAGAGCATAAATATCTGCAATCTTAACCATTCTATTATCTGCCATGTTGATATCTTTAAACTGTTTTGGAGTATAAAGCTTGTCTTTTGCTCCTGAAATGGCGCTTATAACTGCTTTTGGTTCAAATACCTTATCACTTAAATTTAATTCTTTAAGACAGTCTTTAACCAATGTAACTTGGTCTGCAGAATCATAAATTACAAAACTCCTATTGTAACCAATCTTATTTATATCTTTTCTGAGTATCCGAACGCAACAAGAATGGAATGTACTTATCCACATGTCCTTAGTTTCAGGACCTATGTTTTGCTCAACTCTCTCTCTCATTTCATTTGCAGCTTTATTTGTAAATGTTATAGCTAATATATTTGGTGCTTGTACACCTTTATCTTCTATAAGGTATGCTATTCTTGTTGTTAATACCTTAGTTTTACCTGAACCAGCACCAGCCAGTATAAGTACTGGACCTTCAGTTTTTTCTACTGCTTCTCTTTGAGCAGGATTTAATGTATCTAAATTCATATTTCTCCTCCTGTTAACAGCCATAAATATATTTTAATCTAAAATATGAATTACTTCAAATTATAATTATGTATTATATTAATAGATTATTGTCAAATTTTAACAATTAGATAATACTTACTTATAAAATTTATTTTTATTCTTTATAAAAAAATAACCTTATGATTTGGGGAATCATAAGGCACCTTTAAGGGGTCTAGGTTAAGGGTTATTATATATAAATCTATTTTTTTAAAATAGGTTTAGGGCTTAATTATTTATTTGTATTAAGTCTCTTTCTTTCCAGTACTTATACAAATCTTCTTCTTTCTTAAATAAAGGTAAGTTCATATTTTTATGTACCTTTACTAACCACGGAGATTCTAATCCAGCTTGTATAATATTGTTCTCATTTACAAATACACTTTCTGCGTTTCCTTCATCAATTAAAATCCCCTTATCCAGTACATATATATAATCGCATATTTCATACATTAAATTCATATCATGACTGGATATTACTATTTTTATATTATTTTCATCTAATCTCTTTATTATATCTACAATAGACCTAGTGCTTACTGGGTCTAATCCAGCTGTAGGCTCATCAAGCAATACAATTTCATTTTCCATTGCTATAACTGATGCAATTGCTACTCTTTTTTTCTGACCATAACTTAAAAAGTGTACTGGTCTATCTATAAAATCTATTCCATTAACAGCTATCAAAGCTTTGTTTATTCTCTCTTTAATAATTTTTTCATCCATTCCAATGTTTCTCATCGCAAATGCTATATCATCATATACTTTTGAGTAAAATATTTGTTTTTCTGGGTCTTGAAAGACAATCCCTACATTTTTTCTAAGATTATACAAACTCTTCTTATCATATTTTAACTTTTCTTCTTTGAAAAGTATTTCTCCAGACGTAGGCTTTAGTATTCCCATTAAGTTCATAAATAAAGTTGATTTTCCTGAACCATTTGAGCCTATTATACCTATAACATTTCCCTTTGAGAAATCCATATTAATGTTCAATAATGCATTAGCATTTTTTTCATATTGATATGTTAAATTATTTATTTTAAACATCATTATCCCCTACTATGTGAAATTTACCATCATACAATTTTATGTCTAATGATATACACATATCATCATACCTTGTCATAAGCCTTTTGTACAGCATACTTCCAAGAATCCCTAAAGATTTATATGAAGTTTTTAAATTTATGTACCCAAATCTTAATTCTTGTGACTTATATATCTCTGAAAATTCTTCTAAAAATATAAATATAAATCTATATATCAACATTGATAATTCAACAAAGGTATCCGGTAAATGCAATTTCTTAAAGAAAAATATCAACTGATTAAAAGGTGTTGTAAGTATACAAAAATACACACAAGTTAAACAAGACATAGCTCTAAATAACACATGAATAGACATGTCAATAGATGCCTTTGATATTCCTACATAAAAACTAAAAAACTGAAAACTATATAGTAAGTCTGTTTTATTAAAAGATATATTCACAAGAGTTATACCTATACTAAGAAATAAAAAATACATCGGTATTTGAAGTAATTTCAAATAATTTTTTAAATCTATCCCTGCTACACAAACAACTAAAATACTCATTAAAATCATAATTCCACTCAAGACAAATATATTTTTTATTACCATAGAAGCAATTAGAAAAATTGCTCCTATGGCTACTTTTTTATTTGGGTTTACTTTACTTAATCTATTTGTATATGCATATTTATCAATGATAAGCATAATTAACTTCTCTTTCCTTTTTGAAGACCTAATATATATCCTATTACCCCTGCACCTAGAGCTGCTTGTGCAGAGAATAATAAACTCTCTATTTCTCCACTTGGGGGCTCATATGGACTACTAAACCAAGGCTCATAATTTGGATTTATCTTAGTAATTTCACTTTCAGCTTGACCATCTGCTCCTCCATATTCAGCACCTGAATTTACAAGTAATGGGAATATGATAAGAGCTACTACTAATAAAAGTAGTAATATGTTAGTTTTTGTTTTTGTTTTAGCACTCATTAGCTTTAACTCCTTTATCATTATTTTCTAGTATGCTTTTTTCTCCATTTTCTGTAATCAAATTATATACAATTACAGTAAGAATACCTTCTGCTATTGCTATTGGTATTTGAGTCATAAAGAAAATTCCTAAGAATTTAATTGCTGAAGCCATCACTCCACCTGATGGGTCTGGGAAAGCAAGTGCTAGTTGTATTGAAGTTATTGTATATGTGGCTAAATCTCCTATTGCTGCTGCAAGAAATACTGGTATAGCATTGTTTCCATCTTTTTTCTTTAATGCTTTAAATATTAAAAATGATATAATTGGCCCTATTATAGCCATTGAAAAAGCATTAGCTCCTAAAGTAGTTATTCCCCCATGTGCTAGTAATAATGCTTGGAATATTAGAACTATAGTTCCAAGAACAAACATTACACTTGGTCCAAACATTATTGCTCCAAGACCTACTCCAGTAGGATGTGAACAACTTCCTGTTACTGAAGGTATTTTTAATGCTGATAAAACAAATACAAATGCTCCACATAGAGCTAATAAAACTTTCTTCTTAGGGTCTTGCTTTACTATTTTACCTATTGATTTTAATCCCACTAAGAAAAATGGTATAAATATAACTCCCCATGCTATAGACCATTTTACTGGTAAGTAACCTTCCATTATATGCATTGCATTTGATGTAACTGGAGTTAAAATGATTAACATAAGTGCAGCTATAACCCCTAATTTGATATTTTGTTTCATTTGAGTATCCCCTCTCCCTTTCTAATAATTAAAATATGAATAATATATGTAACCTTATTCTAGCAAAATAAAAAAGCCTAACTCGATGGCTAGGCTTCTAATTTTCGACAATCTAAATACAAACACATAAAATAAACATATCTGTATAATTATTATAAGAAACTTTCTCCATCCCCGAAGAAATCACTTTAATATTTTAGGCAGGTCTCCTGACTTAGCTTCATCCTACTCCTCTTCCTTCCCATGAAATATAAAAGCATATTATCATAGTGGCTAACAAAAGTTTCGTCTGCATCACAGTAGCGGGGGCTGTAAAGGAATTTAACCTTCTTCCCTATTAATCTTGCTTAAAGAACCTATAATATTATATATTTAATTTTTAATATTACTTTATTTTTAATTCATTTTCTATATAAATTATTGTATACCTTTTCTGTGAAAATTTCTACATTTTTTACAAATTTTATTCATTTTTATATTTTTATGTATATAAATTCTTTTTTATAAATCAATTAACTCCTAATTATCTTTTTTAAATACATTGAAACCACATCAGAAAATCTAGTTATGTCTCTTGAATATATAAAATCGTTTCCATATATTAATCTTTCAGCTTCAAGCTCTGATTCTTTACCTGTAAATACTCCTAATACTAAAATATTTTGTTTTCTAGCTTTTCTTACTTCATTAGCTGTATCTCTTAAACCAACAATACCTCTATAAGCTTTTTCTCCTCTTAAAGTTCTCTCGCTATTTTTTCCTATCTTTACATCATTTGGCCTTCCATCACTAAGAACTATCAAAATTTTATTTTCTTCGTCTCTATTTATCAAACCACTACATATGGATTTTATAGCTAAACCATCTCTATTATTACCAGCACAGAAGTATTCAAAGATGTTTTCACTATTTTTAATACTGTCATCATAATCCTTAAATCTTTTTAATATCGTGTAATCTAAGAAACTAGAAAAACCCATAACTCTATTTGGTATTCCAACTTCTGTCAAGGCATTTGCAATTATGTAAGCTTGAATTGCTACATTTCCTTGGTTTCTACTTTGAGAACCACTTGCATCCAACAATATATCAATAACATATTTCCCTTTTTCATTTTCTATATCTTTATAAAATATTTTATTATTGTTACTCCTTCCAACTCTCCAAGCTCTATTTGCTAGGATAGTTCCACAATCAGAATACACTCTAGTTTTAGCATTTTCTTCTACTAAAATCCTAGCAAGGCTTTCTTTTAATCGCTTTATTTGTTGTCTATACATCCTAGCATGTTCTCTAAATTTGCCTAAATTATTTTCTTTTTGTCTTGTCACATATTTTAGCTGAAAAACGTTATTACATTCACTTCTAAGAACACCATCTGTAAAGTGAATTCTGCATCCCTCATGTACGTTTCTGCAATTTTGTGTTTCAAGCTTTTTAATTTCACCCTTACTTAAATAAGTTTTCCCATAATAATGTTCTATTTTTGAATATATTTTATTTACAGTCTCTTCATCAACATATATAACTCTGTCTGCTGAATTGCTAGATTGAGAATCATCAAAATCCCCTACCCCTTCTACAAGCATCGATGAAGATATTGAGTCTATATCACTTTCAATAATGTTTTCTCCTTCATCACTATAAAGTTCTTCATACATAAAATCAGCAAATGTATCAAAGTTTACTTCAACATCCTTTACATTGTTTTCATCATATGTAGAATTGCTTTCTTCTCCATTTAACATATATTCAAAATAAGTTAAATATATAACATCTAATGCTTTTAAAATCTCCATAATATCTTGATTCGTATCTATATTCCTTATGTCATTAACTATTCTTCTAGTTATACTGTCTAATGCTGGATGCTTGTCCATATTATAAAGTACAAATGCATATTTAATTTTATCCATAATATTGTCATTGTTTATTTTGGTAAAACGTGAAACAATATCTTTATAAGCATTTCTTCTTATATCTTCTATTCCTGGCCTATCTTTAATGGCCTTTTCTTCAACTATTGTATTTAATATAACTTGAATTAGACCCAATATAATATCTTTGTCATATCCTTTTCGTATTCTGTTTGTAAGATATTTTTTAACTATGTCCCAATCTACATACTTTCTTCTAGCTCCTGCAATTATTGCAAAGTATAGACCTATTTCTTTTGAAGAATAATCTTTTTCTGATATATCTATACTTTCATTGTAATCACCAGCTATTGTCCAAGATAAGTTATTTGCTCTATTTTCAAATTCATAATCATCATATATCCATTTCATAATCTCACCTATATTAAATATGACTTATTGGAAATACATCTACACTCTCCCATTTATTAGGTATTCTCGTTTTAATTACATCTCCAACCATTTCTTTTTCATATATATCAAAAGTCTTTCCTGTCAGTCCCATATTAATTGCAAGAGTTGGTTTCAATCCTCTCCTTATAGTCTTAAGAGATGCCATAAGGCCACGTAGGTCAATAGCTTTACTAGATATCTCACCATTTTGAGATTTCAATTGTAAATCTAAAAATATTCCTGCAAAGTGTATTAATTTCTCTTCATCAGCATCTGAAAATTCATTTTTTAAAATCATCATTAACTTATCTTCTTCTATTGGAGGAATATCTATTACCATAAATCTAGATACTAGTGCTTCATTAAGTTCTTTTGTTCCTGCATACTCGTAATTCATAGTTCCAATAAACCTTGTTGCTGGGTGCAGATTAACTCTCTCATAGCCGGGTACATCAATCACTCGACGATAATCTAAGGCTGAATGAACTACAACTATAGCATCATTTTTTGCCATGTTAATTTCATCAAATACACCAAAGCCTCCATTAATAGCACATTCATAAACTGAACCTCTTCTAAGTTTAACTTCATTGTCTATAAATGTATCTGTACCTATAAGTGTTGAACTATCTGTGTTTATATGAAATGATGTATTCCACTGAGGTCTATTAAATATCTCGCCTAAATTATCAGCAAGTAAATTTTTTCCTGTTGCCTTTGGTCCTGACAATAAAATATTTTCTTCTTCTAAAATCGCTGCTATACACATAGATAATATGTCTTTTCCATAAAAATAAGTTTTAGACTTTGTTACTCTGTATTCTAAATCTTTTTCTAATCCATAATAATTTCTAAAATACAGTACATCTTCAATAAGCTTTCCATCTACCCCTTGTACCCTTAGATTATCTATTATATCCATATTCTTACCCCTTTTATATAAATAGTATTTGTTTCATTTCTTAACATCATTTTAACATAAAAGGATATAAGCTAGAATTGATTTTTTGAACTACCCCACCTTAACTACCTTCGGTAATGTTTGAAGATGTAGATTTCTATTCGATAGCACTTTTGAACTAAGCATTCATAGGCTCTAAGGGATATTCCATCCCCAATAATCTTAATCCTTCTTTTAGTATATTTACACTAGCATTTATATCTCTGTAATGCTGTGTATTGCATTTTTTTCATTTGCAATAAGTGTACTTGGATATTCACGAAAAAATAGCCATATATAAAAATAAATCGGATAATCAATTATATATTAGTTACTGCATATTATTTGCTGATGTTTCTTGATTTTATTCGGTTACACGTATATAATATATGCTGATATATTACGAAGAAAGGGTGGTTGAAATATGGAGTATATGTCTTGCCCCGAAGCAACAAAAAAGTGTGGCATTTCCGAAAGACGAGTACAAAAACTATGTGAAGAAAGTCGCATACCAGGCGTTTCAAAACTCGGGTATATGTGGCTGATACCAAAGGTCGCGGAAAAACCTGTTGATGGCAGAACAAAAAGAAGAAAGGAACTACAATATGAATAGTGTTTTGATTATAGATGATGACAAAGAACTTTGCGCTCTTATGAAAAAATGTGTTGAGCAAGAAAATTTATCTGTTATTACTTCATATGGCGGTGTAGAGGGGTTGGATTTGGTCGATAAAAATAGACACACACTCTCTCTTGTAATTTTGGACATAATGATGCCGGATATAGACGGTTTTCAAGTTCTAAAAAAAATTAGGGAAACAAGTAATATTCCAGTGCTTATGCTTACAGCTAAAAGTGACGAGGACGATAAAATTTCCGGGCTACGTTTAGGTGCTGACGATTATCTAACAAAGCCGTTCAGCATAAACGAACTTATGGCTCGTGTCAATTCTCTTATTCGCCGGTATACTATGTTAAACCCTGCTTTTATAACAGACATGGATTGCATAATAATAAATGGCATGATTATTGACAAGATAAACCGCATTGTTTCCATCAATAATATTCCTGTTCAACTTACAAGCAAAGAGTTTGATTTACTTTCTTTTCTGGCTTCTAATAAGGGACGGGTGTTTACCAAAAAACAGATTTATACACAAGTATGGGAAGAAGAATATGCTTTTGACGATAGTAATATCATGTCTTTCATCAGTAAACTGAGAAAAAAAATTGAACCAGACCCCAACCATCCATTTTATATTTTGACAGTCCGAGGTGTCGGTTATCGTTTTAATAAGGAGGCTTAACATGAATACAAGTGTTTATCTGCTTTTGGTATTTGTTCTTAGCCTGATTATTATAGCGTATCTTGTTTCTGTCCTACGACGTGTCCGAACACAACTTACACTTATAAAAGATGCTTTAGAGGATATAAAAAATGGAAACCTTAATCGCCGTATTTTAACAAGGGAAAGCGACATGACAAGGCAAATTTGCTATGATATTAACGAGATGGCAATCAATGGCCAATCACAGCTTATTCAGCAAAAACAATCAGAACAAGCCTACAAACGTCTAATGACAAGTCTCTCCCATGATGTAAAAACTCCACTTGCTTCTTTGGTCGGTTATTTGGAAGCATTAGAAAGCAAAATTGTTGTAGGAGAAGAAAAGGACGAATATATCCATGTTGCGTCCGATAAGGCTCATTACTTAAAGCATTTTGTAGAAAATCTATTTGAATGGGTAAAATTGGATTCTAAGGAACAGGTTTTTCATTTTGAGATTTTTGATTTGAATGAGTTATCCCGTAATATTATAGCTGATTGGGTTCCTGTTTTAGAAAGCAGTCATTTTGAATATGAATTTGATACACCCGAAATAGAGTACTTCTTACGCATAGACGCAAACGCATATACCCGTATCCTTAATAACCTATTACAAAATATTATTACTCATAGCGAAGGTGACAAAATGACACTGCGAATTTTTGAAAACAAACAGCAAGCTCAAATTATAATAACAGACAATGGGAAAGGTATATCTTCTGACAATCTCCCACATATTTTTGAAAGGCTGTACCAATGCGACCATTCAAGGTCTGCAAAGGGAAATGGTTTAGGCTTGGCGATTGTAAAAGAACTTATTAACGTTCATAAAGGAACTATTACCGCCAACAGTACCCCCTGTATGGGAACAGAATTTACAATATTGCTTCCTAAAGCCCTGTAAAAATACGGGGCTTTCTTACTGCTAAAACAAGATAAAAACAAGGTTACGGCAAGGTTTTGGCAAGGTTCATGTTTTATAATTCTAATTGTAATTGCTTCTGATGTTGTATCAGCTATGATATTGCTGAAGTAAATTTATTGAAAGTGAGGAACTTATATATGAATGATTTTTTGATTGAAACAAAACAACTGACAAAAATTTATGGAAAGCAAATAGCAGTTGATAAAGTCAATCTCCATGTAAAAAAAGGCCGAATTTATGGTCTGTTAGGGCGCAACGGAGCCGGAAAAACCACAATTATGAAAATGATTTTAGGGTTGACTTCAATCACGTCTGGAGAGGTAGATATATTCGGAGAGAGTATTAAAGGCCAAGAAAAACGAATATATCCCCGTATCGGTGCAATTATCGAAACGCCAGGATTTTATCCCAATCTGACTGGGACGGAGAACTTAGAGATTTTCGCAAAGCTACGCGGTACAGCCGCCCCCAATGCCGTAAAAAGCGCATTGGAAATTGTCGGCTTACCTTATAAAAATAAAAAACTGTTTAGTAAATATTCGCTTGGCATGAAGCAGCGACTTGGTATTGCCAACGCTATCCTGCATGACCCAGAACTGTTGATTTTGGACGAGCCAACCAATGGTCTTGACCCTATTGGTATTGCGGAGATGAGGGAGTTTATTAGGAATTTGAGCGTTGAGCGCGGAAAGACAATTCTTATTTCCAGTCATATTCTTTCTGAAATCTCATTATTGGCTGATGATATTGGAATTATCGACCATGGTATTCTTCTGGAAGAAAGTAGCATGAGCGAACTGGAAAAGAGAAACAGTAAATATATCCTGTTACAAGTTTCAGATATTCCGAGGGCGTCATTGATTTTAGAGCGTCAATTCAACTCGAAAAATTATTCCATTCAAGACGACCACACCCTACGCCTTTATGACACTACTCTGGATATGGGTGAAATCAATAAAGCACTTGTAATGCAGGATGTAACTGTTATTAGTTCTCAACTTTGTAATGATACCTTAGAGGACTATTTTAAAAAAATCACAGGAGGAGAGGGCATTGCTTAAACTTATTCAAACAGAATTTCTTAAACTGCGTCGCAGGAAACTTATTTGGCTCATGTTGTTGGCCGCCCTCATTATGCCGTTTTTCGCACTACTATATTTCAATTATTTTGGGGAAGCAGGGGTTGACCCGATACAGTTTTATAAATGGTCTGCATTTGGTTACACACTTTGGATTATTTTGCCCGTTGTTTTGGGTATGCTTTGCACCATGCTTATGCACGAAGAAAATCAGTATGATATGCTCAAACAACTTTGGATTGTACCTATCAGCAAAATGGGATACTTTTTTAGTAAATTTTTTGTTGTTTTGATTTACTCTATTTGTTTTATGCTGATTACAGCCGTTGCTTCCGTGCTATTTAGTGTACTTTCTGGATATGTCGTATTTAAATGGGGAAGCATTTTATATTTGTTGGAAAAATGTTTAGAAATTGGTGTAATCACTGCTTTTGTAATGTTGCCGATTTTGGCAATCGCTGCGTCGCAAAAAGGATATATTCTCCCGATTTGTATCACATTAGTATATGCCTTTTCTAATTTTGTGCTAATGACGATAAATATGTATTTGCAGCCATTATCCAGTATGGGAGTTATTATCATGCGAAATAAAGACATTCCAGGTCTTACATTTACACAGGAAATTAACATTCCATTAGCATTTCTTTGTATTTGCATTTGGAGTATTGTGGCAGTATTGTTTGCAAACATTGCATTGGGAAGAAGAAAGTGAGGTGTAGATAATGCAGAAATTACTTTGGGCGGAACGTCAAAAAATTCGTCGTTCAAAGATTGTTTGGATTACAGTTTTTGCAGCCGTTATGATAGCGGTCATAGTTTTTGCAGGAGGACAGTCTGTACACAATGACCCAGATTTACATTATGGCTTAAAGAGCGTTTATGATGGTTCTCGATATATAGACAATGCAGGCTGGTATATGGATGAGGTGCAACCTTGGGCAACTTTTTTTGTTCTTCCGGCTGTCATTGCCCTGTTGGGAAGCTATATGATTTGTCGTGAAGAAGATGAGGACACTATTAAATCCCTGCGCCTTATTCCTATAAATGAAGTAAAATTAACCTCAGCAAAAATGATTATTACTTTTGTGTTCAGCATACTTCTTTATTTGTTGCTCTTTGTCATAACATTTTTGACTGAAGCCGTTTTACATTTTCCCGATTTATCGGCAGAACTGGTTTTAAGTTGCATGAAAGAATATTTTCTTGACGGCGTAGGTGTATTCCTTGCAATTTCTCCCATTATTGCCTTAGTGTCGCGCATGAAAAAAGGATACTGGCTTGCTTTAGTATTCACGGAAATTTATTCTATTGCTGGACTATTTGCGGGTATGTCAAATGTCTTACAAACCTTTTTTCCTATTACGGCAATATTTAATCTTTCCGGATACCATATAACCACTTCGGAAAAAATAATGGGAAGTATCATAAGTTTGTTGCTTTGTGCCTGCCTTTCTGCCTTTATACTGAAAGGACTAAAACATAATGAAAAAAATTGAAATAGGTATCTCAAAATGAAGAAGATGAAAAAACTGATTATGCTAATTGTATTTTTACTTCTTTTTGGTCTGCTACACTGTTATACCGAATGGAAATTCAACAATAACCCACCTAAAGGGATAATAGAACGAATAGATGAGTGGATTGACCAGATTGGACTGGATTAGTAACTTATATTTAATCATAGTAACTGTAATATTGGCAAGTTATTGTTTCACGCTTTAATGCCATAATTTCAAATATTTAGCTTTAATCTGCTGGACGACATCAAAGAAAAAAAGCCATTGTAGAATCAACATATTTTTAAACACTTATGAAGAGGTAGCTTTGATTTTCAGAGCTGCCACCTTTTCTTTCATATAAGCAAAAATCACCACAGACACAGACGATAAAAAAACGCCTAGAACCCGCAAAAACATAGTGTTCATGCGGGTTTTTGGTGTTTTCTATTCCCACAACTGCCCTTAAATCATCTTGTGCTAAATAAAAAAATTCTACTATTTTTTATAATCTTATCCTGTGATGTTTTTTATGTATATATGACTTAATACCAAATCCAATAAGAATTACGGATATTGGTATAATGAGAACTAGAAATTTATAATCATTATAATGTGACATTATTTTTACCCAACTCTCTGAAAAAATATACCCAATACTAATTAACGAAGTATTCCATATGGTGATACCCACAATAGAGGATATAATAAAAGTTATAATATTCTGACCTGCAATACCTGCTATAAAAGATATGTATGTTCTACATAGAGGAATTAACCTACATACACAAACAGAAATAGAAGAGTATTTGTTAAAATAATCTTGTGATGTAAAAATTCCCTTTTTTGCCTTGGGACATATCTCTACTATCTTATTTATGATAGATTTTCCTCCCAAATTGCCTATTGTATAACAAAATATTGAACCAAGTATACCTGCAACTATACTTAAAATTAAAATAGTTAAAAAACCAAAATGATTTCTTGCTGCAATAGCTCCACAAAGTGGTAAAACTACTTCACTAGGTAATGGAAAACAAGCATACTCAATCATAATTAATACAAATACAGATATTAATCCATATTGTAAAATAAAACTATTGATTACAGACACCTAATTATCTATCTCCTTTCTTATTTAAAAGTACATACCTATAAAACCTCACATCCTACATTAAAAGAATTAATTTATAAAAAACTCTTTTAAATATTATATGTGTTTATATAAAGCATTTATAACAGACTTATCCTTTTTAAATAAGAAATTTGAAAATAAGAAACTTGACAACAAAAAATAAAAAAAATTACGTGGCTACGTCCTACTCTCCCAGGCAGTTTCCCACCAAGTACCATCAGCGCTAGA
>NZ_JAGWCZ010000028.1:0-20245 GCF_020657855.1 Clostridioides sp. ZZV14-6153 | reverse complement strand
CAGAGTTATAACTGACATATTTAATAATTCTGCAAATTCTTTAGGTTTATAATGTTTACTCATATAATCACACCTTTATGTGATTATATTATACTATATTTGATTATATTTAAATATATTTTTATTTTCTAATTACAACTCCTTAATTTTAAGCCTTAAATACTATAAAAAGTAATTGTAAAGCAAAAGAATTTTAAAAATATAATAGCACAATAAACATGACAACAGAATGTCATGTTTATTAAATAATATTAATCTATTACCATTATAAAAGAAATTAATTCTAAACTGTTATAAACCAAAGATAGCAAAATTACATTGACTTGTAAAGTTTTTAGAAGTAGGATATAAATATTAAAATTAATAAATTAAGGTTTTTAAATGAAATGTATCAATAAGATTACATAAAGATGGGACGGAGATTTTATATGAAAAAAATGCCAGAAGAAAAAATAAATACAGATACACAGGAAATATCACAACAAAAATTTAGAGAATGGAAATCTGTATATGAAAAATATAGAAGTACTTTAAATGTAAATTCTAAGTCTATTTTAGAATTAATAGAATATTTAAAACAAAAATATACACTAAAAGAAGAAGCTTCGGAAGAATTTAACAATGTAGTCATTAATAATATTAAGTTAAATAAACCTTTTTCAAAAAAGATACCGAGCAATAAAGAATTAAAACCTATTGTATTTACAATTCAAAATGAAGGAAACGCAAAGACTTTATATGAAAATCAGGAAGAAGTTTATAGTGCTTGTTCTATTGTTGTGGGTATGGAATTTGAAACAGGCTGTGTTTTTGTGGAAGGGAGTAGTGAACTTACTGATGAAATAACTGTATTTAAAGGATTAGATGAAGATGATATAAATAATTATTATCTAGTAGCAAATTATGTTAGATGTCTAAAGAAATATAATCTTATAGATTAATAAATACTTTAAATTAGGTAGAGTAAATTTAGTATAGTTAATTTACATACAGTAAAGCTTATAAGTATAACTTATAAATATAAAATTAGATAGAGTTGCCAAAGTAAAATTGGCAACTCTATCTAATTTTACTTTGGCAACTTTATTTTTTTGTAAATATTTTTACTTAAAGCATAAAAGAAATGACTTTATAATACTATATATGGTAATATATGACTAATATAATTGGAATATATAAGGGGTTGGCTTTCTGTGCAAAAGGCTATTAAAATCATAAAGAAAATGTACTGGATGGGCTGTATTGGAATTGTTGGTACAATATTAAATATTAAATTGTTGGAACTTTTTTATTTATTTTTCTTACTTGCTATTTTAGAGTTTATTTTATCGCTTATTTTAGTATTAAAATGTGATGATGATATGCAAGAAGTAAAAGACTTAAAATTTCTTTTTCAAAACATTGGTATGTTAATAGGGATACCAATTATTTACTTGAGAAATCTATTTCGATTACCTAATGTCTACAATCACAAAACAGTGAATGGTTATATTCTTCCATTCAATGGAAGATGGCTTGTTGCAAATGGAGGAATTGACAAAGAAAACTCACACTCTTGGGGAATATGTAATCAACGATATGCTTATGACTTTGTTATAGAAAGAAAGGGAAAATCATATTCCAACAACAGAACTTCTGTAACTGATTATTTTTGTTACAATCAACCTGTTATAGCACCTGCCGATGGTATTGTAGTGGAAATTAAGAATAGTTTTGAAGACACTCCTATTTCTAATAAAGTAGAAGTACAATGCTCTGCTTCGGATATAAGGGGAAATTATATTGTGATTAAGCATTCATCAAATGAATACAGCACAATAGCACATTTAAAAAAAGATAGCTTTATAGTCAGTGTAGGTGATTTTATAAAGCAAGGACAGCAAATAGCAAGGTGTGGAAATAGCGGAAATACAAGTGAGCCACATATCCATTTTCAAATTCAGCAAGGTAAGAGTTTTTTGTTTTCAGCAAGTTTACCTATATACTTTGACAGCATTATAAATTGCACAGAAGATACAGATGTTCATTATATTACTGGAGGACAGACTGTAGAAAATCAAAAGAAGTACATAACTGTGGATTTAAAAGTCAATTAATGTGATTTTTATAAAAAGTGTTTGATTTTACAAATTGTATTAAACTCATATACTATTTTTACTAATTTGCTACTTCTAAACTCTAAAATATATCAAGATATGAGAGCATATGTAAATATACACTAAATGAAAACATAAAAAAGACCATAAATAAAGGCGATACCAATATTTGTGGTCTTAAAGATATATAATCAAAAAAGCTATAGAATTATAATTTGAAAAAGATAATTTATTATGTTTTATTTGTAGATATTAATCTATTATTATCATTCTATAATATCTATACAGTCAATAATATCCATTTTTTTAATTTTTCTTAACGGAATAAGAGTAGCTATAATACATGCAATTATAGCAACAAGTGTAGCTTGTGAAATCTAAATAATTGGGATATTAGTAAAATCAATTTTTTCTATAGTAGCAATGTTTATTATAACAGCACTGGCATATCCTGCAATTGAACCAAATATAGCAGCAAATATTCCATAATAGCAACCTTCCCATAAAAACATTTTGTATAAACTACTGTTACTCATACCAATAGCTCTCTTAACTCCAATTTCATTAATTCTAGTATTAATGTTTGTATGAGTTGTGTTAATAATGTTTAAAGTGCCAATCAATCCTACAAATAGTATAATGGCCCATGCTAAAAATTGTATTTGTTTAAAACTTTCTTTAAGTTGGTTGTCTGATTCAATGTACGATATCCAACGAGAGCCTGGATTGTTTTTACAAATTTGTTCAATAGATAACTTTACTTCTTCTAAATTTGATTTATCTTTAGCATAAACATTTATCTGACTGAATCTATCTTTATTTGTTAGGGTGTCATATACAGTATCATATACAATAACATCAATACCATTTAACCAACCACTACCTTGTAAATTAATCATTTTATCTACAGTATTATATACTTTTAATTGTTTTTTATTAATTGTAATATTATCCTTTGTTTTTAGGTTTGTAGCCTTAAATTTTGTATCTGGTGTAGAAATAGCAATTGGATTTTTTATAAGGCATAGAGAACCATTTTTGAAATCCTCTAATAAAGAATCTGTGATAGAAGGTATTAATTCTTTAAGAGTTTGCTCATCAATTCCAATAACTTTTAACATTTCAGAACCATTTTCAAAGTTAATATCTGTATTTATTTCTCCTTGTTTATATTCAGAGTATTTGATAAAAGAGGTACGATTGATATTTTTCATGTTAACTATTTTATCAAGTGTAGATTTATCAAAGCCAGGAACTTCATTTGTTAAAGAAAAATCTCCTTTTTTTAGGTCGCTAACCGATTTGGATACATCTAATACATTAGAAAATTCACTCAGTGCAACAAATACTGTTATACTCATAAATAATGATAGTATAGTGATTATAGTTCTACCTTTATTTCTTTTTAGGTTTAGCCATGCTAGATGTCTTTCGAAGTTTTTGATTGGTTTTTCTCGTTTAATTTTAATTTTTCTTTTGATTTTGGTAGTGTTACCAGCCATAGCAATTTTAGGAGAAACATGTGAAGCATATATTGCTGATGGTAAAGCCGCAACAAATGAAAATACTAGTGAAATACCAACGCTTAATAATAGTGGTATTAAGTAGCCTGTTGAAATTTTATGTATAAGTTCAGTCATTTCTTTAGTATTATTTACTAAAAATATATCTGGATTTAAGATATTTGTAATCATTTTAGCTATACTTTCAGAAGAAACAATTCCAATTATGGCTCCAATAGGTATAGCAATAGAACATAAAAATAAAATTTGTAAAATAATAATTTTATATAGTTGCTTTGGTTCAGCTCCAATTGCTCTTAAACATCCATACTCTTTAATTTTCTTTGTAACAGAAATTTTTAAAATATTATAGATTACAAGTCCAGAGGCCAGTAGTACTAATAGTGCAACAAATAAAGATATTACTATAATTATAGATATGCTGTCACTATTGGAACTGTTTTTATCTCCTTCAAAGTTAATTCCTAATGTATTTAAATAAACCCAGTTGTATTGAATTGAACTACGGGGAATATTGACTTTTCTAGCTAATTGATTTACAATTTCTTGAAATTTATTTTGTTGCTTTATTTTAAAATCCAATGATGATAAAGTATATCTTTTAGGTAATAGTTTTTCTGATGTACCTTTACCTACAACACTATTTACTATTCCACTTGCATAGCCTGTATAGTCATTTTCTAAAATACCAATTAGTTTAAAATTGGTTTTATAACTATAGGGCTGTTCTGTATCATTTAAAAGTGAGATATTTAAATCCATAGGAATAGTCATACCAAGCTTTGGTTTTATTCCCATAAGCTGTAAGGTATTTTCATCTAAGGCAATCTCATTTTTATTTTTAGGAAGATTTCCAGACTTTAATTTCATTAGTTTTGGATAGTTGGAAAGTCCTACCTTATCGTATTCTTTTACAAGTATAGAGATACCTGTATTCTTTATTTTACTAGTGCCAAGTGTTGTTGAAAGACCAGCTTGATAGATTCTATTATCTTTTTTTAGTGTATCAACTTGAGTTTTATTAAGCTGGTGAAAGGATACATGTCTATCACCATTAAAAGAGCGAGCTTGTTCAGTTCTTAAATTTTGAAGTATACCAATTGATTGACCTACTACAGTTGTCATTATAGTCGACATCATTATTGCAATAATAATTAATGTAGTCATAAGTTTTTGGTTTTTTAACTCTTTTATTGAAAGTGAAAGGTAATTTTTCATTACTATTTCACCTCCATAAGTATACCATCAATTATTGAAAGCTGTCTGTCAGCAAGCTTTGCAATCCTATCATCATGAGTTATTACTACTAGAGTCTTTTTAAATTGCTTTGATGTTTTAATAAGAAGATTCATAACTTCACTACCACTTTTGCTGTCTAAGTTTCCTGTAGGTTCATCAGCAAATATTACATTTGGCTTTGCAATTAATGCTCTAGCAGTGGCAACTCTTTGTTGCTGACCTCCTGAGAGTTCATGTGGAAGATGATGCAATCTATCTGAGATTCTAAGCAATGATGAAATTTCATCTAAGTATTTTTTGTCAGGTTGTCTTTTATCTAATAATACAGGCATTGAAATATTTTCTGAAGCTGTCAAAACAGGCAATAGATTAAACTGTTGAAATACAAATCCAAAACATTTTCTTCTAAGAGTGGAAAGTTCCTTTTCACTATATTTATACATGTCTTTCCCATCAAGTAATACTTGGCCAGATGTAGGACTATCCAATCCACTTAAGATATGTAAAAGTGTACTTTTTCCACTTCCAGAAGGTCCAATGATAGAAACAAATTCACCTGTATTTATTTCTAAATCAATATTGTTTAGTGCAATAACTTTGTTGTTATTAGAACCATATATTTTTGATAATTGTTTTGCTTTTATAATCATAAAAACACACTCCTTTTTTGTATAAGAAGAGTGTAAGTTATAAAACTCAATTTTTTCTCAACTTTTCATATAAATAGAAGTAAATTCTAGATAAAAAGAATATATTTATGTTTAAGATTTTATCTTTTATTAATTAGCTACTTTTATAGGGTGCATGTTAATAAAGCTTAAAAGTTTATTATGTTTTATACAAGGAAATCCAGATAAATCCAGATAAATCCAGATAAATCCAGATTAAAAATTAAAGTATCTCTAGTCTTTTGTTGAGAACTTTATTGTAATTTTAGCACTACCAATTAAATTATTTTCAATAAAAATAGAACCTCCATGTTTTTCACATAATACTTTAGATATATAAAGACCCATGCCAAAATTTGAGTTGTTATTATTTAAAGTTTTATCTTTATAAAAAGGTTTTAATGCTGATTTGAGAGATTCTTCACTAAATCCCACACCATCGTCATCAATTACAAAAATAAGGAATTCTTGCTCAAGGTATATAAGTATAGATACTTTATTTTTTGCATATCTAAATGCGTTTGATATTATATTTTCAATAACTCTATGAATAATATTTTCATCAAATAATATGTTTATATTGTCTACCTTATTTGTAAGTTTAAAAGATTTTCCAGTTTGCTTTGATAAAATAGATATATTACTATCTAAATTTTCTATAAAATCATTTATATTCAATATAGTTTTTGTAATAACTATGTCTTCTAATCGTTGAGCATTACTCATACTATTTACATAGTATTCAATTCTGTCAATATGTTCAGACATAAGTTGTGTAGTTGATAAAATTTTTTTATCACTAAGTTTTCCTGTTGGTATGTATTTTGTTAAATAGTCTGAGTATCCTTTTAGAACTGTTAGGGGATTTCTTAAATCATGAGAAAAAGCAGCATTAAGTTGTTTTCTATCATCTATCATGGTCCACATTTTTATATTATTTTTATTTAGTTGGTACCTCATTTTCTCGAAAGCATTGCACAGATTACCTAATTCGTCATTACTCTTATATTCTAAGTAAAAATCTAAGTTATTATTGGATATTTCATTTGCTCCTTTATTAAGTATTTCAATAGGTGTCTTTAATTTTACCTTATAAAAAATTATATCAGCCAATAATAGAAGCCCTATAAAAAATACAAGTGGGAGTACAAGCTGAAGTGTACTAATAATATTAATCAACACTTTATCAAAATCGCTGTATTGATTTATATTATTTTGCATTATGGTTATAGTTTCTGTGTATAAGGGAGTTTGTAAATATTTGTCTTGTATAGAGTGATATATATAATTAAGTAAAATGTATGAGATAGTTGTAAGTACTGATGCTATAATTAATGAAGATAGAGTGAGAAAGAAAAAAGATTTTTTTAATGACATATTTTTTATTTTATCCATTTGTAACCAGCTCCCCATATCGTTTCTATGTAATTTTCAAGGGTATATTTTGATAATTTAATTCGTATTTTTCTGATATGTTCCATTATAACATCACTATTTCCATTGTTATCATAGCCCCATATTCTATCATAAATCCTCTCCCTATCAAATACTTGACCAGGATTCGTAGAGAGAAGTTCTACGATATTAAATTCTTTTTTCGAAAGTGAAACTTGATTATTATCAATAGAAATTGACCTTTCTTCATAATCTATTACTAAATCTTTATAAAATTTGACTTTAGTGTGATTTGATTTTCTTTGTTCACGTCTTAAGTGAGCAGAAACTCTTGCACCAAGTTCTTCTAAATCAAAAGGTTTTACAATATAATCGTCAGCACCAACACGAAAACCATTAAGTTTATCAGTGTTTTCAATTTTAGCTGTTAAAAACAAAATAGGGCATGATATATAATCTCTAATTCTACTGCAAACTTCAATTCCATCTATTTCAGGCATGTTTATATCAAGTAGAATAATGTCTGGATTTTTAGATATTTTTTCTAGTGCTTCTTTTCCATTATGGGCAGTGTAAACTTCATAATCATTTATTTCAAAATAATCCTTTAATAAAGTGATGATACCTTCTTCATCATCTACGACGAGTATTTTACTGTTCATAAAAATTCTCCTTTCTAAATAAAACTTTTTAAACAACTTTTATTTTAGTATAAAAATCTCAATAATTTCTCAAATTATTAAATCTACATAAAAACATGCTATTTTTAGTGATTAAAATCAGTATATTTTTATATACTAAATAAATCAAGTGTCTAATTATTGGAAAATTTAAATATTAAAAGTGATAAACCATATATTTTTGCTGTAGTAACTTGTGGAGGCGTGATAGGTGGAAGCGCAATTTATGATGTGGATGCTTTGTTGAAAGAGAAGGGTCATGGACTAAATCTAGGTTCAAGGATACAGATGGTTTCTAATTACATTTGTGAGTTTAAAATAAAAGATGATAAAAAAATTGACAATTTACTTAGAAAAGCAGAAATCAAGGTTAATGAAGTGTCAGAAGATATTGTAAATAAGAAAAATAATAAAATTGGCAGAACAAATTTTATATACAAAAAGTTTTATAAAAAATATATTTCATCTTGTGCAAATCAAGATAGCCATTTTTCAGTTGAAGATAGCTGTATAGAATGTGGTATTTGTTCAAAAGTATGTCCTGTAAATAATATAGATATTGAGGAGGGCAGACCGAAGTTTTTACACAATTGTGAACATTGTTTAGCATGTGTACATTGGTGTCCTAAGCAAGCAATTCAATGGAAAGATGTAACTAAAAATAAAAAGAGATACCAGAATCCACACATAAAGTTGGAAGAGATGATAAGTGAGAAAAATAAGGATATTTAATAAAGGTAATAGCTACTAGTAACCAATTAGTAATTAAGAGTAGTTGGTATAATTACAATAATAAAAACCCCATAAACATTTTAAATAATTAATTTACGGGGTCATATAATTTTTTATTTTAAAATATTAAGTTCATATAAGTCTGTTCTTCTATGTTTAAGTAATGGCAATTGTTGTCTTATATTAGGAATTAAATCTCTATCAATATCAGCATAGATAATGCATTCTTTTTCATCAGCCTGAGCGATAATTTTTCCCCAAGGGTCTGAAATTCTTGAATTACCAAAAGCTATGTAAGAAGCATCTTTATTTCGAGCAGGTGCAGCACCAACATAGAATACTTGATTATCTAAAGCACGCATTCTGATAGATAATTCCCAATGTGCAGGTCCAGTTGTCATATTAAATGCTGCTGGCAAGATAACGATTTCTGCACCTTCAAGAGCCATCAAACGTGATAATTCAGGGAAACGAATATCATAGCAAATAGCAATACCCATTTTTCCATATTCAGTATCTATTATAGTAACATCATTTCCAGCAGTAAGAGTATCAGATTCTTTAAAGCTAACTTTTCCTGTAACTTCAATGTCAAATAAGTGCATTTTGCGATGTTTTCCAATTAAAGTTCCACTTTTATCAAATACATAACAAGTATTATAGATTTTGTTATCTTCTAATTCTGGAATACTACCAGAAATTAGATAAATTCCATGTTTTTCAGCTAGTTTACTCAATGTATTTGTTGTTTCACCTGGATATTCTTCAGCAAATTTAGGAAAGTATTTATTTTCATATGGGCAGTTAAACATTTCTGGTAAAACCACAATTTTAGCTCCATTATTGGCAGCTTCTGTTACCATTTCTACAGCATGATTAATATTTTCAATCTTATTTTCTGTAGTCATCATCTGACATACTGCAATTTTGTAGGAATTCATAAAAATTACTCCTTTCGATATTTTTATGTTATTATAACATATTAAATAAAAATTAGATATAAATACAAAATATGTAAGTTGAGTATGTTATACAACTGAAGAGTACAAATTACTATAGATATATATTTTAATTTATACTCTTATAATTTATATCATATCACTATATTGACTTTTTTTACCTATGTTGATAGTATTATTTTAAAGACAATAAAATAATACTAGAGTTTTATAGGGTTCCGCAATTATTAATGATTGGTCTGGTCCAAGATAAAACCCACAACATAATTTTGTTGTGAACACGGAAGGATAAAAACCTGGGAGATATTTTATAATATTTCTCAGGTTATTTTATTGCTAAAAAAGAGATATATTATTTGAAAAGAGGGATGATTTTATGAAATGGTTATTTTTATTTATTGCAGGACTATTTGAAGTTTTTTGGGCATTCCAATTAAAAAATTCACATGGATTTTCTAAGTTGACTCCAAGTATACTTACTGTTGTCGGGATGATTGTTAGTTTTTATTTTTTATCATTAGCACTTAAACATCTTCCACTTGGAACATCATATGCCATATGGACTGGAATTGGTACAGTTGGAACTGCTATTGTAGGAATTGCTCTTTTAAATGAACCAGTTAATATGGCTAGAATTTTATGTATAGGTCTTATTGTAGTGGGGATTGTAGGATTGAAATTATTATCTACCAACTAATAAGTATGAATTACGATAAATAGTAGGAGATGATAGTTATAGAGTATATAAACTAAAATATTTTAACAACAAAATAAAAAGCTATGAACTTAGAAATTATAAAATGTTTTAAAGTAATTAACATTTTATAGAATTTCTGCTTCATAGCTTATTTTTATTTATAAGTTTATTAGATTTGTATTTGAAAATTATATGTATATATTCTGTATAATTATTTTGCTAATAATAAAGCAGTTAAATCCATAGGGTCAACTATTACACCATCTTTATAAACACGCATATTTCCAGATGCTATCTCATCTATTAATATTACTTCATTATTGTAGAATCCAAATTCAAACTTAATATCATAAAGTTCAAGTCCTTTTTCAGCTATAGTATCACGAACTATGTTAGAAATTTTTTGAGTCATACTCTTCATTGAATCGAATTGAGCTTGAGTCATAATATTTAAAGCTTCTAAACCTTCAGATGTTATAAGTGGGTCACAACGGTCATCATCTTTTAAAGTTGCTTCTACATAACAATCTAACTTAGCTCCTTCTTCAACACATGAACCATAACGACGTAAGAAACTACCAACAGCTCTATAACGACAAATAACTTCTAATCCATTACCAAAAACTTTTGCTGGTAACACTTCCATAGTTGCATCTTCTAAATTAGCACTTACATAATGAGTTTTAATTCCAGCATTGTTTAGAATTTCAAAGAACTTAACAGATGTTTCTAAATTAGCCTTACCAATTCCATCTATGCTTAGCCCTACAGTATTTTCACCTGGATCGAATACACCATCTTTGCCAGTTACATCATCCTTAAATTTAAGTAAGCAATTTCCATTATCTAATTCAAAAACATCTTTAGTCTTTCCTTGATACACTTTTTTCATAAACAACCTCCAAAATATTAAATTATTATATTGAATAAGGCATTAGTGTCAAAAAAGTTCTGGTATTCGTATAAAAATTTATATTGATGCCTTACATTTAATATTATATCACAAAAATAGAGAATTTTTCCGAACATTTTTACAAAAATAACAAAAAAAGTACATTTTATAAAAAAGTTTAGAAAAGTGCCAAGAAAGAAAGTGAGTGTCATTTGTATTAACACACATAAGTTTTTGTAGGAAATTTTTTTGACACACTTTGACACACATATAATAATAGTATGATAAATGGCATGAAACCTATATTTACAAATATTGGCATAAAAATTGCTTTATATATTTTACATAAAAAAGATGAGTATATATCTAAATAAAATAAAAAATAGAGGTGGTTAATGTGAAGTCAGTTAAGTTCTATGGTGTAAGAGATACAAGAGTCGAGAATGCAGATATACCTAAAATATTAGAAAAAGATGATGTAATAGTTAAAGTAAAAGTTGCTGGGATATGTGGCTCTGATATATCGAAATACTCAAAGACAGGCCCTCATATGGTTGGAGAAATCTTAGGTCATGAATTTTCAGGAGAGGTAGCAGAAGTTGGTATAGAAGTAAAAGATTTTAAAATAGGAGATAGAGTTGCTGTTTGTCCAGCCATGCCATGTTTTGAGTGTGATGAATGTAAAAAAGGGCTGTATTCAAGATGTAACAATGTAGCAATAATAGGAAATAAAGAGCTTGGAGGATGTTTTGCTGAATACACAAAGGTAAAGGAGAGAAATTTAATAAAAATACCAGAAGAAATAAGTTATGAAACGGCTGCTGCTTTAGAGCCAGTGTGTATAGCAGGACATGGACTTTTTAGGTCAGAAACTAAGGTGGGAGATACTGTTGTAGTACTTGGAACAGGACCAATAGGCTTGTTTTCAATACAATGGGCAAAAATATTTGGTTCTACAAAAATAGTGGCTATAGATGTATTTGATGAGAAATTAGAATTAGCGAAGGAATTAGGAGCAGATATTTGTATAAATGCAAAAGAAAAAAATATTGTAGAAGAGATAAAAAAATTAACTAATGGAGCTGGAGCAGACATTGTTATTGAATCAGCAGGGACTCCAATGACATGTGGTCAGGTATTGTTATTAGCTAAAAAAGGTGGGACAGTACTTTATGCAGGAGTACCATATGGAGATGTAGCTTTAAGCAGAGAACAATTTGAAAAGATAGTGAGAAGTGAGCTAACTGTGAAAGGAACTTGGTTTGGAAATTCATTTCCATTTCCAGGAAAAGAATGGAGTGCTGGCTTGTATCATATGCAAAAAGGTGACATGAATGTTGAAAAATTGGTGACACACAGAATAAATTTAGATGAAGTGCCAGATTATTTTGAAAAAATATACAAAAGAGATATTTTCTTTGGTAAGATAATGGTTAATGTGGCTAATTAAGGTAGAGTAATAAAGATAGTAATTTATAGTGTATATAAAAAAGTTAAGAGAGGTATGATTCATATGGCAGGAATAATTATAGCTGCACATGGGAATATGGCTAAAGCAATGTTAGAAAGTGCTGAATTAATAGTAGGGAAACAAGAAAAAGTAGAAACTTTAGGATTAAACCATGGTGACAGTATAGATGAGTTTAGTAGAAAATTAGAAAATGGAATTGAAAAATATAAAGATGAAGGTATTTTAGTATTACTTGATTTTTATGGAGGAACTCCTTTCAATACATCTGCTGTTATAATAAACAAATTTGCTAAGGTCTGTGAATTGGAATGTTTAACAGGTGTAAATTTGCCTATGCTTTTAGAACTGTTTTTAAACAGAGATACTATGAAGTTAAAAGATTTAAAAAGTTTATGTGAAGAAGTTGGAGTTTCAGGAATTAAGGATGTAAAAGCAGCTTTAAAGATATAAAATAAATTAAAATTTTGGAGGAATTATTATGAGCAATATAGCATTAACAAGAATTGATGATAGGTTAATACATGGGCAAGTTATCACTGCTTGGTGCAAGATTACATCAGCAAAGAGAATAGTAATAGTAGATGATTTAGTTGTAAAAGACCCTTTTATAGTTCAAGTCTTACAAATGGCAGCACCTTCAACTGTTAAGGTTGAAGTGCATGATATAAAATCAGGTGCTGAGGTTTTAAAATCATATGATGGAGATGAGAATTTAATAGTATTAGTTAAATATCCTAAAACTGTTTTGGGTCTAGTAAATAATGGAGTAGATTTAAAAGAGTTAAATGTTGGGGGTATGGGAGCTGGTCTTGGAAGAAAAAGTTTTTATAAAAATATATCAGTATCAGATGAAGAGAAAGAAATATTTAAGGAATTAATATCAAAAGATGTTAAATGTTTTATACAAATAGTTCCAGATGCAAAGAAAATTGATGTAGGAACATTATTGTAAGGCCTATTTTGTAAATATTTAAAAGTAAATAAGGAGGAAGAACATGCAAATTTCACTAATTCAAGCAGTTTTAATAGCAATTTTTTATTATCTTTCTTGGAGTCCATGGCTAACTTATGTTGGATTTTTTACATGGAATAGACCTTTATTAGCTGGATTTGTAACAGGAATTATACTAGGAGACCCAGTTCAAGGAGCAATTATAGGTGCAGGTATAAATATGATATATTTAGGATTCATATCAGCAGGAGGGGCTCAAATGGGAGACCCAGCTTTTGCAGGATATGTGGGTACTGCTTTAGCTATAGCATCTAATTTAGATGTAAGTACTGCAATGGCAATAGCTGTTCCGTTAGGTACTGTTGCAACTGTGCTTTGGATAGGTAAAATGACAGTAAATTCTTTTTTTGCACACTGGGCAGATAGAGAGGTGCAAAAAGGGAATATAGATAAAGTAGCATTTATAAATATAGTTCCACCTCAGATACTATTGTTTGTAATGAGTTTTATACCAGCGTTATTAGTTGTTTATTTTGGGCCAAATGCAATAGATGGAATGTTAGAAGTAATGAATGATAATGTATTACATGTATTCAATGTAATTGGAGCTATGTTACCAGCACTAGGAATTGCTATGAACTTAAAATTAATTGGAAATAAGTTTACTATGCCATTTTTCATATTAGGTATATTAATGGCTGTTTATTTTAAAGTAGATATAATAGTAATATCTGTTATTGGAGTAATACTTGCTCTTACAATTACTTCAATTAAATATGGAAAAGATGGTGCAACATCTTAAATATATAAGAAAGGGGAAAATATTATGTCAAATACAAAAAGTGAAGTAGCTAAGAAAACGTTAAGCAAAAAAGATGTGATAAAGTCATGGCTAAGATGGTTTTTCTTTGCACAATCCAACTACAATTATGAAAGATTACAATCAACAGCATTTTCACATTCAATGTTACCAGTACTTAAAAAACTATATCCAGATAAAGAAGAGTTAAAGCAAGAAGTAGAAACTCACTTGGCATTTTTTAATACAGAGCCTATATGTGGATGTGTTATACATGGAATAACAATAGCTATGGAAGAAGAAAAAGCTAATGGAGCAGATGAAATAAGTGGTGATGGTATGAATGCCATAAAGACAGGTTTGATGGGACCATTGGCAGGGATTGGAGATACTTTAACTCAAGGAGTTATAACACCTATAGTATTAGCTGTTTGTATTGGTTTAACTGAGGGAGGAGCATCAATTGCAGGACCGATATTATTTGTATTAGCTCAATATATAATAATGACTTCAATTTCATTTGGAATGTGGACAAATGGTTATAAGTATGGTAAAAAAGCTGTTGAAAGTATACTTCAGGGTGGAATAGTAAATAAAGTTATAGAAGGTGCTTCTATACTAGGGACTTTAGTTATGGGCGGACTTGTAGGTAGATTTATTAATTTATCTACACCAATAAGTTATACTAGTGGAGATTTTAAATTTAGTCTTCAGACAGATTTACTTGATAAGATATTTCCTGGATTAATTCCTTTGGTACTTACTTTGTTAGTGCTTTTAGCTTTAAAGAAAGGTCTTTCTCCAATAAAAATAATGGGTATATTGATAGTGGTAGGTGCTATTACAGGTATATTAGGATTATTTTAAATAAATGCATATGATGTATTAATGAGGATTTTAGATAAATTGGCTATATCTATAAAATACAATAGTAATTAGGGTAAATTAGATTTTCAATAGATTAAGATTTAAGCTTAGATAAGCTATGTAGAATATATAATTTTGTAAAAGGTATCTCAAAATGATTTTTTAATTGTAAATGAGGTACTTTTTTATTTATAGACTTAGTATTAAAGCTTATCTGTACTGTATTTTATATTGGGCTTTAGTAATAATTGTAAACTTCCTGTAACATATATTTTATATAATTGAAACAATGGATATAATATGAAATATAATAATTTTAGGGATGTGAATATATGAATATATTAATTGCTGATGATGAAGTGAGTATGATTAAGATACTTTGTGCTTATTTTAAAAAAGAAGGCTTCAATGTATTTACTGCAAAAAATGGGGAAGAAGCTTTAAATGTTTTTTATGAAAATAAAATAGACTTAGCAATACTGGACTGGATGATGCCAGTAATTGATGGAATAGGGGTTTGTAAAGAGATAAAAGAAAATAGTAATACAAAGGTACTTATGTTGACAGCTAAAAGTCAAAGCGAAGATGAAATAGAGGCACTCAATATAGGAGCAGATGAATATGTTAAAAAGCCATTTGACCCTAGAGTTTTAATAATAAGGGCTAAGAAATTGGTAAATTATAAAGATACAATTAATATAAAAGATTTAAAAATAGATTTTGAGTCAAATAAAGTTTTTAAAGGTAATGATGAACTACTATTGACTAAAAAAGAATTGGAATTAATTCATTGTTTAGTCAATAACAAAGGAATAGTGTTATCTAGGGAAAGACTTTTAGATTTAGTATGGGGATTGGATTATGATGGAGATTTTAGAACAGTAGATACTCATATAAGAAGACTTAGAACAAAAGTAGGAGAAGATATAATAAAAACTTACAGAGGATTAGGATATAGTCTGGAGGATTTTGATGACTAAACTAAATAAGAAGTTATCTATAAGTATATCAATAGTAGTTGTAGTCGTTTATATAATATCTATAGCTATAAATAGTATGTTTATTCATAGGTATTATTTACATGAAAAAAGAAATGTATTGAATAACATTGAAAATGAAATAAAACATAAGGATATGAATAAATTAAAGTCAAATATTGAATTAATTGAAGAAAAAAGCAATACAGCCATTGTATATGTAACATTAGATAAAAATTACAAAGATAAAAATAGCATAGATAAAATAAATGAAGATTTACTAGATGCCTTTTGGAATAAAGGTTTGAGCTTAAATAAATTTTGGATTGAAGGAAGTGTTTTAAATGATATTGACAATAAAAGTATTAATAAAATATATAATCAAGGAAAAACCAAATATAGTCTACTAGTAAAGTTTATGAAAAAGGATAATTATTTATTTGCTATATCTATACCAATAGAACATTCAGAAGAAACAATTGGTATAGTAAATAGATTTAATATAATAATGGGGATATTTTCAGTAATTATAATAACTATACTTACATTTATACTTTCAAACAGAATTATAAGGCCTATGGAAAAATTAAAGCTTTTATCTAAGGATATATCTGAGTTAAAATTTAGAACTGAGGCTATAAAAACGAACGATGAAATAGAAGAGTTAGCTTATAGCATAAATATAATGAGTGTAAAGCTTGAAAAGGCACACAATGAATTAAATAAAAGGAATGAAAATTTGAAGTCTTTTATATCTGATGCATCTCATGAAATGAAAACTCCAATAGCACTTATAAAAGCATACGCTATAGGTATGAAAGATGGCTTGGATGATGGTACTTATACAGATACAATAATTGAACAGGCAGAAAATATGTCTAATACAATAAATACCCTTTTATATTGGGCTAAATATGAGAAAAAAGAAGTTAGTTTGTGTGAAGTAGATTTAAAGGAAAGACTGCTTAAGAATTTAAAAAATTATGAATTATTGATATCTAAGGATAATATAAGTGTTAAGTGTGATATAGAAGATAAAAATCTTATAATAAATTCTGATAAAGATAGTATAGATATGGTACTTAATAATTTGATTAGTAATTCGATAAAGTATACTAGTGATAATGAGATAGAGATTAATCTTTTTAGAGATAAGGATAAGATTATTTTATCTATAAAAAATGGAATAGATTATGATAGAGAAGATGATATTGATAATATATGGAAGCCTTTTTATGTCTTAGAGAAGTCAAGAAGCAAAGAACTTTCAGGTACTGGTCTTGGTCTTACAATAGTCAAGACTATACTTGAAGAAAATAATTTTAGATATAAGGTTGAAATTTATGATGGAAAGATAGAGTTTTATATTATCTTTATATAAGTTTTATATTATTTTTATATTGTCTCATAAAAATACAACAAAATAAAATATAAATATAAAAAATAATTTAAAAAACATCAAATTAATTTGCTTTTCATATGGATAAAATTGGTTAATTAATATATAATCATAAGTATAAATGATGAAATTTATTTATAAAACAAGTAGCACTTTTAATTCTAAGAGCTACTTTTTTTACATAAAATCTACTTTTTTACTACAATTCATCAGCATAAAAATCAAATTCACCTTAAAATTTAAATTTACTAATTTTTCAAGCAATTAGAAAATCTACGTATTCCTTTATAATAACTATAATATAAGAAAATAATAAGTAAATTATATATTAATTATGAAATCATTATAGTTAGAAAACCTCTTTAAAGTTAGGCATTAAGTATCTCTTAGAATTAAAACGGTAACAAAAAAAGCAATTAGGTACTACTAATGGACAAGGGGGAAATATAATGAAAATACCAAAGAAGATTGCTGCTATGCTTACAGTTACTATGATAGCTGGAAGTTCTACAGCAGGTATAGCTAGTGCGCAAACAGTAGCAACAAATTTAACAGGACAAGAGAGATATGAAACTGCTGTAAAAATAAGTCAAGATGGATGGAAAAATGCTGATGAGGTAGTAATAGTAAATGATTCATCTATAGCAGATGCTCTTTCTGCAACACCATTTGCAAAGGCAAAAAATGCTCCTATACTTTTAACAGGTAAAGATAAATTAAATGATAAGACAAAAGCAGAGTTACAAAGATTAAAAGCTAAGAAAGTATATTTAATAGGTGGAACTTCTGTATTAAGTGCAAATATAGAAAAACAAATAAAAGATTTAAAAATATCTTTTGAAAGAATATCTGGTGCAGAGAGATACCAAACATCTTTAGAGTTAGCAAAAAGATTAGATGCAGTAAGTGATGTTAAGAAAATAGCTGTAGTTAATGGTGAAAAAGGGCTTGCAGATGCAGTAAGCGTGGGTGCTCCAGCTGCACAAAATAATATGCCAGTAATACTTGCTGATTCTAAAAATGGAACAGCAGTTGCAGATAAATTTATAAAAGATGCAGGAATAACTCAATCTTATGTAGTAGGTGGGGAAAGTTCAGTTTCTGAAGCTGTAAAAAATAAACTACCAAATAGTACAAGATTAGGTGGAACAGATAGAAATGATACAAATGCAAAAGTAGTAAAAGAATTCTATAAAAAGACAGATTTAAAAAATGCATATGTAACTAAAGATGGTATGGCTAAACAAGACCAACTTATAGATGCATTAGCAGTAGGTGTACTAGGTGCTAAAAATCAATCCCCAGTAGTTTTAGTTGGAAAAAATCTATCAGCTTCACAAAAAACTTTAGTTAACTCTAAGAGTTTTGATAAAATAACTAAGGTTGGTGGAAATGGTAATGAAACAGCATTTAATGAAATGAAATCATTACAAGAAGTAAGTACAGTTGAGGCTAAAACAATTGCTGAATTAAAATCAGCTGTAGATAAAGCAACTGCTAATGATGTTATAAACTTTAAACCAACTAGTGAAGTTAAAGAAGCATTTACAATACAAACTGACAAAGCAGTAACAGTGAACTTAAATGGTACATATACAAAGACTGTAACTATCAACATGCCTAATGGGGATGTAAATAACTATGCAAAAGTAGATGATGTAATTATAGATGATGTTAAAGATGGAACTTTTGTTAACTATGGAAAAATAACTAACTTAAAAGTTAATGATAAAAATGGAGCTAAGATAGAAAATAATTCAAAAGGTGAGATTGGTAGTTTAACAGTAGCATCTGGAGCAAGTCAAGTAAAAGTAAATAACGGTGGTAAGATAACTACAGTTACAAATAATTCTAAAGGAACTACTATAGATAATAAGGGTACAATAAGTACTGTTAAGGGAGATAATTCTCCATCGATAAGTGGAAATAATCCAGGTTCTAACTCATCAGGAGGAAGTTCTTCAAGTGGAGGTTCTTCAGGAGGAAGTAGTAGTGGAGGAAGTTCTTCTAACCAAAATCAAACAGCAGTAAATAAAGAGGCTGCAAAAATAACAAGTGTAGCTGCCCCAGCAAAAGATGCAACTAAATTAACTATGCCATCAGTATCAAGTGGATATACAATAGCAATAAAATCATCAAGCAACGAAAATGTTATAAAGAAAGATGGAACAATAGTACCACAAAATACAGCAACAACAGTGAAACTAGTATTTACAGTAACACATACATCAAGTGGAAAAACAGCAGATACTAAAGAAATAGGTGTAGTAGTACCAGCTAAATCATCAGATGAAGAATTACAAACAGCAGTAAATAAAGAGGCAGCAAAAATAACAAGTATAGTTGCACCAGCAAAAGATGCAACTAAATTAACTATGCCATCAGTATCAAGTGGATATACAATAGCAATAAAGACTTCAGATAATGAGGCAGTTGTAGATAAAAATGGAACAATAGTGCCACCAAGTGTAAATACAACAGTAAAATTAGTATTTACAGTAACACAAACATCAAGCGGAAAAACAGCAGATACAGCAGAAATAGATGTAGTAGTACCAGCTAAATCAACAGAAGTAATAATAGGCTCAGGTTCAGTAGCTGGAGCAACAGCAGGAGATAAAGAAATAACAGGATTAACTAGTGGAAAAATCTATAAAGTAACAATGGATGGAAATGTAAAATATACTAAAGCAGATGGAACATTGGGAGAAGAAGCAGATAAAGCAGCATTAACAGGAACATCAATAACAGGATTAGAAAATGGAAAAACATATAAAGTGGAAGAATATGTAGCATCAGTAGTAGATAAAGTAATAATAGGTTCAGGCTCAGTAGCTGGAGCAACAGCAGGAGATAAAGAAATAACAGGATTAACTAGTGGAAAAATCTATAAAGTAAC
>NZ_JAGWCZ010000027.1:0-22009 GCF_020657855.1 Clostridioides sp. ZZV14-6153 | reverse complement strand
TGATAGGTCGAAGGTGTAAGTGCAGCAATGTATTTAGCTTATCGATACTAATAGGTCGAGGACTTGACCAATATTTACTTGATGTTCATTAATTAAAATATATATGCAGTTTTTAGAGTGTTAATTTAACTCATAATAGAATAAGTGTGCTGGTGTGGCTCAACGGTAGAGCAGCTGACTTGTAATCAGCAGGTTGTAGGTTCGATTCCTATCACCAGCTCCAGTGAAGACTATGTTAAAAACATAGTCTTTTTTATTGTGTAATATATTTATTCTTTTATATATATATAGTTTATATAAATAGACAAGAAGTTGATAAATTTAAGTAAGAAATAGCTATACAGATTAAAATAATTATTTTAATCTGTATGTGAATACCTTAACGCAAAATTTTGATTATTTGTGTAAGAATTGGTAGAAAGATATGTATATTTAATTTGAAACTAACTTGCCATGGATTACCATTCTAGCATCATCAAATTCATAAGTGCATGTAGAAAGTGTAACTATCTTATCTTTGCTATTTACTTTAATATTTGATTTATGTAATGATTTGGAAGTAATAGCATCTATGTATTTTTGATAGTCTGATTCACTATTAAAGCTTGTTTTTAGATAATCATAATCAGATTCTACAATATAGGCAGAAAATACTTCATATAATAATTCTTTTCCATCCATAGTGATTTTTATTCTATTATTTTCTTTAAAGAAATCATCATCTTTAAACTTATTTAGATTATTAAACATTGTTTTGTTTTTCATATTATGTCCATATACTATAACATTTTGGTCATCCAGAGATTTATTTCTATAATCCATGAATAATGTACCTGAGATAGATTCTTTACCATAAAAGTTTTTGTCAAGATAATAAGAATTATCTTTAGATTGTACAACTGGATAATTTATGTTTGTATTATCAACAGAAAGCCAAAATTTAAAATCTCTGTTTATTTTTGATAAGTCTTCTTTTTTATTTTCTTTTTTCTGAAGTTGAGCAGATGTTTTAGTATCATAGTTGTATTTGTTAAGTTTTAAGTATATATTAAATCCACTGTAGATTATTACTAATATTAGTATAATATTAATTATTACCCTATATAATTTTTTCAATATTCCACCTCAAATCATAAATAATAGTTTATATACCTATATTACACTATTTTTGAAGAAATTTAAATTTTTAGTATAATATTACTTTGACATACTTAAGGATTTATGATAATATAGCTAAGTAAAATGAATATTAAGTAAGCCAGATAATCGCATGTAATTTTACATGAGGAAAGTCGGAGCTCCATAGAGCAGGGTGCTAGGTAACACCTAGTGGGAGCAATCCTAAGGATAGTGCAACAGAAATAAACCGCCACTTATGTGGTAAGGATGGAAAGGCGAGGTAAGAGCTCACCAGCAGCTAGGCGACTAGTTGGCTATGTAAACCCCACCTGGAGCAAGACCAAGATAGGAATAAAGAGTGCTGCTCGTACTCTCCGGTAGGTAGGTCGCTTGAGCTTATTGGTGACAATAAGCCTAGAAAGATGATTATCTAATACAGAACTCCGCTTATAGACTTGCTTAATTTTTTCGATAGGTAAAACATCAGTTTAAACTGATGTTTTTTTATTTGCAAATTTGTCTAATTTACTTTCAAAATTTTGTGGAATATTGTAATATAAGTTAGTACAGATATTAAAAATGGTATAATATAAGATAGATATAAAAAGAAAAAGTAAAATGATGTAAATAATATGATATTATATAAGATGTAGTAAATTTAGTAACTAATTATTAAAATATCATAATCAAATTAGTAATTTTACATAATGTAAATATCACAATAAAATAATTGATTTAAGGAGTGAAGGTTTTGAGTGAAAATAATATAATAAGAAATACTGTTTTAAATGTCACAGCAAGTTTTTTAAAACAAGAGTCTAAGATAAATGAAAAATTAGAAGGTGTTTTAGAAAAGAAATTTGAAAAAGTAGAATTCAACGAAGCAAAATATGCTGAGCTTTTAAAATTTAATATATTGTTTTATAAAACATTAGCAAGAAATACAGAACCACTTATCGGGAAATGGATAGTAGATAAATACATACCTGAAATAGATGAATTAGAGAAAGACTTAGAATTGACTACAGCTAAATGTAGAAAGTATGTAAATAAGGCAATGAAGGATGGTTTAGACTGTCTAAAAGCCAACGATTTAAGTAGTTTTTTAGCTTATGATAAAATGGACCTATCAGAGAGACGAAGACGTTTAGAAAAGGATTATAAGGTTCTAAATCTATATAAAGACCTTCTTAATATAACACTTAGAAAGATAAGCTTAGAAAAGAAAGATTGTGCAAGTTTATTTCTTAAGAATCAAGCTGATGCTAAAAGAGAACTAAAAAGAGAAATAATATTCTGTGTAAATAAGATATTAGCTAGTAGCAAAGAGGTAGTACCTAAAAATATAGAAGAAAGTTCTGAACAAAGTAGTGAAGATATAAAAGCAACAGAAATTGAGGATTTACAATTAGGTAAAGATAATTCAGAAAATGATGTTTTATTAAATTCAGTTAAAAAGTCAGAATTAGGAAAAGAACCACAGATAAATGATGTAGAAGCAAAGTTTATGGATAAACTAAATAGTTTAAATGATGAAAGTATATCTCAAACTGTATATAATGAATATAAAAAATTATGTGGGTTAGAAGAACTTCCTTATGTTGAAGGCTATGGTTTTGGTAGAGAAGTTATTAAAGACTTTGTTTGTGCAACAGTTGCATTAGAATTTTTGAAGAGAAGAAATAGAGATCTTATAGAAGGTGCGATGAGACTAACTATAATTGGAGAATTTGGTGCTGAAAATTTTAAGGAATTCATAGATTATGTAATTAAAAATAAAACAGAAATTAGTGAAGATGTTTGGGAAGAAGCACACGTTGTTCTAAAAGATAAATCTTCTGAATTAGAAAATCACGATATTGTATCAAAGAGAACTAGAAAAAATAAAGACATTGATATTGAAGAATATATTTATATGATAAAAAATGCAGATAAAGATGTTTGCTTTAGAAGTAGCATTTCTATAGAAGAAGATACTAAAGAGGAAGATGCTAAAGAAGACGTAATTAATAAGAATGACAATATAGAGAATGTTCTAGAAAATAAAGAGAATATTGAAAAAGAGCATGATGTAAATGAAGAAGAGATAATTGAATCAGAAAATAAAAAGAGTAGAAAAAAAGATAAATTATTTGGATTTATGAAAAAAGAAAGCAAAAAAGAGGAGGTAGTAGAAGTAACTGAAAAAGAAGAAATTAGCCTAGGTAATACTTCTGATGCAGTTACAGATGAACCTAATGAATCTATTAAGGACAATATAGAAAACTTAGAAGAAGTAAACCAAAGTTTAGAAGAAGAGCGCAATATAAAAATAGAAAAACCAATAAATAATAATGAGTTAGATAAAAAACTATCAGCAAGTAATGAGCCTAAATCTGAAAAAGAAAGTAAGGGATTAGGTGATGAAATATCAAAAGAAGCAGAAGAAAAAAAGGTAGAAAGTGAAAAATCAGTAGTAATACCTATTAACAAGAAAGAAAAAAATAGTAAAAAATCCAAACATTCTCCTAAGTCTAATTCTAAGGAAAAGAAAACAGAAATAAAAAATTATGAATCAAATGAAGAAGATTTTATAGATGATGAAGAGGTTGGTTCTAAAAAAAGCAGATTAAAAGAGACTATTATAGCTATCGTTATAGTGGCAATTGTTGGTGTAGGATACTTTATAACAGTAGGCAATAACAAGAAAAATGATAAAGACAATACACCTCCAAAGGCATCAACTCAGCAACAGGCTAACAACAAACAAACAGAAGAAGAAAAGAAAGCAAAAGCTGAAAAAGAAAAGAAAGAAGCAGAAGAAAAGGCAAAAGCGGAAGAAAAAGAAAAAGCTGAAAAGAAAGCAAAAGAAATGGAAGCATATAAAGATGGTAAAGGTGTATATTATACTGTCTATGCAGGTTCACTTAAAGTTGAAGCAACAGCAAAAGAAACAGCAAAAGAATATGAAGCTAAAGGTATTTCTTCAACAATAGTTCAAGAGAATGGATATTATAAAGTGAAGATAGGTGATTATTCTGAATATGGAGAAGCACAAGAAAAATGTAATGAATTAGCTAAGAAATCTATTGATACATATATAGCGATGTATGATAAGTACTATGATTATAAATTAGAAGATTTGAAAGAATCAGCTCCTTCATTAAGTGCTGAAGAACTTAGACAAAAATATGAAGATTTAAGAAGTGAGTTAAGAAATAAATCTGGATATCGTGAATATGTTAAACATTTAGATAAACTTTATGAAGAAATAGTTGAAGGTGCTTAGGATATTTATAAAATAAGGACAAATTATGTCTCAAAATAAAAAGTATTAAAAAATATTATTTATTTTGAGGCATTTTGTCCATCTTTAGAAAATAATTATAATTTTGTTTAGGCGGTGAAGGTATGTTGAAATTAGGAGAAAAAATTATATATGAGCTTTCAGACGGATTTGAGCTTAGTGGTATCAGTAGATATTCAAAAGAATCTAAAAAACTTCATATAACAAATTTAGGTAATATTATAATCAGCAAAGCAGATGAAGTTAATGATGAATCAGGGGTAAAATATATATATAGTTTTTCAGATAATAAAAAAAAGTTAGAAGCAGTTTTAGAAGGTTCTCAAATAATTATTTATGGAGATAACTTGCCTTTTTATATAAAAAGTGAGAATTCAAGTAAGAATGTTACAGCAAGTTTAACTATGAAAATAACTCTAGATGAATATGATTTAATCTGTAAGAGCCAAAGAGAATTTATATTTTATTTAAAAGACAACATGACTATCTTGAGTTTAGATGATAATAAATTTTATATGGGTGGAATTAATAAAGATAACGAAAAGTTTATATTTATCAGTGGAAAAAATAGATTTGAAATAAACTTTGATGATATAGAAAGATATATTTTAGAAGATAAGAAAGTTTCTCTAAAGGGTTATTTTCATATGGAAAGAGAAGGTCTTATAGTAAGGTCTGTTTCTATATTTAATAATAATATAGAAAATATAGTTCCAGCCGATTTAAGTGAGAGAGTTAAAGATAATAAGAAAATAGGAAATCTTCCTAAAGATTGTGATATAGTATTCTGTAAAATATCAGGAAACATAGATGGATTTGATTATAAAAACACAAATATGCTTTTAGTAAAATATCAGGATCAACTTATTTTTATAAATAAGAAGTCTAAAAAAACTATTGTTAAGTCAACAAAAGATAATTGTTCAAAGTTAATTTTAGGAGAAGACATTATATTATATGATAATAAAAATGTATTTAACTTGCACATAAATGATAAAAATAAAGAAGCTATGCAAATAGAGGATTTAAAAGACATAGAAAATGAAATAGTAGGATATACATTAAAGCATGCCCCATTTTTTATCCAAGAAGATTTTAATAGTTTAACGATACTGAAATCTTTCCAAAAAGAAATTATATCTATAAAAAATAGTGATGTCAAAGATATTGTAATTAATAGAGAAATTGAAAGTAGAAATTCTAATTTTGTAGAAACAGAAATAAAATTTAATAATCAAAAAATAATTTTAAATTTAAGTAGAAGTATGGTTCAAAAACTTATGCAAGATGTATTTATATATGCAAAAAAACCACTACTTAAAGATGTTTCTGTTGAGATTTTATATAAAAATTGGTCTAAAGCTATGAATGATATGATAATATTTAATTTCTTTGGAAATATCTATTACATGAAATCTGAATTTGATAAAGTATTAGAAAGAGAATTGAATGATGAAATAAGAATAGAAGTCATAAATGCACTTTATAATCAGATACAAGAACAGAGAAATAATTTAGACTTAATATCAGCTTATACTCCAAGAATATTAGAAAATCAAGAGATAGAGTTATTTGAAAAGTATAATGCAAAACTTGATGTACAAGTATTTAGACAGATTAAAAATTTATTCTTTGATTTATCATACAATATAAGTAGTTATTTAGATGGAGTTGAAAAAAGTTTAGATAATATTATATTTGTAATATCAGGTGAAGATAAGAAGCGATACAATTATAGGATGTTAAAGGAAAGTGAAAGTGCAAACTTGGATGTATTTTTAAAACAAGCTATATCAAGATTAAATCATTTAGTAGAAAATATGTATCCTTACTATGTGGATGAAACTAGTAGAGAGATGTTTAAGTTATTTGAAGTCTTATGGAAAAACTATAAAAATATTAATGATGATAGTATAAAAGAAGTATTATTCGAGAGAATAACAAATACATATGTATTTAGACAATTGACATTAAATAATAATACAAATGAAAGAAGAAAAGACATAATTGAAAAAATATATAATTCTGTTGATTACGGAGCCAATAAGCTAGATGAAAATATGTTTTTCACAGGAGGAATGAAGTATGTCAAGTAAATACAATGTATGGAATTTTAATTATGAATTTTTAGGACTAAATTCAAGTGATGAAAAAAATAATGAAGTTTATTATGAGATTGATTTAGATGAAGTCTTAAATGAAAACTATATAAGTGAGGATATAGATGGAGATTTAGATACTGATGGAAATAGCATCTTAGGAGAATTAATATCAGAAATGGATATAGATGAAGATGTAAGTGTTGACATGACATATCAAGAATTAGAAGTGGATTTAGAAGATTTAGATTCATATTTGGATGATGATATAGATAGTGATATAAAGGGCATTTTAGATGAAATTTAGTACCTATGTGAGTTTTAGGTATAATATAGACAATATAATATATTAACTTATAAAAACTAAAGGTAGATGAAATTTCATCTACCTTTATGTTCTTGTAATGTCAAGAATTGGGATAATATAGAGTTTGAAGAAAAAGTATAAATATGGTATATTAATTTGGTACAAGAGAAAATTTACGAAGAAGGGTGAAAAAATGCAGATGACAGTAAAAAAAGCGATAATACCAGCAGCAGGGCTAGGAACTAGATTTTTACCAGCAACAAAATCACAGCCCAAAGAAATGCTTCCTATAGTAGATAAACCAACTTTACAGTATATAATAGAAGAAGCTATAGACTCAGGAATTGAAGAAATTCTTATAATAACAGGTAGAAATAAAAAATCTATAGAAGACCATTTTGATAAATCAGTTGAATTAGAGTTAGAATTAGAACAAAAAGGTAAGACAGAAATGCTAGAAATGGTAAGAGATATATCAAATATGGTAAATATTCACTATATAAGACAAAAGGAGCCAAAAGGTCTTGGACATGCAATTTACTGTGCAAAAAGTTTTATAGGTGATGAACCTTTTGCTGTATTATTAGGTGATGATATAGTAGACTCAAATGTGCCTTGTCTAAAGCAATTAATAGATACTTATAATGAATATAAAACAACTGTACTAGGTGTTCAAAAGATAGCTAAAGAAGATACAAACAAATATGGAATATTGGATATAAAACATATAGAAGATAGAGTTTACAAAGTTAAAGATATGGTTGAAAAGCCTGCAATTGAAGAAGCACCATCAGACATAGCCATACTTGGAAGATATATAATAACTCCTGCAATATTTGATATATTAGAGAAACAAACACCTGGAAAGGGTGGAGAAATACAGTTAACAGATGCACTTCAAACTCTTGGAAAACAAGAGGCTATTTATGCTTATAACTTTGAAGGAAGAAGGTATGATGTGGGAGATAAGATTGGCTTTTTAGAGGCGACAATAGATTTTGCTCTAAAAAGAGAAAATCTAAAAGATGATTTAATGGATTATATGAGAAAAAAAGTAAGCGAAAAATAAATTTAGAAAAGAGGTAATTACTATGGCGGTTTTAGTAGCTGGAGGAGCAGGATATATAGGAAGCCATACAGCAATAGAACTTTTAGAATCAGGTTATGAAGTTGTTATAGTTGACAATTTAAGTAATAGCAACTCAATAGTAGTTGATAGAATTAGCGAACTATCTGGAAAACAAGTAAAGTTTTATAATATTGATATAACCAATAAAAATGAAATGCACATTGTATTTAAAGAAAATAATATTGAATCTATTATCCATTTTGCAGCTTTAAAAGCAGTTGGAGAATCAGTAGAAAAACCAATTGAATATTATAGCAATAATCTAATAAGTACATTAAATTTATTTGAATTAATGAGAGAATACGGTGTTAAGAAATTTGTATTTAGTTCATCAGCTACCGTATATGGAGATCCACATACTTGTCCTATATTAGAAGATTTCCCACTTTCTGTAACTAATCCATATGGAAGAACGAAGCTTATGATAGAGCAGATGTTAGTGGATATATCAAAAGCAGATGAGTCATTAGATATAGCACTTTTAAGATATTTTAACCCAGTAGGTGCTCATAAGAGTGGAAGAATTGGTGAAGAACCAAATGGAATTCCAAGTAACTTAATGCCTTATATAACAAAAATAGCAGTAGGTAAATTAAAAGAACTAAGTGTGTATGGAAATGATTATCCAACTCATGATGGGACTGGAGTTAGAGATTATATACATGTATTAGATTTAGCTGCTGGTCATGTAAAGGCATTACAAAAATTAGAAGAAAATCCAGGACTTGTTGTTTATAATTTAGGAACTGGTAAAGGATATAGTGTTCTTGATTTAGTTAAAGCATTTTCTAAAGCCAGTGGAAAAGAGATACCATACAAAATTGTTGGAAGAAGAGCTGGAGATGTAGCAATGTGTTACGCAGATTCATCAAAAGCAGAGAAAGAACTTGGGTGGAAAGCTAAATATGAACTTGAAGAAATGTGTCAAGATTCTTGGAGATGGCAAAGTATGAATCCAAATGGATACGAGGCATAAAATGAATATTAATGGGGTAAATGTAACAAATTTGTAAATACAAGATATTGGTAATTTTATGTTATAATTAGAGGCGTGTAGTTATGTTTCTAAAAGAGGGGGAAGTTATAGTGAAAAAAAGTCTAAAAAAGTATTTAGTACTAGCAATGACTTTAGTTTTAGTATTTGCATGTGGCGTACCAGAATCAAGTGCAGCCAGTAAACATGTAATTATAGTAAACTCAAGAAAAAATACTCTAGGATATTTTGTAAATAGCAAGCTTGTAAAAGAATTTAAAGTTGCAACAGGGAAAAAAGGTTCAGAGACACCAACAGGTAAAACAAAGGTAGTTAACAAGATAAAAAATAGACCATATTATAAAGGAAATATACCTGGAGGAAGTCCAAAAAATCCATTAGGAGATAGATGGATGGGATTAGCATTAAAAGGAACTTATGGAGATACATATGGGATACATGGAAATAACAATGAAAGTTCTATTGGAAAACACATTTCTGGTGGATGCATAAGAATGCATAATAAAGAGGTTAGATGGTTATTTGACCAAGTTCCAGTAGGTTCAGATGTAATTATAGATTATAGTAATGACAGTTATACTAAAATAGCAGCAAAATATAAGATAAACTTAAATCAAACAGGATGGAAAACAGAAAATGGTAAGAAGTATTATGTAAAATCTGATGGAACATACCAAAAAAATAGTTGGTTAAAAGTAAATGGAAAAATGTATTATTTTGATGCTTCAGGAGTAATGCAAACAGGATGGAAGACAATTAATAACAAAAAATATTACTTAGGAACTGATGGAGTAAGAGTATCTGGATGGAAGGTAATTGATGGAAAAACTTATTACTTTAATTCAGATGGAGTAATGCAAACAGGATGGCAAGAAAAAGATGGCAAGAAATACTATCTAGGAAATGATGGATTATCAGTAGTAGGATGGCAAGAAATAGATGGTAATAAGTATTACTTTGATAAAACAGGAGTAATGCAAACAGGATGGCAACAATTAGAAGGTAAATCTTACTATTTAGACAAAGAAGGTAAAATGTTAACAGGAACTCAAAAAATAGATGGAAAAGATTATACTTTCAATGAAGATGGAACAATAAACCCTACATGGAACACAGTTATAGGAGCAAATAGATTTGATACAGCTAAAAAAATAAGTGAAGTTGGAAATTGGAGTGCTGATAGTTCAGATACTGTTGTATTAGTAAATGGAAATGCAATAGCAGATGGAATAACAGCAACACCTTTGGCAAGTAGTTACAACGCAACAATATTACTTACTAATACAGATAAATTACCAACTGAAACTATTTCAGAAATGAATTCATTAGCACCTAAAACAGTAATTTTAATAGGTGGAGAAAATGCAATAAGTTCTAAATTAGAGCAAGAAATAAAGACTACTTTTAATGCAGAGACAAAGAGAATATCAGGCCAAGATAGATATCAAACTGCTATAAGAATAGCTAATGAACTTGGAAACAGAGAAGAAATAAAGACAGCTTATATGGTTTCTGGAAATGGAGAAGCAGATGCTCTATCTGTAGCTTCTAAAGCTGGAGAAGAAAAACAACCTATAATATTAGTTAAGAAAGATGGAATTACAGAAGAATCTTATATATGGCTAACAGAAAGAAAATTAGAAAATGCATATTTTATAGGTGGACCAAATGCAATCAATGATTCAGCAATAGCTAAGATGAATGAAATAACTACTGAAGATGTTTCAGGAAATAGAATATATGGAAATGACAGATTAGATACCAATGCTAAAGTTATAGAAAAATTCTATGGCGATACTGATTTACAATCTGTATTAGTTAGCAAATCAGATGCTTTAGTAGATGCTTTATCAGCTGGTCCATTAGCTGCAAAATTACACTCACCAATAGTTTTAATGGATAATTCAGGATTATCATCAGAACAAAATAGAGTATTTGCAAATAAAAGAGTTGAAACTCCTTATCAAATTGGAGGAGGAGTATCTTATATAGGCATGGATAAATTAATATATATTCTTGGAAAATAATAAAACTATATAACTAATGTATAAAATGAAATTGAGATGTAAAATTCAACAGCCTAAAGCTTTGATTATTTATATCTCAATTTTTTTATTATAAAATTAAGTTTAAGTTATCTAAAAATCTTGGAATATTTTCAAAACTCATATAAAATAAATATAGGTGATATCATCATATGTTAAGAGGGTGAGTGAAATTATAAAGAAGAAGTATATAATGTTTATTGATGAAAGTGGGAGAGCTGATATAAATCATGAGGACCCATTTACATTAACAGGAGTAATTTTTGAATATAAATATGCAGTGAGTCAAGGTGATTATGTCTGCTGTTTAAGGAAAGAGATGGATGCATTTAAAGAGTATTGCTTTGGAACTAGTAATATAGGAATACACTTGACTGACATATCCAGAAAGTCAAGAGCATTTGAAAGGTTTGATGATTCACAAATTAAGTTATTTTATGATGAATTACCTTTATTTCTATCTAAACTAGAGTGCACCATAATATCAGTAACAGTAGATAAGACTAGATTAAAAAAATATTATGCACCTTCAAAGGAACCTTATGTTGTGGCTTTTATACATGTACTTCAAAATTTCTATTCATTTGTAAATAATGAAAATGTAGAGTCTGCAAGAATAGTTATTGAATCAAGAGATGATGTTTCAAATTTAAAAGTACAAAAGGCATTTTTTGATGTTTTTAATAATGGAACAATATATTTAGATATAGATGAAGAGTTAAGAGATAAGGTAAAAGGTTTTATAATTGCAAAAAAGGAAGATGTAGATTACAAAGAGGGTTTAGAAATAGCTGATATTCTATGTAATCCTCTTAGTAGAGCTAGAAGAGGATTAATAGAAGCAAATCCAAAATGTATACAATATGGGGAAAAAAATAAAATATTTAAATCTGTAAGAAGTAAAATATACACTCCAACTAGTTTAAATGACATAAGAAATTGGGGTTTTAAAGAAGTTCCAATTATAGAGCCTGTTGGACCATGGCTTGAAAAAATGAGATAGATAGATTGACAAATTTTTAGAAAATTGATATAATATAAGTAACTAAGTTATTCAGGAATTGAAATACAGTTGCTGTTATATAACGATTATTGCTGGGACTCGGATGCCGACTGTCAGTTAAGAATCTATACTTTTAGAAGTATAGATTTTTTTATTTTGGAAGAAATACTAAAAAAGAGACTATTTAAAAATAACCTCTTTTATTAATTCTTATAATTGAGCATTTTTAATGACAAAGTTTTTGAAATTTTTAATCGCAGGTGGTAAATATCTATCCTTTATAACTGCTAGGTAAAAATTTCTTTCCCAACTTGGATAAACGATTTGAATTACTTTTACTTTTGTAAACTTAAGCATAGACATATTTGGGACTACAGCTATGCCGAAATTTTTTGCAACTAATCCAGCAATTACTTGGTCTTCTTCTACTTCATGAACTATGTTAGGTTGTTGATTTATTTTTTTAAACATGTCATCAATTATATATCTAAGTCCACTTCTTTGATTAAATACTATTTGAGGATAAGGTATTGTTTCTTTTAAATCTATAGTATCTTTTGTAGCCAGTGGGTGGCTATATGGTACAATTAATACTAAATCTTGTTTGGCTACAGGTATAAATTCAATTCCCTTCTCTTTTTCAAGTTTTGAGCAAAAAGCAATATCGTATTTTCTTTCCTTAAGACCTTGGATAATATCAGTAGTTACACCTGTATGGAATTTAAAGTCAATTGATTTATCAGGATTAGATTTTAAGAATCTATGAACCATATCAGGTATAAAGTCTGTACCAAGTGTTCTAAGGAAAGCTAAGTCAATTTGCCCTTCACCAGTACCAGTTATCTTTAGTGACTTTACACTTGAGTCTAAGATTTCTAATGATTTTTCCACATCTTTTAAAAATATTTTACCATATTTAGTTAAAACTATATTTCTACCTTCCTTTTCAAATAGAGACACTCCAAGTTCACTTTCTAACAAAGAAATAGCATGGCTCAAACTTGGTTGTGTTATAGATAAATTTTCTGCTGCTTTTGTATAGTGCTCTAAATGTGCCAATGTAACAAAATAGCGTAAGTGATATAAATTCAATTTTTGTTCATCCTTTCATGAGTATCGTATTTTTTATTTGTATGTATTTAAAGAAGTTGACCTTAAAGAAGTTTTTCACATTTTTATTATATATGATTACAGCATAATAATAAAAGCTTTTAAAAAAATTTATCGTTTTTTGTCTTAAATTTTAGATAGATAGAGCTAAGGAATACATTAATAAATTATATTATCAATAAAATCTATAAACAAAATCTATGAATTGATAGGAAATTATCAATTTGTTATTAACAAAGTCTCATGATACAATAAATTTATAAAATCTAGATAAAGATAAATCAAAAAAATATTTTTGTTTTTAAAGTAAAATGATACTACTAGTAGAATAAATAAAAAAATAAAATCAAAAAAAAGATTAATTATAAAGAAATTAAAGGGGGCATATTTAAATTATGGATAATCAAAAAAATATTAACATTCCAATTACTATTAGTTCTTATACATTAGGTACAGAAGTTTCATTTCGCGACAGAGTTCGCATTGCAAAAGAAGCTGGATTTGATGGTATTGGATTACGTGCTGAAAATTATGTAGATGCAAAAAATGCTGGAGTTACAGACGAAGAAATGCTTTCAATTCTTGATGAATATAATATGAAAGTTACAGAAGTAGAATATATAACTCAATGGGGAACTAAAGAAGATAGAACAGAAGCACAACAAGAAAAAGAGCAAAATGTTTATCATATGGCTCGTTTATTTAATGTTAAACATATAAATTGTGGTCTATTAGAAATGGTACCAGAAGAACAAATTATAACTGCATTGGGAGAATTATGTGATAGAGCAGGAGAACTTATTATAGGACTTGAGTTTATGCCATACAGCGGTGTGCCAGATTTAGCTACTGCTTGGCGTGTTGTAAAAGGATGTAACCGTGAAAATGCAATGCTTATATTAGATACATGGCACTGGGCTAGAGCAAAACAAACAGTAGATGACCTTGCCCCTGTTCCAGCAGAAAAGATAGTATCAATTCAAGTTTGTGATGTTTTAGAGACACCTTATGAAAAACTTAGAGATGAATCACTACATGACCGTGTAGCTCCAGGTGAAGGATATGGAAATACAGAAGATTTTGTAAAAATAATCAAAGAACATAATATATCACCAGAAGTTATAGGCGTTGAAGTAATATCTGATTCTTTAGTAGCTAAAGGATTATCAACTGCAGCTGAGACTGTATTTAAGGCAACTAAAAAAGTATTAGATAAAGCATGGCCAGAAGTATCTCCAAAATAAAAATAGAGTTATTCGATATTAAAGTATATGAAGCATAAAAATATAAGAAAAAAATATAAAACTTGAAAGGAAGGAAAACCTTATGAAGATTAGTTCTATGTTTACACCTATAAAAATTGGTTCAATGATAGTTCCAAACCGTTTTGTAGTTCCTCCAATGGGAAATAATTTTGCAAACACAGATGGTACTTTAAGTGAAACTTCTAAGGCTTATTATCTTGAACGTGCCTTAGGTGGTTTTGGATTAATAACTATAGAATCTAGTGTTGTGGATAAGAAAGCTAAAGGAGGACCTCATAAACCTTGTTTGTATGATGATAGTACAATAGATAGTTTCAAAAATGTAATAGATGCCTGTCATAATGCTGGTTCAAAAGTATCTATACAATTACAACATGCTGGTTCTGAAGGAAATGAAAAAATTGCAGGGTATCCTTTAAAAGCTGCTTCTGCAATACCTGCATCAAATGGACGTAATACACCATTAGCAATAACAACTGAAGAAATATATGAGCTTATAGAATCTTATGGAGATGCTGCGTTACGTGCAAAAAAAGCTGGTGTGGATGCTGTTGAAGTTCACTGTGCTCATGGATATTTAGTTAGTAGTTTTATATCACCAAGAACAAATAAACGTGTAGATGAATTTGGTGGATGTTTTGAAAATAGAATGAGATTACCTCGTCTTATAATTGAAAATATACGTAAAAAGGTAGGAGATTCTATAGCAATACTATGTCGTATAAATAGTACAGATGATATTTTAGGTGGAATTGATGTACATGATAGCTCAGTAATCGCAGCTTATTTAGAAGATTGTGGAGTAGATGGACTTCATGTTTCACGTAGTATACATATACATGATGAATATATGTGGGCTCCTACAGTTCTTCATGCTGGATTTAGTGCAGATTTAGTTACAGAAATAAAAAAATCTGTGAGTATACCAGTAATAACTGTTGGTCGCTATACAGAGCCTCAATTTGCTGAATTGATGGTTCGTCAAGGCAGATGTGATTTAGTTGCATTTGGTAGACAAAGTTTAGCTGACCCAGGCATGCCTAACAAAGCTAAAAATGGTAAGTTAGATGAAATGATACCATGTATTGCATGTCTACAAGGTTGTGTACCAAATATGTTCCAAGGTAAGCCTATAGCATGTCTTGCAAATCCGATATTAGGTCATGAAGCTGAACTTAAACCAGCTGAAACTACAAAAGAAGTTCTTGTTGTTGGTGGCGGTGTTGGAGGTATGCTTGCAGCATGGGTATGTGCTGAGAGAGGGCATAAGGTAACTCTAGTTGAAAAATCTGAAATGCTTGGTGGGCAAATGCGTTTAGCTGCATATCCTCCAGGTAAAGGAGATATCACTAATTTAGTTCGTAGTTATATTTCAAAATGTAATCAATATGGTGTAAAAATATACACTAATACAGAAGTTACAGTAGAGTTTATAAAAGAAAAATCACCTGATGCAGTTATTGTAGCTACTGGTGCAACTCCACTTGTACTTCCTATACCAGGAATTAATGAATCAGGATTAATACATGCAGTTGATCTTCTTGATGGAAAAGAATCTTGTGGAAAGAAAGTTCTTGTTGTTGGTGGTGGAATGGTTGGTTGTGAAGTGGCAGCATTCCTTGGTGAACAAGAACATGATGTTACTGTTATTGAATTAAGAGAACAAGTTGGTGCAGATGTAATTTCTGAACATCGTAAATTCCTTATGGATGATTTTAAAAGTTACAATATACATACTGTTACTGGTGCTAAAGTTGCTAAGTTCTATAACGATGGAGTTGACTATTCACTTGCAGATGGAACAGAAGATAATTTAAAAGGGTTTGATTCAGTAGTGCTTGCTATGGGTTCTCGTAATTATGACCCATTAAGCGAAGAAGTAAAGAAATTTGTGAATGAAACTTATGTTGTTGGGGATGCAGTAAAGGCTCGTAGAGCATTGGATGCAACAAAAGAAGCTTTTGAAGTAGCATTAAATATATAGTTGAAATTAAATAGATGTTTCTTTGCAAATAATTAAATAGATTATTTGCAAAGAAATTGATGATATTGGGAGGATATAATAATTATGGAAATTTCAGGTAGAACAGGGTTATTCGCATTAATAGGTACACCAGTTGGGCATTCTAAATCACCACTAATGTATAATTATAGTTTTGAAAAATTAGATTTAGATTATAGATACTTAGCTTTTGATATTACTGTGGACAAGGTAAAAGATGCACTTTCAGCTATAAAGACGTTCAACATAAAAGGAGCAAATGTAACAATGCCATGTAAAACTGCTGTTACAGAATATATGGATGAACTTTCTCCAGCAGCTCGTATAATTGGAGCATGCAATACAATTGTAAATGAAGATGGAAAGTTAATTGGACATATAACAGATGGTGTGGGTTACGTTCGTAATTTAAAAGAAAATGGAGTTGAAGTAAAGGGTAAAAAACTTACAATTATGGGTGCTGGTGGTGCGGCAACTGCTATACAAGTACAATGTGCATTAGATGGAGCAAGAGAAATATCTATTTTCAATGCTAAGGATGATTTTTATAAAAGAGCGGAACAAACAATTGAAAATATAAAGAAAGAAGTACCAGGATGTATTGTTAATTTATATGATTTAGCAGACACAGAAAAACTTTATGAAGAAGTATCATCAAGTGATATTTTGACAAATGCAACGCTTATTGGGATGAAACCTCATGACAATGAAACTAATATAAAAGATGTTAGTGTATTAAGAAAAGAGTTAGTTGTAACAGATGTTGTTTATAATCCAAATAAAACAAAAATGATTGAGGATGCTGAAGCTAATGGTTGTAAAGCTATTGGTGGGTTAGGAATGTTATTATATCAAGGAGCTGAAGCTTTTAATCTATACACTGGATTGGAAATGCCTGTAGAAGAAATTAAAGAATTATACTTTAAATAGACGAAAAAATAATATTTTAATAATGTAGAATATATGTATCTCAATGTTTTGATATTACTTTACAAATTGTCATAGTGGGTTTTGTATCGATGGTCTAGTTAAATGTAAAAGTTTAACTATTCTTTAAACCCATTATGGGAATGCGTTTATTGTATATAAAAATGTTAAGAAATTAACGAGAATAGGAGAATAACTATGAATAATAAAAAATACTATCCTACTGCCATAGCTTTGTATTTTTCATATTTTTTACTTGGTATTGGAATTTCAATTTTAGGACAATATAAACCAGAATTTGCATCTATGTGGGGAGCTAAGACTTTATCAGATGGAACTCTTGATGTGAGTATTGTTTTAGCTGTTATTGCTGCATTAGGGTTAGGTAGACTTATATCATATCCATTTGCAGGCCCTATTTCAGATAAATATGGAAGAAAGGTAAGTGGACTTATAGGTAATTTTCTACATGCAATTTTCTTTGTTGGAATTGTATTTTCACCAAATTTTTACATAGCGTATATATTTGCAATAATTGGAGGCGCAGCAAACTCATTTTTAGATACTTGTGTAACACCTTCTTGCATGGAGATATTTGCTAGTCTAGGAACAATAGCAAATATGTTTACTAAATTCACAATAGCTTTAGCGCAATTTTTACTTCCTTTTATAATTGGATTTGTTGCAGCAAATTCAATATCATTTAAAGTTATTTTTATAGTAACAGCTGTTCTTATTATTATAGATGCAATTTTAATAGCTGTATTGCCATTTCCTCCAGCTAACAATGTTATTGATAATAATGGAAAGGCTGTCAAGTCAGAAAAAATGAAGTTTACACCAACAAGTATAGCTCTTGTTTGTATTGGATTTACATGTACATCTACATTTGTACTATGGCTAAATTGTAATCAAGAATTAGGTAAATTATATGGTATGGCTGACCCTACAAAAATTCAATCTTTTTATTCAATGGGAGTAATCTTTGCAGTGTTAATAACTTCTGTACTTATAAAAAAATATGTTAAGCCAATAAGAATACTTGTTATCTATCCTGTGATAGCTTCAATTATGTTATTAATTGTGTACTTTGTTCAGACTCCAACTATCTGTATGATAGGAGGATTTGTAATAGGTTATTCAGCAGCAGGTGGTGTGCTTCAATTGACTACATCGACAGCAAATGAAATGTTTCCAACTAATAAAGGAAAAATAACATCTATAGTTATGATTGCATCTAGTATAGCTAACTATGTTATTTTAAATATAGCTGGATTTATTACAAAATCTGGTGGAGTAAATGGTCCAAAATACGTTGTATTATTTAATGTAGCTATAACGTTTGTTGGAATTTTACTTGCATTGTTTGTAAACATGAGATATGAAAAAGAAAAAGTACATGATTATAATATGTAACATTAGTATAATATAATTGTAAGTATTTTTAATTTTAACATGTCTGAAAGAAGAGGTGTCACAATGGAAAATATAGAAAAAATAAGAGAAAAAATAGATTTATATGATGATGAGCTGATTGATTTACTTGAGAAAAGAATGGAATGTATAAAGGGTATTATTGATATTAAAAAGGAAAAAGGTATTCCCATTTTACAGCCAGACTATGAAAATAAAAAAGAAGTAGCGTTGATTGAGAAGCTAAAAGGTCATAAGTTTGAAAATGAAATTATAGATATTTTTAGATATATAGTAAAAAATAGTAAGAAAATACAGGCTAAAAATTTATTCTCTTATAATATAATGCTTGTTGGATTTATGGGGGTCGGAAAAAGTACTGTATCATCATACTTGAGTCATCTATTAGAAATGGAGCAAGTAGAAACAGATGCATATATAGTTGAGCATCAAGGAATGAGTATTTCTGAAATATTTGAAAAACGAGGGGAAGAATATTTTAGAAATCTTGAAAGCCAAGCATTAATAAGTTTTCAACAAAGAGAAGGACTAGTTGTTTCCTGTGGGGGAGGAATCGTACTTAGAGATAAAAACGTAGAATATATGAAAAAAAGTGGAAGAATTGTTTTATTAACAGCAAGTCCAGAAACTATTCTTCAACGTGTTAAACATAGTGATGAAAGACCAATACTTAATAATAATATGAATGTTGAATTTATATCTGATTTGATGAAAAGACGAGAAGCGAAATATATGGCATCAGCAGATATTATTGTAAATACAGATAATAAAACAATAAAAGAAATTTGTGAAGAGCTAGTTGTAAAGTTAATGGAACTTGATAAATAAATTCTAATTTAAAATGAGTATGTATTTAAAAAAATAAATTTCAACTTAACAAAATCATTGTTAAGCGATGTAACTTTAATATTTGTACAATTAGTATTACTGGAAATCTTAATTTCTAGTAATATTTTTTTATGTGTAAAAATGTAAATTCACTAAAATAAGTAGTATAATCAATATAAATTATAATAATGTAAAGGAGGATAATTTAGTGGGCAGTATTTTTAAGCAACTACAAAAGATTAAGGATTATGATGGATATAAAGAGTCATTTGAAATGAATTATTTATGTATATACGAAAAGATACCTTTAAGAGAACAAGTAGAACTTGCAAATAATTTGGTAGAGAATATTTTAAATATTTATAGAAGTGAATCTAATAAAATTGACATGTTAGAGGAGTATAATCATAAGTCTCTAATTTGTTATTTTGAAATCTTTATGAAAAAGATAAATACTCTAATAAAGGAGAGAATAATTGATGAAAAGTGGTTATATCAGCTAACAAAGGATTTAATATATACAAGTGAAAAAGATGAGTATGTAAAACTTGGGCTTGTTTTAAGTGAAAATTATTTAGATGTAGACAATATAAGAGAAGTAGTTGATACATTTTCTAAATCTGGAGAATACATATTTTATTTAAGTAATACTATTAGAAAACTTGAATTTTACAATACCTATTTGTTTAATCTATCTAGAATATCTACAGGTTCAATAAAAGTATTTGCCATTGTTAATATAGAAAATCTAGATTCTAAAATAACCTCTTATTTAATCGAAGAAGGATATAAAGATAAAAAATATGAAGGATTACTAATGAACTATATTATTTCTACAGTAGATTTAAGCGAATATCTTGAAAGACGAGATTTAGATAAAGATAAGGTAAACAACTTAGCACATCTTATATGCAATTATTTGTTAAGTGTAGAATTTAAATATATAGGGAATAAAGTGGAATTAGTGAATCAATTTCTGCCAATTGTAGCAAGCTATGGGACTAGCTTTGATAGTCTATATTCTATTTTTTTAATAGCAGTAGGTGTTTTAGAAGATGATAAAGTAAGTTGTGATAAAGTTGAATTTAAGAAAGAAATGAATAATGTTTTACTCAGTGAAAAGTGGAAAAGTGTATTCTTTAAAGCATTAAATGAAGCCGATGGAAAGACAGAAGATATGATAAAAATGTCAGAAATTTATGATGTACGTTTATCTTTTGATGATTTATTGCCATATTTAAATAAAGATATTCGAGATTTTGAGGTGTATTGGTATATATCTAAAAAGGGAAGTGCAAATTGTAAGTTAAAGTTATTAGACTTTTTTGAAAAAACATTTAAAACAAAAGAGTTAATTGGAAAAATGGAAGACATAGAAAAAAATAAATTAACACAAGAATATTACGATGATATGTTATTTTTTATTGTCCTTAAAGGTAGTAAATCACTATACCCTGAAGGAAAGAATCTATCTTTAAAAGGAATTTTTGGAAACATAAATGAAGTACGTAAAGAATCTATAAATATTTTAAAGAGGTATAGAGAGCGACTTTCTCTTAAAGAAATGCAAATAGTTAAAGAAGCTTATGAAAAAGAAAAAATATCAAATTAAAAGATGAGTTAAGACGATTATTATATGAAAGTAATAATTTAAAAAAAGAATTTGTAAATACTAAAAAGCTGAAGGTAAATGAGCATGGTAAAGATATTTATTTGACTTCAGTAGCTGTTGCTGGCTCAAGGTTTAGAAATAGAGAATATCTAGAAAAGGAATTGGAGAAGAGTAAGATATACTATCTAAACAGAGAAAAAGATAATTTATATGATGAAAATGCTATCAGAATAGTTGGAGAAACTGGATATGTAATAGGCTATGTTCCAAGAAAAGATAATTATATTTTGAGTAATTTATTAGATGGAGGAAAACTCTTGTATTGTAGAGTAACTGAATACAATTTAGATGAAGATTATATTTATATAAACATATATTTGAGTTATAAAGATGTTATTGAAACTGTTGAAAATTCTCTTAAAATGGTATTAGATAGAAGTAAGGTAAAAATCGTAAACTAAATAATATTACGAATTATTTAAAATTTAAACTATAATCAATATATTTGATATTATTTGGTTGAAATATGGAAAAATTTAAAATACAATTAACATATAAATGAATTTAATTTAAAATTCGCAAATGTTATTTTAATTTAACCTATAATGGCGAAATTCCTCTTCCTCGCCATAGGAGGTAGAAGATGTAAGCCTAACCGATAGGTTATTTATTTTACTTGATTTTCAAAAATGTATTGTATTATAAAATCAGTAGTAAAAACTGAAAGGAAGTAATTACAATGAAATTAGATAGTAATAATCATTCAGTATTCTTGTTACACTATCACTTAGTTATGTGTATAAAATATAGAAGAAAAGTAATAGATAACTCTATATCAGATAGACTAAA
>NZ_JAGWCZ010000026.1:0-22166 GCF_020657855.1 Clostridioides sp. ZZV14-6153 | reverse complement strand
AACTCTCAAATAAAAGTTTATCAGGCTCAGATACTATTGTTATCAAAATATCTGGCTTTATGGTTTGTTTCTTGTTTATAAATTAACCTACTGTTTAATTTTCAAAGTTCTTTTGTCTTATTTTTGTGCTCCTTTTGGGCACTCATATATAATATCATCTATGTTATTCTAAGTCAACGCTTTTTTAACTTTTATTTTAATTATTTTTTTGTCAAAACAAAAATAGCTCATATTAATGCATTTTTAAACACCTCAATACAAGCTATTTACATATTTAGACTTATTTTTATAATTATTTCAACTTAGATATTTTTGTATACCTATGTATATCGCCCACGCTATCTTTTCTTGATATGTTTCATCTGTCAAAAGTTTACATTCTTTTTCATTTGATAGAAAACCACACTCTATTAACACTGATGGAATATTATTTTCTTTCAAAAGGTATATGTCATCTCTAGGCTTAACTTCTCTGTTATTTGTTTTATCTACTACTCTTTTAAGTTCTTCTTGAATACACTTCGATAATTCCTTGCTATCTTGTTTATCTTTAGGATAAAAGGTCTGAGCTCCATAGTATTTAGACTGTTCAAATGCATTTAGATGTATGGATACGAACATATTAGCATTGGAATTAGAAATTATTTCTTTCCTATTTTTTAAGTTCTCATTATATTTTTGTCTTGTAGTTTTATTATTTTCTTCTTTATAGAGGCTACTGTCATCTTCTCTGGTTAATATTACAAGACCTCCACTTGATTCTATAAGCTCTCTAAGCTTAAGTGTTATTGCTAAGTTGATATCTTTTTCAGATGTGCTCTTATCCTTGTTTAATGCTCCTGGATCAATACCTCCATGACCAGCATCTAAAATTATTGTTTTATTTGTTATTGGCATATATTTGATAACATCTTCAGAAATATTTTTCACTTCAAATATTGATACTATTACTAGACACACCATAACAAAACTAAAAATTATATGTTTTATGTACTTTCTCACAACATCACCCTGTATATGTATACTTATAAAAACACTATAATATTCCAAATATTAGTACAAACATTTAAATTTCACTTTAGTATTTATCAATCTCTATTTTTTAATATTAATATATGATTACATAAATATGCTATATTCACGTCTACTCTAAATTCCTATTTTTAATTATTATCGAATAACAGGTATAATAAATTATGACAATTTATATTATGAATTATATTATTGAATAACCTAAATTCTATTGCTTATAAAATGTAAAATTTTTAATTATATTTACTGTAACTTTCTTTATTAATTTCTCAATAGAACTATTATTCCAATAACTTTAACATGTAATTTTTTATTAGACAATTAAAACAATAAAAAGGATGTTTTTCTATTGAAAAACATCCTAATAAGATATCTTATTATTTTATTGTATATCAATAATTAACTTAAACCCAACATTTTAACATGCTCCCATATTTTCTGAATGGCAGAAAATAAAGGATTTTGCTTTTCCAAAAAAATAAATAATTATCTTTTTGAGAATTGTGGAGCTCTTCTTGCTGCTTTTAATCCGTATTTCTTTCTTTCCTTCATTCTTGCATCTCTAGTTAAGAAACCTTCTTTCTTTAAAGCAGGTCTTAAATCTAAATCAGCTTTTAATAAAGCTCTAGATATACCATGTCTTATAGCTCCAGCTTGTCCAGTGAATCCTCCACCTTCAACTTTTACTATAACATCATATTTATTTTCATTACCAGTTAAAACTAATGGTTGTTTAACATCTCTTATTAATGTTTCATAGTTAAAATAATTTTCTAATGCTCTTCCATTTACTAATATATTTCCTTCACCTGCAACTAGTCTTACTCTAGCAACAGAACTTTTTCTTCTTCCAGTTCCATAATATTGAACGTTAGCCATTATAAACTCCTCCTTTCACCTATTAATCTTATTTAAAGTTTAAAACTTCTGGATTTTGAGCTGCATGAGTGTGTTCAGCACCTGCAAATACTCTTAATCTAGTCATCATTCTACTTCTTAATTTGTTTTTAGGTAACATGCCATTTACAGCATGTGCTATAACTTCTTCTGGTTTTTTATCCATCATATCTCTATAAGATATTTCTTTTAATCCACCTACATAACCAGTGTGGTATCTGTAATATTTTTGATCTAATTTTTTTCCACTTAAAACTACTTTTTCTGCATTAACTACAACAACAAAATCTCCACCATCAACGTGAGGAGTAAATGTTGGTTTATGTTTACCTCTCAATACTGTCGCAATTTCTGTTGCTATACGACCTAATGTTTTTCCTTCAGCATCAACTAAGTACCATTTTCTTTGTACATCAGCTGGCTTAGCTATATAACTTTTCATAACTGTCCCTCCTTAACTACTTTTCATAAAAATTTTTTACCGTTTATGTCAAGTCCGGGGCAAGTGGACTTATTAACACATTCTCATATATTTTAATACATGTAGCCTGGTGTGTCAAGTTAATAATGAACTTTTTTAAGAAATAATCCTTGTGCTGGAGCTGTATGTCCACATCTTGATCTGTTTTTGGATTCCATTATATCTAAAAATGATTCATTAATTCTACCACGTCCTATATCAACAAGTGTTCCAACAATAATTCTCACCATATTATATAAGAACCCATCTCCACTAATTTCTAAAGTAATCAAATCATCTGTTTTTTTTATATTTATATCATATATTGTTCGTATTGTATCTTTTACAGATGAACCAGAACTCATAAAACCTTTAAAATCATGTGTACCCAATAGGCTTTTTGATTCTATACACATTTTATCAAAATCAAGTTCGTACTTTACTTGATATGATATGTTGTTAAGTATTGGATGTCTAAACTTACTGTTATATATTAAATATTTATATGTTTTTCCTTTTGCACTGTATCTTGAATGAAAATCATCATTAACTTCATATGCTTCTATAACTGATATATCTTTTGGTAATTTAGCATTTAGTGCCATTGGTATACTTTCTATACTTATACTTGAACTAATTTTAAAATTTGCAGTTTGTGCAAGAGCATGAACTCCTGAATCAGTTCTACCTGACCCTATAAGTTTAACTTCTTCATTCGTTATCTCATATATAGCCTTTTCAATTGTACCTTGTATCCCTAGGGAATCTGGTTGCTTCTGCCATCCACAATAATTTCTACCATCATATTGGATTGTAATCTTTATATTTCTCATATTTTACCTCATCTATATATGCTTCTATTAAATCGCTATAAATCTAGTAGCTATGATTAATCCTAAATAAATAACTTGAAACACACATGCTATATAATCTGCTTTTACTATAACAGACTCCCTCATTTTTGTTCTATTGTGCCCACCTCTATAACATCTAGCTTCCATAGCCATAGCCAATTCATCTGCTCTTCTAAATGCACTAACAAATAGTGGAACTAAAAGAGGTACTAGATTTTTAGCTCTATTTATAAGATTTTTACTTTCAAAGTCTGCACCTCTAGACATCTGAGCTTTCATTATTTTATCTGTTTCGTCCAATAATGTCGGAATAAAGCGCAAAGCAATTGTCATCATCATTGCAAGCTCATGAACTGGTAAACCAATTTTCTTAAAGGGATTCAATAATCTCTCTATACCATCTGTCAATTCTATTGGTGAAGTTGTTAAAGTAAGTAATGATGTCCCAATTACTAAAAATATAAGTCTTATTGCCATAAAAATTGCTTGTCTCAAACCTTGACTTGTTATCGTTAAAAATCCAAATGACCATATCTCATCACCTGGTAAGAAAAAAATATTTATAATAAATGTAAATAAAATAATCCACTTAAGAGGCTTTACACCCTTAACAATATACTTAACTGGTATATTAGCTAACTTTATCATACCTAATAAACATAATAAAACTATCATATAAGGCCAAAATTTATTTACTACAAATATAGATACCATAAATACAATTGTTGCTACAAGTTTTATCCTTGGATCTAATTTATGAATAGCAGAACTTGTTGGGTAGTATTGCCCTATAGTTATATCTTTTAACATAATCCTCGCCCTCTCACAACTCTTAATATTTCCTGTTTTGCTTCTTCTAAAGTCAATATGTCTTCACTAATGTCAAAACCTTGTTCTCTTAATTTCAATGCAAGTTCTAAAACCTGTGGAATATCTAAACCAATTTCTTTTAATTTAATAGCATTTGATTTAAATACATCTCTAGGAGTACCCATAAATTCTATTTTCCCATGATTCATAACAATTAAAGTTTGTGCCAACTTTGCCATATCATCCATACTATGTGATGACAATATTATAGTCATATTGTTTTTTTCATGTAAATTTTTTATTAAATTGAAAATTTCATCTCTTCCACCAGGGTCAAGACCTGCAGTTGGCTCATCTAATATAAGTACTTCTGGATTCATTGCTATAACTCCAGCTATTGCAACTCTACGTTTTTGTCCTCCTGATAATTCAAATGGAGATTTATCTTTAAATTCCTCATAGTCAAGTCCTACAGCTTCCATCGATGCTTTTACCCTATTATGTATTTCAGCCTCTTCTAGACCTAAATTAGCGGGTCCAAAAGCTATATCTTTATCAATTGTTTCTTCAAATAATTGATATTCTGGATATTGAAATACAACACCTACTCTTTTCCTTATCTCAGTTAAGTTTAAATTCTTATCTGTTATATTAAAATCATTTATAAAAATCTCTCCTGAGGAAGGCTTTAATAGTCCATTTAAATGTTGTATCAATGTAGACTTTCCTGAACCTGTATGACCTATAAGTCCAACAAAATCTCTATCTTTAATTTCAAAAGATACATCATCAAGTGCCTTACTTGCAAAAGGCATCCCTTCATTATATATATGTGTTAAGTTCTTTACTATAATTGACATAATTCCATCACCATCTCATCCACAGTTAATATATCACTACTAATATTTATACCTTCTTCTATTAATAAACTAGACAACTCTGTCATACAAGGCACATCTAAACCGATTTCCTTTAACATATCTATTTTACTAAATACTTCTTTAGGAGTCCCTTCTAAAAGTTTCTTACCTTTCTCCATAACGACAACTCTATCAGCTTCTACAGCTTCTTCCATAAAGTGAGTTATATGTAAAACAGTTATATTTTCTTCTTTATTAAGTCTTTTTATTGTTTTCATAACTTCTTTTCTTCCAGATGGGTCTAACATCGCTGTTGCTTCATCAAATATTATACACTTAGGCCTCATTGCAATTATACCTGCTATTGCAACCCTCTGTTTTTGACCACCTGATAACAAATGTGGTTGTCTACCTCTTAAATCATACATACCTACACTTTTTAAAGACTCTTCTACAATACGTCTTATCTCTTTTGGCTCTATGCCTAAGTTTTCAGGACCAAAAGCCACATCTTCCTCTACTATTGTGGCAACAATTTGATTATCTGGGTTTTGAAATACCATGCCTGCTGTTTGTCTTATATCCCATAATCTTTCTTCTTCTTTGGTATCCATTCCATCAATGAGAATATTTCCTTCTGTAGGCATAAGAATAGCATTTAAGTTTTTAGATAAAGTAGACTTACCAGAACCATTATGTCCTATTATCGCAACAAATTCTCCCTTTTTAACATCCAAGCTTAAATTATCTATTGCTTTAAGTTTTGCTTCATCTGTAATATACTCAAATGAAATATTGTTTACTTTTATTATATTATCCATTAATTCATACTCCTTTTAGTAAGCAATAACTTATAAAAATCATTTTACACATTATTATATCACACCTTAGTCAGAAAAATAAAAAAAAGATTAAGCCATCAAGCCTAATCCTTTCCTTACTATACTAATTCTATAAAAGCCATTTCAGCAGCATCGCCTTTTCTTGGCCCTATTTTTATTATTCTAGTGTATCCACCATTTCTCTCAACATATTTTGGAGCTAAATCTGTGAATAAGTTATTAACTACTGTTTCATCCATAACATAAGCTAAAACTTGTCTTCTAGCATGAAGATCTCCTCTTTTAGCAAGAGTTATCATCTTTTCAGCCATTCTACGAGTTTCTTTAGCTCTAGTTACTGTAGTTTCTATTCTTCCACTTCTTAGTAAACAAGTTACTAAGTTTCTTAACATAAGGTTTCTGTGAGCTGTTTCACGTCCTAATTTACGGTACTTAGCCATTCTTATCCCTCCTTTGCTCGCTATTCTTCACTTGGTTTTAAACCTAGCCCAAGTTCCTCTAGTTTTTGTATTACCTCTTCTAATGACTTTTTACCTAGGTTTCTAACCTTCATCATATCGTCTTCAGACTTATTAGCTAATTCTTCAACTGTGTTAATTCCCGCTCTCTTTAAACAGTTGTATGATCTAACTGATAAATCTAATTCTTCTATAGTCATTTCAAGAACTTTTTCTTTTTGATCTTCTTCTTTTTCTACCATGATTTCAACACTACTTACATGTTCAGTTAAGTCTATAAATAGATTTAAATGCTCAACTAATACTTTTGCAGCTAATGATATACCTTCTTGAGGGTTTATACTACCATTAGTCCAAACTTCTAGTACTAATTTATCATAATCTGTTTTTTGACCAACTCTTGTGTTTTCTACATGATAACTAACTTTCTCAACAGGAGTATATATTGAATCCACAGGTAAAACACCTATTGGAACATTCTCTGTTTTATTTTCTTCAGCAGAAACATAACCTCTACCTTTATCTACAAATATTTCCATATTAAACTTGGCATTATCATCTAATGTAGCTATTGCTAAGTCTTTGCTTAATATTTCAACATCTGGAGGACAGATTATATCTGAACCTGTGATAGAGCATGGTCCTTGAGCCTCTATTTTAAGTGTTCTACTTCCTTCACCATCTATAGTTGCTGAAAGCTCTTTTAAAGTTAATATTATCTCTGTAACATCTTCTTTAACACCAGGTATTGTAGAGAATTCATGAAGAACTCCATCTATTTTTATAGCATTTACAGCTACACCTGGTAAAGATGATAATAATATTCTTCTTAGTGTGTTACCTATAGTTATTCCATATCCTCTTTCTAGAGGTTCTATAACAAACTTACCATATCTATAGTCTTCGCTAAGCTCAACTATATCTACTTTTGGCTTTTCTATTTCTATCATGGACAAAACCCTCCTTAAAATTCAGTAATCCACTGAGGGTAAACAAAATTTTAAAATAATTTTTAAAAGTGTGCTTATTATTTAGAGTAAAGTTCTATGATTAAGTGCTCTGCTATTTCAAGATCTATATCTTCTCTTGTTGGAACACCAACTACTTTTGCTGTCATTCCTTCTACATTAGCTTCTAACCATTTAGGAGCTATTCTTGAGTTAACTTCTACTAAATTTTTGAATTTTGCAGAAGATCTTGATTTTTCTTTAACTTCTATCACATCTCCAACTTTAACTGTTAATGAAGCTATATCTACTTTATTTCCATTTAAAGTGAAATGACCATGAGTTACTAATTGTCTAGCTTCTTTTCTAGAAGATGCTAGTCCCATTCTGTAAACTACATTGTCTAATCTTCTCTCTAATAAACTTAATAAGTTCTCACCTGATTTTCCAGGCATGTTCTCAGCACGTTCGTATAAATTTCTAAATTGAGTTTCTAAAACTCCATATATTCTTTTAACTTTTTGTTTTTCTCTTAATTGTAATCCATAGTTAGAAACTTTCTTTCTCCCTTGGCCATGTTGACCTGGAGCATAGTTTCTTTTAACTATAGCACATTTATCTGTATAACATCTATCACCTTTAAGGAATAATTTCATTCCCTCTCTACGGCATTGTCTACATGATGCACCTGTATATCTTGCCATTTATCTACACCTCCTATTTGTACTCTTATTAATTACACTCTTCTTCTCTTTGGTGGTCTACATCCGTTATGTGGGATTGGAGTAACGTCTTTTATCATAGTTACTTCTAGTCCAGTTGCTTGTAAAGCTCTTATAGCAGCTTCTCTTCCTGAACCTGGCCCCTTTACGAATACCTCAACACTTTTTAATCCGTGTTCCATCGCAGCTTTTGCAGCTGTTTCAGCAGCCATTTGAGATGCAAATGGAGTTGATTTTCTTGATCCTTTGAATCCTAATTGTCCTGAACTTGCCCAAGATATAGCATTTCCATGAACGTCAGTTAAAGTTATTATTGTATTGTTGAAAGTTGACTGTATATGAGCATGACCACGTTCTATATTTTTACGTTCTCTTCTTCTAACACGTGTAACTTTCTTTTTTGGTTTAGCCATTTTCCTTTTCCCTCCTTCATCTAATTATTATTTAATTATTTTTTCTTTTTACGAGATACTGTTTTTCTAGGACCTTTTCTAGTTCTAGCATTAGTTTTAGTTCTTTGTCCTCTTAATGGAAGACCTTTACCATGTCTAATTCCTCTATAACATTTTATATCTCTTAATCTCTTTATGTTTAAAGCAATTTCTCTTCTTAAGTCACCTTCAACTAAGAAATCGTCATCTATAACTTTTCTTAACTCATTAACTTGATCTTCTGATAAATCTTTTATTCTTGTATCTGGATTTATCTCAGCTTTAGCTAATATTTCGTTAGCAGTTGCTTTACCTATACCATATATATAAGTTAAGCCTATCTCCGCTCTTTTTTCTCTAGGTAAATCTACCCCAGCTATTCTTGCCATGATCGCACCTCCTACACATAGTTTTTAGTGTTTAAAACTTCATATCATATATCAATCCTACGTCAGATTGTTCAACGATTTTAACGTTCTTTTGTTAACATCACAATATAGTATTATACTATAAAATTTAACAAAATACTAGTAATAATTTCTTATCCTTGTTTTTGCTTATGCTTTGGATTTTCACAGATAACCATTACTTTTCCTTTTCTTTTTATTACTTTGCATTTTTCACATATTGGTTTTACTGATGGTCTAACTTTCATTATTAATCCCTCCTTAGACTAAATATCAAGATAGTCTACTTCTTACGCCAAGTGATTCTCCCTCTTGTAAGGTCATATGGAGAAAGTTCAACATTCACCTTATCACCTTCAAGAATTCTTATGAAGTTCATTCTTAGCTTTCCAGAAATGTGGCATAATATCTCATGTCCATTTTCTAATTTAACTTTAAACATAGCATTAGGTAAAGCTTCTGAAACTGTACCTTCTAATTCTATAACATCTTTTTTGGCCATTAACTAACCAGCCCTCCATTTCAATAAGTTAAATTATCTAATTTAACTTAGTAAGTTCAGCTCTTAAAAAAGAATCTGTAATCTCTTGTCCAGATACTACTCTTTTTCTAACTTCATCATTAATAAAATTATATTTTTTTAAGTGCTTAACTTTCTTTAACTTAGGTTTGTCAAGTTTTCTTTTCTTTCCATCAGCTATTAATACATATTCATTATTAATTATCTTGACTACGAAAAATAAATTTCCTTCATCTCGACCTAATGAAACCTTAACAACTTGACCTATACTTAAATTATCTGATAGCACTTTTTTCACCTACTTCTTAATTTACAACTTTGTCAATATCAAAGGTTCATGTTCAGTAATTGCTATCGTATGCTCATAATGAGCTGATTTTTTTCCATCTATTGTAACAGTCGTCCACCCATCTGATAGAGTCTTTACATGATAACGACCTGCATTAACCATTGGCTCTATAGCAATAACCATTCCTTCTCTAAGTCTTGGTCCTTTTCCTGGGAGTCCATAATTAGGTACCTGTGGATCTTCATGAAGATTTGCTCCAACTCCATGTCCTACCAAATCCCTAACTACTGAGAAACCATGTTTCTCAACGTGTGTTTGTACTGCGTGTGAGATATCTGAAAGTCTATATCCTAATTTAGCAAATTTTATTCCTTCATAGAAGCTTTCTCTAGTTACTTCTATTAATTTCCTATCTTCTTCAGATATCATGCCTACTCCATGAGTTTTCGCAGAATCACCATGATATCCTTTATAATAGGCTCCTATATCTAAGCTTACAATGTCTCCTTCTTTTAATAGAGTCTCACCTGGAATTCCATGTACAACTTCTCTATTGATAGAAGCACATATACTTCCTGGAAAACCTCCATATCCTTTAAAAGATGGTTCAGCATTGTATTTTCTTATATTCTCTTCAGCTATTTTATCTAATTCTAAAGTAGATATTCCCGGAGAAATAGCATTTCTTAAAACTTCATGAGTATCAGCAACAATTTTGCCTGCTTCTCTTAAAAGTTCTATTTCTTTCTTTGATTTCAAGATAATCATTTATTTTCCACTTCCTAAAGCAGCAACAATATCTTCAAATACTTTATCTATTGCTTGGTCACCTTTTATATCAGCTATTATACCTTGTTTGCTATAATAATCTACTAAAGGCTTAGTTTCATCTAGATAAACTTGTATTCTCTTAGATACAGTTTCTTCATTATCATCAGCTCTTTGATATAATTCTCCTTGGCATACATCACATACGCCTTTTACTTTAGGAGGATTAAACTCAACATGATAAGTAGCTCCACAAGACTTGCATATTCTTCTACCAACTGCTCTAGATACTAATATACTCTTATCAACTTCAATATTGACAACTTTATCTAGTACTATACCAGCATTTTTTAAGAATACATCTAAATGCTCACCTTGTGCTACATTTCTTGGAAATCCATCTAACATAAATCCATTTTTACAGTCTTCTTGAGATATTCTATCAGTAACTAAACCTACAGTTAACTCATCTGGTACTAATAAACCTTGGTCCATGTATTCTTTAGCTTTTTTTCCAAGTTCTGTTCCCTCTTTTATATTCTTTCTGAATATATCTCCTGTTGATATATGAGGTATATTGTATTTTTCTACTATTCCTGCCGCCTGAGTACCTTTACCAGCACCTGGAGGTCCAAGTAATATTATTCTCATATTATCCATCTCCATTTTATTTTAAGAAACCTTGATAGCTTCTCATAACTAAGTTTGACTCTAATTGTCTCTTAAGCTCCAAAGCAACCCCAACAACGATTAGCAATGAAGTCCCAGCTAGACTCATATTTACATTCATATAATGTGTTGTAAGAGCTGGTACCATAGCAATTATTGCTAAGAAAGTAGCTCCAGCTAAAGTTAATCTTGTTAAGATTCTATTTAAATAATCCATAGTAGGTTCACCTGGTCTGATACCTGGTATAAATCCACCATTATTTTTCATATTTTTAGATATATCTTCTGTATTGAATGATACAGTTGTATAAAAATATGAGAAGAAAATTATAAGTAGAATTTCAATTGATCTGTATGTCCAAAATCCTTGTTCTGTTGCCATACTTAAGTATTTTTGAACAAAAGCTTGAGCATCTGCCCCCATAAACATAGCTATTGTTTGTGGAAAAGCTAAAAGTGAACTAGCAAAAATTATAGGCATAACTCCTGATTGGTTAACTTTCATTGGTATATGAGAACTTTGTCCTCCATACATTTTTCTTCCAACAACTCTTTTAGCATATTGTACAGGTATCTTTCTAGTAGCTTCTTGTATAAATGTAACTCCTGTAACTGTAAGTAATATAACTACAATTAGAAGTATTATTACCCAAGGTGCAACTTGACCAGATTTAACTTGTTGTGCGATTTTAATAACATCTGTTGGTATTCTTGATATAATACCTGCAAATATTATTACTGAACTACCATTACCAATTCCTTTTTCGGTAATTTTGTCCCCAATCCACATTACTAACATACTTGCTGAAACTAATGTTATTACAACAGTTGTGATAAAAAACACACTATTTGATATTAAAGCACTTCTTACAATTCCTAATGTAATTCCCAAAGCTTGTACAACTGCTAGAGCTAGTGCTGTATATTTAGTGTACTTATTGATTTTTTTCTTTCCTTCTTCACCAGATTTTTGAAGTTCTGCTAAACTTTCAAAACCTACTGTTAGAAGCTGTATTATGATTGATGCAGTAATATATGGACTTATACCCAAAGCAAATAATGAAAAGTTACTAAATGCTCCACCCGTAAACATATTATACAGAGAAAGTAGACTATTGCCGCCTACCATCTTTTGTATAATACTAGTGTCTATACCTGGAACTGGTATTGTAGTACCTATTCTGAATATCACGATCATCATAAGTGTATACATTACTTTTTTTCTTACTGCTTTAATCTTCCAAGCTTGTTTTAATTTTGACAGCACGCTAATTCACCCCGCCTGTACTGGCTAGGAGATTAGCAGGTTATTATACTAACTCTGCTTTTCCACCAGCTTTTTCTATTTTTTCTTGAGCTGAAGCTGTAAATTTAGCAGCTTTAACAGTTAAAGCTTTTTCTAAATTACCTTCACCTAAGATTTTAATTCCATCTTTACCTATTTTGCTTATAGTTTTAGTAGATTTTAATAATTCTGCAGTTATTTCTGTTCCATTTTCAAATCTATTTAAAACTTCAACATTAACTTCTGTGTAAACTTTCTTAAATATGTTATTGAAACCTCTCTTAGGAAGTCTTCTAGCTAGTGGCATTTGTCCACCTTCGAACCCTATTCTTACTCCACCACCAGAACGAGACCATTGACCTTTTTGTCCACGTCCTGCAGTTTTACCTTGTCCAGTTGCAGTACCTCTACCTAATCTTCTTTTAGCTCTTACTGCACCTTCAGCAGGTTTTAACTCATGTAACTTCATGGATTGCACCTCCTTGCACTACTTTTTAAAAATTATTCAGCTATTTCAGTTACTTCTAATAAATGACTTACTTTTTTTATCATACCTCTTATTTGAGCATTGTCTTCTTTTACAACAACTTGTTCTCTTTTTCTTAATCCTAACGCTTCAACATTCTTTTTTTGGTTAGGAGTAGTTCCTATAACACTTCTAACTAATTTTATTTGTAATTTAGCCATTTTACACTACCTCCTTACCCTAGAAGTTCTTCAACTTTTTTACCTCTAAGTTTAGCTATATCTTCAACTGTTTTTAGAGAATTAAGTCCTTCTATTGTAGCATTTACCATATTTCTTGGATTGTTAGATCCTAAAGATTTAGCTCTAACGTCTTTTAGTCCAGCTAACTCAAGTACGGCTCTAGCAGGTCCCCCAGCTATTACTCCTGTACCTTCTACAGCAGGCATTATTAATATATTTCCAGCACCAAAGTGTCCGCGTACTTCGTGAGGAATTGTAGTCCCAACCATTGGCACTACTATTAGATTTTTCTTAGCATCTTCAACTGCTTTTTTTATAGCGTCTGGTACTTCCATTGCTTTCCCAGCACCTATACCAACGTGTCCGTTTTCATCTCCAACAACTACTAACGCTGCAAATCTGAAGTTTCTACCACCTTTTACAACCTTAGTAACACGTCTTACTTCAACAACTTTTTCTTGTAAGTCAAGTTGTCCTGCATCTATCGGCTTACGACGTAGCATGTATTTTTCCCTCCTTCGTATTAGAACTTAAGACCAGCTTCTCTAGCACTTTCAGCTAATTCTTGAATTCTTCCATGATATAAGTATCCACCTCTGTCAAATACAACTTCAGTGATTCCTTTTTCAACAGCTTTTTTAGCAACTAATTCTCCAACTTTCTTAGCTGCTTCCTTATTTCCTGTATGATTAACAGCACTCTTAACTTCTGCTTCTAAAGAAGATGCAGCAACTAGAGTTACTCTGTTTGTGTCATCTATTATTTGAGCATATATATTGTTAGCACTTCTAAATACACATAATCTTGGTCTTTGAGCAGTACCGCTTATTTTTCTACGAACTCTCTTATGTCTTTGAAGTCTATTAGCATTTTTATCAGCCTTTTTTAACACCTAGCTCACTCCTTTCTAGCGTTTAAGTTTTGGTATTATTTTTTACCAGTTTTTCCTTCTTTACGTCTGATTACTTCATCAACGTATTTTATACCTTTACCTTTGTATGGCTCTGGCTTTCTCCAAGCTCTTATTTTAGCAGCATAGTTTCCTACTAATTGCTTGTCTATACCTTTTACTATTAACTCAGTTTGGTTTGGAGCTTCAACAGTTATTCCTTCTGGATCTTCCATTTCAACTGGATGAGAGAAACCTAAGTTCATAACTAATTTTTTCCCTTGTTTTTGAGCTCTGTATCCAACACCTTTTAGTTCTAATTTCTTTTCGAAACCAGTATTTACACCTACAACCATATTATCTAATAAAGTTCTAGTTAATCCGTGTAAAGATCTGTGTTTTTTATTATCAGTTGGTCTTTCAACCATTATTGTATTTTCTTCTTTTTTTATATTTAACTCAGCACTTAATTGTTTAGTTAAAGTTCCCTTTGGACCTTTTACTGTAACTAAATTTCCTTCAGCTATAGTAACTTCAACACCTGCTGGTATTATTATTGGTTTAACACCTATTCTTGACATGGTCGCACCTCCTTACATTGTTCATATTAATTACCAAACGTAGCAGATTACTTCTCCACCAACATTTTCTTTTCTAGCTTGCTTGTCAGTTAATATTCCTTTTGAAGTAGATATTACTGATATTCCTAATCCATTTAATACTTTTGGTATTTCATGGTTAGCAGCGTAAACTCTCATACCAGGCTTAGATATTTTCTTAAGACCTGTGATAACTCTTTCGCCTTCTTGTCCGTACTTTAATTGTATTCTTATGATACCTTGTTTTCCATCTTCTATAACATCATAACCTCTTATGAAACCTTCTTCTAATAAGATTCTAGCTAACTCTTTCTTCATATTAGAAGCTGGAACATCTACAGTTTCATGCTTAACAACATTAGCATTTCTTATACGAGTAAGCATATCTGCAATTGGATCTGTCATTGTCATTTTGTAGCCCTCCTTCCATTCTAATCAAGCTTCTACCAGCTTGCTTTTCTAACACCAGGTATTTGACCTTTATAAGCTAATTCTCTAAAGCATATACGGCATATACCAAATTTTTTCAAAACTGAATGCGGTCTTCCGCATATAGTACATCTAGTGTATTCTCTAGTAGCGTACTTTTGCTTTCTTTGTTGTTTAACAACCATCGCTTTTCTAGCCACGGGAATCCCTCCTTTGCTTACTTAGAAAATGGCATTCCTAATAATTTTAATAATTCACGAGCTTCTTCGTCAGTTTTTGCTGTAGTAACGAATATTATATCCATTCCTCTTACTTTATCAATTTTATCATATTCTATTTCAGGGAATATTAATTGTTCTTTAACTCCTAAAGCATAGTTTCCTCTACCATCAAAAGCATTAGGGTTAACACCTCTAAAGTCTCTAACTCTTGGTAAAGAAACTGATACTAATTTGTCCATAAAGTAGAACATTTTGTCAGCTCTTAATGTAACTTTTGTTCCTATTGGCATTCCTTCTCTTAGTTTGAAGTTAGCAACAGATTTTCTAGCTTTAGTTATAACAGGCTTTTGTCCTGATATTATTTCTAATTCTTCAACGCCTTTTTCTAATCCTTTTGGATTTTCTCTAGCATCACCTATACCCATGTTAATAACTATTTTATTTAACTTAGGTATCTCCATTACGTTTTTATATCCAAATTTCTCCATTAAAGCAGGAGCAACTTCTTTCATGTATTTTTCTTGTAATCTAGAAGCCATTTAAGGTCCCTCCTTTCAAGCAATATTTATTATAATTCTTTTCCGCTCTTTGCTGATACTCTTACTTTTGTCCCATCTTTTACTTCATATCTTACTCTAACGCCTTTTCCTGTTTCAGGATCAAATGGCATTACATTAGATATGTGTATTGGGGCTTCTTTATTTATTATTCCACCTTGTTGGTTCATAGCACTTGGTTTTTGATGTTTAGTTATTACGTTTACACCTTCAACTAATACTTTATCAGCTTTAGGGTATACCTTTAAAACTGAACCTTTTTTACCTTTATCTTTACCTGCTATAACTACAACAGTGTCACCTTTTTTAACACGCATCATGTCCTATTGCACCTCCTTAATTATAGTACTTCTGGAGCAAGAGAAACTATTTTCATGAATTCATTGTCTCTTAACTCTCTAGCAACAGGCCCGAATATACGAGTTCCTACTGGAGTTTTATCGTCCTTTATTATAACAGCAGCATTTTCATCAAAAGATATATAGCTTCCGTCATTACGTCTTACGCCTTGTTTGCTTCTTACTATAACAGCTTTAACAACCTTACCTTTTTTTACAACTCCACCAGGTGTTGCACTTTTAACAGTAGCAACTATAACGTCGCCTATGTTACCATATCTTCTTTTACTTCCGCCTAGAACACGTATACATAAAAGTTCTTTAGCTCCTGAGTTATCAGCAACTCTTAGACGTGATTCTTGTTGTATCATATCGTAATCCCTCCTTCTTCAAAAACTACTTAACTTTCTCAACAACTTCAACTAGTCTGAATCTCTTATCTTTAGATAAAGGTCTAGTTTCCATTATTTTAACTCTATCTCCGATGTTACATATATTCTTTTCATCATGAGCCTTAAATTTCTTAGTTCTCTTAACACGTTTGTTATATAGTGGATGACGTACGAATTCTTCAACAGCTACTACTATTGTTTTATCCATCTTATCACTAACAACACGGCCTATTCTAACTTTTCTTCTTCCTCTTTCCATGTTTAAAAAGCCTCCTTTCCAAATTAAGCTCTAGTTTCGTATAACTTTCTTTCAGCAAGAACAGTTTTAACTTTTGCTATATCCTTCTTAACAAACTTTATTCTAGCTGTATTTTCTAATTGACCAGTAGCTAATTGGAATCTTAAGCTAAATAATTCACTTTTGAAGTCGTTTAATTTGTTCATTAGCTCTTCGCTTGTTAAATCTCTTAATTCTTTAGCTTTCATCCTATTCACCACCCTTTACTTCTAAATCTTCTTTTTTAACAAATTTACATTTGATTGGTAATTTATGTGCAGCAAGTCTCATAGCTTCTCTTGCTTTATCTTCAGAAACACCTGCTAATTCAAACATAACTCTTCCTGGCTTAACTACAGCTACCCAATATTCTGGAGAACCTTTCCCTGCACCCATACGAGTTTCTGCTGGTTTTCTTGTTACTGGTTTATGAGGGAATATTTTTATCCAAACCTTTCCCCCTCTTTTTATATATCTAGTCATCGCGATTCTGGCAGCTTCTATTTGATTAGAAGTTATCCAAGAAGCTTCTAAAGCTACTAATCCAAACTCACCATAAGTAACTTTGTTACCTTTATGAGCTTGCCCAGCCATACTTCCTCTATGAACTCTACGACGCTTTACTCTTTTTGGCATTAACATGAGTATTTTTCCTCCTTCCTTGAACCTAACTATTATTAATTTCCTTTGTTTTCAGTTCTTTGAGGTCTTGATCCACCTTGAGGTCTTTGTCCACCTTGAGGTTTTTGTCCTCTATAGTTTCCTCTGTTATCGTTTCCTCTTCTATCATTTCCTCTTCTATCGTTTCTTCTGTTATCTCTCTTGTTGTCTCTTCTGTCGCTCTTTCTGCTTTCTTCTCTTGGATTTACACCATCTCTAGTTGGTAAAACTTCACCATTACATACCCAAACTTTTATACCTATTTTTCCATAAGTAGTATCAGCTTCAGCGAAACCATAATCTATATCTGCTCTTAAAGTTTGTAGTGGCACATTTCCTTCACTATAACCTTCAGTTCTAGCCATTTCAGCTCCACCTAATCTTCCTGAAGCAGAAACTTTTATCCCTTTAGCACCAGATTTCATTGCTCTTTGTATAGCTTGTTTCATTGCTCTTCTGAAAGCAACCCTTCTTTCTATAGCTAAAGCTATATTTTCAGCTACTAATTGAGCATTTTTATCTGTACTTCTTACTTCTACTATGTTAACTATTATACTTTTCTTTGTCATTTTTTCTAATTCAACTTTTAATGCTTCGATTCCAGCACCAGCTCTTCCTATAACTACTCCTGGCTTAGCAACATGTAAGTCCATTTTTATTTTGTTAGCTGATCTTTCTATTTCTATTCTAGCAACTCCAGCTGAGTATAATCTTTTCTTTAAGAATTTACGTATATTATGGTCTTCTAATAATAAGTTTCCGAACTCTTTTTTATCAGTAGCGAACCATCTTGAGTCCCAATCTTTTATAACACCGACTCTTAAGCCGTGTGGATTAACCTTTTGACCCATTATTTTCCCTCCTATCTATTAATTATTTTTTTTCTTTCACAACAACCTCTATATGAGAAGTTCTTTTTCTTATTGTAGTTGCACGACCCATAGCTCTAGGCATGAATCTCTTCATTGTTGGCCCTTGATTAGCAACTATTGATGCTATATATAATTTTTCAGTATCCATTTCGTGATTGTTTTCTGCGTTAGCTTTAGCTGACTTTACAACTTTAGCTATTATTGAAGCTGCTCCTCTTGGAGTGAACTTTAATATCGCTAATGCTTCATCAACATTCTTTCCTCTAACAAGGTCACAGATTTGGCCTGCTTTTCTTGGTGATACACGTACATATTTAGCAGTAGCTTTTGCTTCCATTGTTATTCCTCCTTTCTTAGTCATAATTTAATTATTTTCTCTTATTAGATTTTTCGTCATCCTTATGTCCTTTGAAAGTTCTAGTAGGAACGAACTCACCTAATTTGTGTCCAACCATATCTTCTGTTATATATACTGGAACATGTTTTCTTCCATCATGAACAGCTATAGTGTTTTCTACCATTTGTGGAAATACAGTTGAAGATCTTGACCAAGTTTTTATAACTTCTTTACTTCCACTAGCATTCATAGCTTCTATTTTCTTTAAAAGTCTTGCATGGACAAAAGGCCCTTTTTTAGTTGATCTTGACATTTATATTCCTCCTTTCCGAGCAAAAATAAATTTACTACTTAGTTCTTCTTGATACTATTAATTTATTTGAAGCTTTGTTTTTCTTTCTAGTTTTGTATCCAAGAGCTGGTTTACCCCATGGAGTAACAGGAGATGGTCTACCTATTGGAGATCTACCTTCCCCTCCACCGTGTGGATGGTCATTAGGGTTCATTACAGAACCTCTTACAGTAGGTCTTATTCCCATATGTCTTTTTCTACCTGCTTTACCAATAACTACGTTACCGTGCTCTATATTTCCAACTTGTCCTATAGTAGCTTTACAGTTTATGCTTACTAATCTCATTTCACCTGATGGTAATCTTAATAAAGCATTTTTTCCTTCTTTAGCCATTAATTGTGCAGAAACTCCAGCAGATCTAACTAATTGAGCTCCTTTTCCTGGCTTTAATTCTATATTATGAATGATAGTACCAACTGGCATATCTTTTAATGCTAAACAGTTTCCTGGTTTTATATCAGCACCTAATCCTGATAAGATAGTATCTCCAACGTTGATTCCAACTGGAGCTAATATATATCTTTTTTCTCCATCAGCATAGTTTAATAATGCAATATTTGCAGTTCTGTTTGGATCATATTCTATAGTAGCAACCTTAGCAGGTATACCATCTTTATCTCTTTTAAAATCTATTATTCTATATTTTCTTTTTTGTCCTCCACCTCTATGACGAACAGTTATTCTACCATGTACGTTTCTACCAGCATTTTTCTTTAAGTTAACTAAAAGAGATCTTTCTGGTTGGTTACATGTTATTTCCTCAGAAACTAAAACTGTCATTTGTCTTAAGGCAGGAGAAGTTGGTCTAAACTTTTTTATAGCCATCTGTTTTCCCTCCTTCGTTTGTTATAATATTACATTCCTTGGAAGAATTCTATTTCTTTACTATCAGCAGTTAATTTAACTACTGCTTTCTTAAAGCTTGCTGTTCTTCCTTGAGTTCTACCCATTCTTTTAACTTTTCCATCATAGTTTAAAGTATTTACTTTATCAACACTAACTCCGAATACTTTTTCTACTGCTTTTTTTATTTCAGTTTTGTTCGCATCTTTAGCCACAACAAAAGTGTATTTTTTTTCACCCATTTCAGCCATACTGTGCTCAGTTACAACTGGTCTTATTATTACATCATGTGGATTAGTCATTATGCGTACACCTCCTCCACTTTTTTAACAGCATCTGTAGTTATTATAAATGAATCATATTTTAATATATCATATACATTCATAGTATTAACTAATGCAGTTTGAACACCTTCTATATTTCTAGCTGATTTTATTACATTATCATTTTTATCAGCTATAACTACTAAAGCTTTTTTAGCAGCATTTATATTATTTAATATTTGAGCGAATTCTTTAGTTTTAGGAGCATCTATGTTTAATGCATCTAATACTATAACTTCACTATTTTGTATTTTTGAAGATAAAGCACTCTTCATAGCTAATCTTCTTACCTTCTTAGGTAATGTATATTTGTAACTTCTTGGTTTAGGTGCAAAAGCAACTCCTCCACCTACCCATTGTACAGATCTTGTAGAACCTTGTCTTGCTCTACCTGTTCCTTTTTGTTTCCAAGGTTTTCTTCCGCCACCTCTAACTTCTGCTCTAGTTTTAGCAGATTGAGTTCCTTGTCTCTTATTTGCTAATTGATTTTTTACAACTTCATATAAAACATGTCCATTAACTTCTACGCCAAATATAGAATCTGATAATTCTATTTCTCCAACGTTTTGTCCACTAATATTTAGTACATTTAATTTTGGCATTGTTATTCCTCCTTTCTCTAGGTTAGTCATTATTTAGAAACCTTTACAGCTTCTTTTATAGTTACTACTGAACCTTTAGCTCCTGGTATAGCTCCCTTAACTAATATAAGGTTCTTATCAGCATCTACTTTAACAACCTCTAAGTTTTGAACTGTTACCTTTACGCTTCCCATATGTCCAGCTAATTTTTTGTTTTTAAATACTCTACCTGGGTAAGAACAAGCTCCCATTGAACCTGGTCTTCTGTGGTATCTAGAACCGTGAGATTCAGGACCTCTACTTTGTCCATGTCTTTTTATTGGACCTTGGAATCCCTTACCTTTACTTATTCCAGTAACATCTATTTTTGCACCTGCTTCAAATACATCAGCTTTTATTTCTTGTCCAACTGTGTATCCTTCTACAGAATCTACTCTAAACTCTTTTAAATGTTTCTTTAAAACATTAGCAGCAGCTAAGTGTCCTTTTTTAGGCTTGTTTAAAGATTTTTCTTTAGCATCTTCAAAACCTATTTGTATAGCATTGTATCCATCTTTATCAACTGTTTTTATTTGAGTAACGACCATAGGTCCTGCTTCAACAGCTGTTACAGGTATAACTACACCTTTATCAGTGAATATTTGAGTCATACCAACTTTTTTTCCTAATATTCCATTCATATTAGCACCTCCTATAATTCTTACAGCGGATTACATCATTTTAGAAGTAATCATTCTAAGATAGTTACCTATAGGATAATATCTTAGGGGTTCTTATAATTTTATTTCTATATCTACACCTGCTGGTAAGTCTAATCTCATTAATGAGTCAACTGTTTTAGGTGTTGGATTAGCTATGTCGATTAGTCTTTTATGAGTTCTTATTTCAAATTGTTCTCTAGAGTCTTTGTACTTATGTACGGCTCTTAATATAGTTACAATTTGTTTTTCTGTTGGTAGAGGCACAGGTCCTGAAACTTGTGATCCAGCCTTTTTAGCAGTTTCAACTATTTTACCTGCTGAAAAATCTAATAATTTGTGATCATATGATTTTAATCTTATTCTTATTTTTTCATTCTTAGCCATTTTGTTTTCCCTCCTTTATCACGTGTTTAATTTTCAAGTTGCGTACAACCAATACCGATACACTGCTCCGGGTGTGTTGTAACTTTCAAATCGATATCAGTTCGTATTTCACTAGGATTTAATTCTTATTTTCTTAATCTCTCAAGCACACTATTATATTTTATATCATCTGTTACATTTTTTCAAGTTTTTTTTATGTTTTTTTCAATTTTATTTTCTCTTACAACATTATAACCTTAAACTTGATTATTAATCTATCTCAAGGCACTAGTTTAGTATATATGCTTTATTGCTACTTGTCAACAAAAAACAAAAAAGAGAGGTTGAACCCCCTCTTTTTTTATATGAAATCAATTAGCTTAGTAAAAGATTATTCGATTATTGTAGCAACAACTCCTGAAGCTACTGTTCTTCCACCTTCTCTTATTGAGAATCTTAATCCTTCTTCTAC
>NZ_JAGWCZ010000025.1:0-33047 GCF_020657855.1 Clostridioides sp. ZZV14-6153 | reverse complement strand
GTGCAGTTCTGATTTGACTGATTTAAAAAAAGAATTAGAGTGGCTTAAAGAACCTGACAAATTTTCACTACAAAACATCTTAAAAGATTTAGAAAACGCATATAAAAAATTCTTTAAAGAAAATGCAGGATTTCCTAAATTTAAATCAAAGAAAACTAATAGATTTTCATATAGAACAAACTTCACAAACGGAAATATTATGTATTGTGGTCAATATATAAAATTACCTAAACTTGGTATGGTTAAAGTAAGGGATAAACAAGTACCTCAAGGGAGAATGCTTAATGCTACTGTATCCAAAGAACCAAGTGGTAAATATTATGTATCATTATGCTGTAGAGATGTAGATATTGATGCATTTGAAAATACTAATAATCAGATAGGTTTAGATTTAGGAATTAAAGAATTTTGTATCTCAAGTTGTGGACAATTTATAGAAAATCCTAAGTATCTTCAGAAGTCATTAAACAAACTTGCTAAATTACAAAGAGAATTATCGAGAAAAACAATCGGTAGTTTAAATAGAAATAAAGCAAGATTAAAAGTTGCAAGACTTCAAGAACATATAGCTAATAGGCGAAAGGATTTTCTACAAAAACTATCTACTAAATTAATACAAGAAAATGATATTATTTGCATAGAAGATTTACAAGTAAAGAATATGACTAGAAATCGTAAATTATCTCGTTCTATTTCTGATGTGTCATGGTCAGAATTTGTTCGTCAATTAGAATACAAGGCTAATTGGTATGGTAGACAAATTGTAAAGGTAGGTAAATTCTTTGCAAGTTCACAAATATGCAATAAATGTGGGTACAAAAATGAGGAAATTAAGAATTTAAATATAAGAGAATGGATTTGTCCTTGTTGTAATATAACTCACGATAGAGATATAAATGCAAGTATAAATATACTAAAAGAAGGATTAAGACTAATAACAGTTTAAGATAGATAACTTATGTAAGAACCGTAGGGACTACGGGGATAGCCTGTGGAGAATTGGTAAGACATATTTTAGTATGCAAAATTCTATGAAGCAGGAACCCTGTGACTTTAGTCATGGGAGGTTCAGTGGATATATTATCGTACCAATAGGTAACACTTTTGCACAAGCATTCCAAGGTAAAGGTGGATATTCTTTTGAAGTTTTCAAAGAATATTTTTCAAATACTAATAATTTAAGGGTAGTAAGCAATACTATAATTTTGGGATTGGGTTCTGTACTCGTATGTGGAATTATGGGAATATCACTTGCTTTATATATGACATTTGCTTGTGATAAACACAAAAAAATCATACATATTCTTTTACTAAGTCCAATGATGATTCCTGGAGTAATTATGGTAATTGCATGTATTCAGCTTTATGGAGAAAGTGGGATAGTTACAAAATCTATAGAAATTTTACTCTCCTTTATCAACAAACCTTATGATTTTAGTGGATTAAAAGGAATTTTATTTGTGGTTGCCTATACTCAGTATGTGTATTTTTATTTAAATGTATATGTTGCCTTAAAATATGTGGATTACTCAACAGTTGAAGCTGCAAAAGGAATGGGAGCATCAAGGCTAAGAGTATTTTTTGATGTAATATGGCCTGTTATTACACCTGCTGTTATAACCTCTACTATTATAACTTTTGCATCAGGAATTAGTTCTTTCTCAGCTCCAAATCTTATAGGTGGTGGTTTTAAAGTTTTAAGTACTCAGATTGTTAGGTCTAAGGCTAATAACCATATGGATATAGCCTCAGTTCAAGTAATTATTTTATTACTAATGGGGATTTCATTTATGATTTTATTACAGTATTATGGCAAAAAATATGGAGTAGTATCATCCTTAAAATCTCAAAGTTATAAAGTTGATAATAGAAAAAAAGACATATTTACATTTGTATGCAAGATTATTATTGAAATACAAATTATTATGATTATGCTTCCTATAATTACTATTGTATATTTATCCTTTGTAAGTACACATTCAATTATGACAACTATATTTCCTAGAGACTTTACACTGGAAAACTATCAGATGATTTTCCAAAAATCACGTGTATTACAGCCTATATTAAACAGTTTGAAAATGTCTTTAATGGCAGTGGTAGTAGGATTGATAATCACTGTACCAGTATCGTATTTAGTAATTAAAAAGGATACTACATATAATCGACTAGCAAAATTTATTATAATGTTACCTTGGAGTATGCCTGCAAGTGCCATTGCAGTTAACCTAATTAATACATTTAATCAAAAAAGTATATTTGCTTTTAATGAATCCTTAATAGGTGGTTTTTATATTTTACCTATAGCATATACAATTTATGCCTTACCATTATTATTTTCATCCAATGAGGTTGCTATGAAGTCAATAAATTTAGGACTAGAAGAATCATCAAGGAGTTTAGGTGCTGGAAGGATAAAAACTTTTTATAATGTAATAATCCCTAATATGATGCCAGGAATAATTTCAGGAGCTATATTAGTATTCATTCGCACAATTGGAGAATATACAATGTCAGCCTTACTTTATGGTGTTTACAATAGACCTATTTCAATTTCTATTGTAACTAATATGCAAGAATTTAAGATAGGAGTATCTATGGCTTATGGTGTATTAGTAATTGGTATATGCTATATAGCATTAGGAATAATTTTTAAATTAGATAGAAAAAGGTTTACATAAAATAACAAAGGATAATTTATAAATTGGTGTTTAGAAAACCAAGTCACTTTATTCCTTAGATATGAACTCGATGGGTGCCATTTTTGGTGTTTTATGTCAAGTTTATGGAAGTAAAAAATTAGATAATCGTGAGTATGATTCCTATAAATCATCTCTACCATTGAAATCTACAACAAGATATTGGCTAAATAGCTAATATCTTTTTAATTTTTTTGATACCAATATAGTACTAACTGTGGGATGAGTATCTTTAAATTTATAACTACAGGTATATCAAATATACCATTATTAACCGTTAATTTTCTAGTAAATGAAAGTAGTATATTTGATATGTTTATATCTTTTGATAAATTAGATGATATAGCTAGAGGATAGAATTTAAATTAATACTTACAAAGTAATCGCAATTATTGGAGTCCACTTATACAGACTTCTAAAAATTATTTAGTGAAAAGGAACTTAGAGTGTATAATAAAAATTCCTTTTTAAAAAGGAAAACGATTGTTATTTTCTAACATTTATTATCCTGATACTATTTAAATATAACAACAAAATAAATAACAAACAAATCAAAACTAAAATTTAAAATATCTGGAGGGACAATATGTTAATAAATATGAAGGAAATGTTAAAAGTCGCACAAGAAAATCAATTTGCTGTACCAGCATTTAATATAGGGAGTGGGCAAATACTTAAGGCGGTAGTACAGAGTGCTAATGAAAAAAATGCACCAGTAATACTTGCAATACACCCAAATGAGTTAAGTTTCTTAGAAGATAGCTTTGTAGCTAGTTGTATAGAAGAAGCAAATAAGAGTAAGGTACCTATGGTAATACACTTAGATCATGGAGCAAATAAAGAGCAAATATTAAGAGCGATAAGATGTGGATTTACATCAGTAATGATTGATGGATCACACTTACCATATGAAGAAAATGTAGCTATATCTAGGGCAGTAGTAGAAATTGCAAAAGGATTAAATGTATCTGTAGAAGGAGAGCTTGGAACAATAGGAACAACAGGGACATCAGGAGAAGGTGGCTGTGATGAAATAATATATACAGATTCAAAGTTAGCTAGGGATTTTGTTGAAAAAACAGGTGTAGACACACTAGCTATTGCAATTGGTACAGCACATGGTATATATCCAAAAGGGTTTAAACCAGAGCTTAAATTAGATTTATTAAAAGAAATAAAAGAAGTAGTAGACATACCTTTAGTCCTTCATGGAGGATCGTCAAATCCAGATGAAGAAATAGCACAAGCAGTTAAACTAGGAGTTTGTAAAGTAAATATTTCAAGTGATGTTAAATCAGCGTATTATAAGAAGTGCAGAGAAGTATTAGAACAAAATCCAAGTTTATATGAACCAGATGCTATATATCCACAATGTATAGAAGCTGCAAGAGAAGTTATAGAGTTTAAAATGAATTTATTCAATGACATAGATAAATTAAAATGCTTTTCACCAAAAGAAGAATCAGTGATTGGATAACAAATTAAAAGGAGGGGAGAATTTATGGTAGACAAAATATTACGTAGTGATTGTATTGTATTAGATAAACAATTACAAACTAAAAAAGATGTAATTGATTATATGGCAAATCATTTGTATCATGGAAATTATATAAATGATAAAGAAAAGTTTATAATTGATATTAATAAACGTGAAAAAGAATCACCAACTAACATGGGAAATTTAATAGCTATTCCTCATGCTAAGTCAAGTACAGTAAAGCGACCTGTGATGATGTATTTAAGAACAGATAAGGACATCACGGATAATGATGGCCAAAAACTTAGGTCATTTTTTATGATAGCAGTTCCAGAGTCAGGTTTAGACGAACACCTTAAGATTATATCTAAATTAGCTACATATTTAATGGATGAAAATCTTATTAAGAACTTACTAAGTGCAGAAACTCCATATGAAATATTAGATATATTTAATTATAAAGCTGTAGAATCAGGAGATTCAAGTAATAATCAAAATAAAGGTCTTATAGTTGGAATAACAGGATGTCCAACAGGGATAGCTCATACTTTTATGGCAAAAAAAGCGTTAGAAGAAGCAGGGCAAGAACTTGGGTATGAAGTTAAAATAGAAACACATGGAGCCATAGGTGTAGAAAGTAAGTTAACTAAAGAAGATATAAAAAGAGCTGAATACGTAATAATAGCTTGTGATAGAGAAGTTCAAACAAATAGATTTATAGGAAAGAAAGTATTACAAAAGAAAGTAGCAGATGCTAAGAATGTTTCATTAGCCAAAAATTTAATTATAAATGCTGAAAATGGAATGGCTAAAGAAATTAAGCCAGGTGGAAAAACTTTAGAAGATTCAAAAGAAATACTTCAAGGGCCAGAGAAAAAAGGTATTTATAAGCACTTAATGAATGGTGTATCTGAAATGATTCCATTTGTAGTAATAGGTGGGATTGGTATAGCTATAGCATTTATGTTTGGTATATTTGCATCAGACCCAACTCATGAAACATACAACCCTATAGCTGGATTCTTTGGACAACTTGGAGGCGATTCAGCATTTAAGTTATTCATACCAATACTTGCTGGTTTTATAGCTAAATCAATTGCAGGAAGACAAGGTTTTGCTCCTGCTATGATAGCTGGTTTCATGGCAGTTATTGGAGGTTCAGGATTCTTAGGAGGTATGGTAGCAGGATTTGCAACTGGATATATAGCTTTAGGAGTAATGAAGATAACAGAAAACTTACCAGATGTATTAAAGGGGGTAAATGCCGTACTGATATGTCCACTGTTGATTGCATTCACAAGTGGGGCTATAATGTTCTTCGTAGTTAATACACCAGCATCATGGTTAAATGAAGCTTTACAGTCATGGTTACAAAGTATGTCTGGAACTAATAAAGTATTATTAGGTGCAATATTAGCGGGAATGATGGCATCAGATATGGGAGGACCTATTAATAAAACAGCTTCAGCATTTGGATTGGCTATGTTCTCTAGTAATATATTTGAACCATCAGCAGCATTAATGGTAGGTGGAATGGTACCACCATTAGCGATATCGTTAGCCATGTTAATATTTAAAAATAAGTTTACTAAAGAAGAAAGAAAGTCATCCCTACCAACTGCTATAATGGGGGCATCTTTCATAACAGAAGGAGCAATACCATTTGCAGCTGCAGATCCATTAAGAATGATTCCAGCAAACATAATTGGTTCTTGTATAGGCGGGGCAATATGTATGAGTCTAGATATAACCTTGATGGCACCACATGGAGGAATATTTGTAATACCATTTGCATGTAGTGCACCAGTTGCATATATAGCTTGTATATTAGTTGGTACAGTAATAACAGCATTAATTATAGGAATAACAAAGCCTACTATAAAGAGTGGAAGTGGTGAAGTTGAAGTACTTGGTGTTTAAATTATAAATAAGAGTTAAAATAAGGATATTGAGAAGTAGTTAGCAACCTCTAAATATCCTTATTTTTTATTTTGAAATTATATTCTATATTATATCAATTTTGTAAAGTGTATCATAAATTCTTTTATGATACAGAAGTATCTTAGTATTTTTACATAGCTATGAAATATGCTAAAATAGTAATTGATAGAAATATCAAAAAATAGGTAGGGGGCATAAGTATGCTTGCATCAAGGCAAATTGAATTTCTTAAATTGATATTAAATGAAAATGAATATAGACCTATAAAATACTTTAAAGATAAATTAAATGTATCAGATAAAACATTACAAAAAGATTTGAAGATGATTGAGATGTATTTAGAAACTTTCGATATAAAAATTGATATAAAAAGGGGGTGCGGAATATTAATAGAAGCTTCAGCAAAGAAAGATATAGACCTAATTAATAGTTTAAATATACAACCAAAGGGAAATAAGTCTTTATCAGTAGAGCAAAGAAGAATGGAAATTTTAAAATATCTATTATTAAATTCAAATAATATAACTTCAATAAATCAGTTATCGGATAAATATTATGTAAGTAAAACTTCTATAGTAAATGATTTTAAATATATAGAGGAATGGATAAAAGAATATAATTTAAAACTTAATAAAACCTTAGAGGGAACTAAAATTATAGGTAAAGAAGTAGATATAAGGAAATCGATTGCTAAAATGATGGATGATTTATTAGATGAAAATTATGAACAGCATGATATATCTGAGTTAACAAGATTAGATTATGCTACGTTTAGTGCGTTGATGAATTTATTTGATATTGATTCTATCATATTTGTAGAAACTATAATTACAGAGTTAGAACATAATTTAGGATACACTATAAGTCAGCCCTACTATATAAATTTAATTACCCATATACTTATATGTTTAAAGAGAATCGAAGAAGGTAATCAAATAGAGTCTCAGGAAGAAAGAGAAGTTTCTGTAGATAATTTGGACGAGTTAGTATATCAAAATGTCACTACACTTATAGGTAAAATAGAAAATAGATACAAAGTAAAAATAACGAAAGATGAAATTATGTACATATATATTTTTTTAGTATCATCTGGATTTAGTAGTGAAAGTAATAGTAGTTACAATGATGAATCAGATATATTAAGTGAAAGTGAAAAGGTATCATCTATAATGATAGAAAATATGTCACAATTTTTAAATATAAATCTCAAAAATGATGACTTACTACAAAAAAGTCTAGCATCTCATGTAAGACCTATGTTAAACAGATTAAGATATGATATCCAAATAAAAAACCCATTATTGGGAGAGATACAAGAGCGATTTTCAGATGTATTGGGATTATGCATGATGACTATGAATATTATGACAGAGTATGAAAATCTAAAGAATATTAGTATAGATGAAGTTTCGTATCTTGCTACATATTTTCAAGCAGCAATAGAAAGAAATATGAGTAGTAAAAGAGTAATAGTAGTTTGCCATACAGGATATGGAACATCTCAGCTCCTTGCAGCTAGATTAAAAAGAGAATTTCCTGAATGGACTATAGTTGATATAATTCCTATGCATCAGTTGAATAAGCGAAATTTAGATGATGTAGACTTTGTAATATCTACTGTAAATTTAGACTTGAAAGACAAATTACATATAGTTGTATCAGTACTATTAATGGAAAGTGATATTAATAATATAAAAAATGCTTTGGTTACTAAACCTAAGAAAAGCATGACCTTAGATACAAACTTATTAGGAATGTATTTAAAAGATAATATATATTTTAATTTTGATGTAATGCAGATGGAAAGTTTAATAGGTATGAATTTAGGTAGTAAATATAAGTCTATTTCATTAGGAAAAGATTTAAATATATATATACATAATCAAAGTAAATTAAATAAGGGGATAATGAATATCAATAATGTTAATAGAATGATTGATATTTATTTAGAAACTAGTAATCAGAGTTTTTTAAAGAATATGTTAATGGAAATATCAAATTTGTATAGTCAAAAGAACTATATAAACTATATAATAGATTGTAAAAGAAAAGAGGATATTAAAATATTATTTGACAATAATGTACTGGAGAAAATAAATGGAAATTAGAGAAATATTAAGCGAAGAAAGTGTTATTTTAGATTTAAAATCAACTACAAAAGAAGGCATAATACAAGAATTAGTAGATAAATTATACGATACAGGAAGTATAACTTCAAAAAGCAAGTTTATAAAGGCACTAAAGCGTAGAGAGAAAATAGGTTCTACTAGTATAGGTTATCAAATGGCTATGCCACATGGAAAAACAAAGTATGTAAAGAAAGCATCTGTAGTAATAGGTAAATCTAGAGAAGGTGTAGATTGGCCAAGTATAGATGGCTTGCCTGTAAAAGTAATAATTATGTTTGCTATGCCACAATCTGAAGGAAATGAAGATATAATGTTAATGTCTAAAATATCTTATATTTTAGGTGGTAAAGATATAAGTGAAAGACTTTTAAATGCACATACAAAAAAAGAAATATTAGATATATTTTATGAAGTATAGATGTTGTATAAACTATAAATTGAGGGTATTTAAAATAAAGTGTGTATTCTTCTTAAAAAGTAGTGATAATTAAAATATTAAATATCACTATATAAAGGAAGGTACACACTTTTTATGTTTAACAAAAACGAAATATTAAAAAACTTATTGAAGAATATGATGTTAAAACAACTACAGACATTCAAGATATGTTAAATGATTTATTTGCAAGTACAATTTATCAAATATTAGAAGTGGAGCTTGACGACCATTTAGGTTATGATAATAAGAATAAAAATACTAAAAACTCTAGAAATGGATATAGAAATAAGAATGCTAAATCAGATTTTGGAGAAGTAACTTTAAATACTCTAAGGAACCGAAATGGAGATTTTGAACCAAAGATAATTAGAAACTATGAAAATCATATGTCAAGAATAGAGAACCAAGTGATTGGAATGAACTAGCAACATATTTTAAATATACTCAAGAGATAAGAGCATTGATATATACTACAAATTCAATGGAAAGTTACAATAGATTATTAAGAAAAGTTATTAAATCGAAGTCTATTTTTCCTTCACATGATTCTTTGGACAAATCATTATACTTATCAACTATAGATATTTCTGAAAAATGGACTAAAAAAATTAGAAATTGGACTCAAATTTTAGCTCATTTAAGTATTTATTTTTAAGAAAGAAATTTAACTCTAAGCTAACACATAAATATTTCTAGACTCAATCAATACAAAATTTACTTCTTATAGAATCCATATTATAAAAATTAATCTAACAGATAATTAATTATTTACTTGCTCTAGTTTGTTATATATATCCTATTTACCCTTTTAGTTATACAACAAAGTATTTCATGGTCTATTGTTCCCACCTTACTTGATATATCACCTATTCTTATTCCGTCTATATCACCTACTAAGATAGCTTCATCTTCCATCTTAATATCAATATCATTTGGTATTTCAACCATAGTTTGATCCATACATATTCTCCCTACTATATTTAATAACCTACCATTTATAAATACTTGAGGATTTTTTTGTGTTCTAGGGAATCCGTCCGCATAACCAACTGATAATGTAGCTATTTTAACATCTTTATCTGCTGTATATATACCAGCATAACTAACACTAGTTCCTTTCTCTATATTCTTTATATTATTAACTATAGTTTTTAATTCTAAAGCTGTTTTTAGTTTTATATCTTTGCTAACTTCAGATGATGGATAAGAACCATATAAAGATATTCCTAATCTAACCATATTAAAATCACATTCTCTTAAATCTAAAATTGCAGCACTATTTGATACATGCTTTATTGGTATATTTAAGTTAGCTTCTTCTAATGAACTTATAACTCTATTGTATTTCTTTATTTGCTTGTAAGTAGTTTCTTTATTTTCTTCATCTGATTTTGCAAAGTGAGTATAAATACCCTCTATCACTAAATTTTCTAAAGTAAATATTTTCTTTATGTTTGATATAGATTGTTCATTAACTAAGAAACCTATTCTGCTCATACCAGTGTCAATTTTTATGTGTACATAAGCTTTTTTATTGCTTAATTTAGCTAATTCATTTATTTTTATAGCCATTTCTAAAGAATATACAGTAATTCTTATGTTACTATCTATCGCATGCTGTATTTTATTAGTGTTTGTATAACCCATACATAAAATAGGTTTTTTTATACCTGCTTTTGCAATTACTAAACCTTCTTCTAATCTAGCTACTGAAAAGAAATCAACATTTTCTTCTTTATCTAAGAACTTAGATACTTCTACAGCTCCATGTCCATAAGCATCTGCTTTTACAACACAGCATAGCATAGTATCTTTAGTTAAAGCTTTTTTTACGTTATCTACATTATATTTTATATTAGTTAAATTTACCTCAGCCCATGTGCTTGAGTTTATATTCATCATAACATGTACCTCTACTTTCACTTTAGTTAATCTAATTTATGTTATATATTAAATTGTATTAAAATATATATGATTAAAATTAATACTTTTTAATTAATACTAACATTTTCTATTTGCGCAGTCAATGAAATTTAATTATTATTCAAAAAAATAAATGTAATTTAATTAAATTGCGTAATATAGTATATATTGATATAATAATTTATATAATAATCAAAATATATAATAATGAGGTAGCTTATAGATGAATGAGGTAGATATATCAAAAAATATTACTGAATATAGAAAAAGAAAAAACATGACTATTAAAGAATTAGCTAATTTAACAGGTGTTACTTCATCTTTGCTTAGTCAAATAGAAAAAGGAAGTGCTAATCCGTCTATTAATACATTAAAACAAATTTCTAGTGCCTTAGATATACCATTATTTAATTTTTTTATAAATGATGTAGCTACAGAAAGCTTAGTAGTTAGAAAAGAAAGTCGTAAAAAGATTATGTTTTCTGAAGATGATAGCTTTGCATATGAATTACTAACTCCAAACTCAAAAGGAGAAATAGAATTAATGCTTATGAAAATACCACCTCGAGGATCATCTTCAAAAGAACAGTTTAGCCATAGAGGAGAAGAAGTTGCCTATGTAATTAAAGGAAATGTAAGGATTTATTTAATGAATCATGTAATTGATTTAAATTGTGGGGATAGTGTAAAAATACTTCCACACTCAAATCATAAATGGGAAAATATAGGAGACTGTGATTGTGAGGTTATATTTGCAGTAACTCCACCATCTTTTTAAAATTCATAGAATATTTGTCTAAACTAGTACATGGTAGATTTAATACTAGAGATAGAGAATATGCAGAAGAAGGGGCTGTCTCAAAATAGAGATAAGTCTCTTTTTCATTGTTGAAATGATGAAAATATAGTTGATTTCATACAAAAAGAATGCCTCATGAACTAAAAAGTTCATATTTCAATTTTACATTTAGTAGCGATTGATAGTACTCCAATGTCATTAATTATAAGTATTAGATTTGAGGTAAGTCTAGCTGTTCTTTGATTACCATCATATAAGAATTGACAATAGGACAACCATAAATTTATTATTATAGTCTTTTCTAAGGGGTTAGTTATTTTATGTCAATTACAAATAAATCATTTAATAGAGTGGTTTCTATGCACTCATATTGAGCAGTAGTACCAGCTGTTCCTATGTTACCATTTCTGAAATCTCCAACGATTAGAGCTCCATCTTTTCTAAAGTAAGATTAGATACGCTTTGAGTATCAGATGGCACTTGAGCTATTTTATTACTCTTATTTTCATTATTGTTATTATTTGTTGATTCACATCCTATAGTTAAATGTGTTGTTGCTACTAATAAAAGTGCTACTATGTGACTTTTTGTTATTTTCATACTTTTTCTCCCTATATAGAATCGTTTTATTTGATAATAAGAAGTTTATAATATATTAAAATGAAACTCAATGCTATAGCTAAAGAGTAAACATACAATTAACATATGGTGTATAGTTTGTAGCGTATTAAGTTATGGATGATACTAAAGGAAGAATTTCCATAATAAAACAAAGAGATTAGCTTGAGGTAAATTAAATATACAAGAACTAAGTTTATGTAAACATAAGATTAACATTAAGATGTTACACTCATACCAGAGTTGAGGATTAGCTCTAAAGCCTAACACTTATCAAAGTAAACATTAAGATGTTATATTGGTGATGAGAAATGCAAATATAAGATAAATTATGGAAAATATTAAAGTGCAATTATATATTTACAGTACTTTATAATACTTAAGGAGGAATATTATGAAAAAACCAAAAAAACTTATAGTTATAGCGGCTATTACAATAACTCTAGCAGGATCGGGGGCATACATAGGACTTAATAAAAATGCAGAGGCAAAACAACAACAGCAAATGAATGCAACAATGAACACTCTATCAGTAGAAAAAGGAAACATAAAATCAGTTGTATCAGCTGGAGGAAAAGTTTCGTTAATTAATGCAGATGGAAACAATCCAAATGCGATTAAAATAACTGTATCAGTAAATCAATATGATATATCTCAGTTAGAAGTAAATCAAACGGTTGAGGTAAATGCAAAGGCATTTCCAGATGAAACTATAAAAGGAACGATAACTGAAATATCTAACAAAGCAGAAGAAGGAGAGAGTCCGACATACAATGTAACTGTGGCAGTTTCTAACCCGATACTTGAAGTTGGAGAAAGTAAATACGAAGAAATAAGTGTAAGAAAAGGACCATCTAAAGAATATGGAAAAGTAGCTAAAATAGAAAAAGGAGATAAATTCCACATATTAGAAAGAAAAGGAAGTTGGATGAGAATTAAACTAGAAGACAACACACAAGGGTGGATACAAAAATATGGAGTTAAGTTAGAAGGAATAGATAAAAAAGATGTAAAAGTAAAAATAGCTAGCAATGATACAATTCTTAGAAAGAATAATGCATCTAATAGTAAGAGTCTTGGGAAATTATTACAAGGTGAAGAAGTAACAATTCTAGATAAAAAAGAGAATTGGTATAAAGTTGAAACTAGTGACAAAACTACTGGATGGATTTTAGAAAATAATTTAACTATACAAAGTCTTAAAGATGGTATGTCTGTAACAGGTACAATCATAATAAACGAAAAAAATGATGTAATAAAGATTCCTGTAATGGCTGTTCAAAAAGATGAAAAAGGATACTTTGTTACTATTGCAAGTACAAAAGAAAAGAAATACATTGAAACAGGAATTACGGATTCAGAATATTTAGAAGTTACAAAAGGACTTTCAGAAAATGAAAGTATAAGTATACAGTCATTTAAAGGTCCTGTTGAAAATTCAGAGGCAGACTCAGGCTCAATGATGGAAAAATCAATAGGATAAGAGAGGTGATAATATATGAGTGATTATGTAATACAAGCTAAGGGCTTAGTGAAATCATACAGCATAGGCGATGAAAAAATAACTATATTAAAAAAGGTTTCACTAGATATTAAAAAAGGTGAATTTGTATCTATAATAGGTCCATCAGGTTCTGGTAAATCAACTTTTATGAATATTATTGGTTGTTTAGATTTAGCTGATAATGGTGAATATGTATTGGACGGAAAAAGTATAACATCACTAAGTGAAGATGAGTTAAGTGCTGTAAGAAACAAGACAATAGGATTTATATTCCAAAGTTTTAACTTATTAAATAAATTATCAGCTTTAGAAAATATAGAACTTCCTCTTATATACCAAGGTAAAACTCCTAAAGAAAGAAGAAAAATAGCACTAGAATGTCTGAAAAAGGTTGGACTACAAGATAAATTAAATAATAGGCCGAATCAATTATCTGGAGGGCAACAACAGAGGGTAGCAATAGCAAGAGCTCTAGCTACAAATCCACAAATACTTCTAGCCGATGAGCCAACAGGAGCACTAGATAGTAAAACAAGTAAAGAAATACTTGAAATATTAGAAGGTCTAAACCAAGAAGGTAAAACTATAATTATGATAACTCATGACATGGATATAGCAAGAAATGCTAAAAGATTGATAAGAATTAGAGATGGTGAAATTTTTGAATAGGAGGTGGCGTATATGAATATTTTCCAAATAATTAAGATGGCATTAGGAGAAATCAAAGCTAATAAACTACGTTCATTTCTTACTATATTAGGTATATCAATTGGTACAGCCAGTGTAATTTTATTCGTTACAATATCTATAGGTAGTAAACAAAGTATGTATAAAAGTTTTGAATCAAAGCCACTAGATTTAATAACTGCAAGTGTATATGGAGATAAAAAAATAAATGAATTTGATATAAAAGTATTAAAAAGTAGTTCGAATGTAAAAGAAATATCTCCAGAAATAAGTGATTCAGCAACTGTGAGTTACGATAAAAAAGATAGCAAAAAAAGTATAGTTGGAACGGATGAAAACTATTCAAAACTAAATAACACTGAAATTAAGAGTGGTAGATTTATTATGCCAATTGATAATGATAAATCAACTAAAGTTGTAGTATTAGGTAGTAAGGTTTCCAGTGAATTATTCCCTAAAGGAGATGCACTTGGAAAAACAATAAATATTAAGTCTATACCATACAAAGTTATAGGCGTATTAAGTAAGATTGATGAAACTTATAATAGCCCAGAAGATGATACTATATATATGCCTTATAAAACAGCACAAATTGTTTTAGGAATAAGTGACATATCTAAATTAAATGTACAATCTACTTCAAATGATAGTGTTACAAATACAATGGATGAAATAAAAGCTCACTTTACTAGAAAGGGTATGACACCAAACGATTCTTATGTATCAAGTAATAAAGAAATGATAGATTCAATGAAATCAATGGATGCTACTATGAACCTAATGGTAGGAGCAATAGCAAGTGTATCTTTATTCGTAGCAGGGATAGGTATAATGAACATGATGCTAGTATCTGTAACTGAGAGGACTAAAGAAATAGGTATAAGAAAAGCTTTAGGGTCTCCTAGAAACTTTATACTAGTACAGTTCTTAGTAGAATCTCTTACAATAAGCTTAATAGGTGGAATAGTAGGATCTTCAATAGGTATACTTGGGTCATTCCCAATACTAGGAACAATGGGGGCTGAGCCTTATATAGCATGGAATGTGGTATTTGCTGCAGTTGGATTTGCCATATTTATGGGAGTAGTATTTGGAATATCCCCTGCAAATAAAGCATCTAAGTTACAACCAATAGTAGCACTTAAATCAGAATAAAATTATACATCAAATAATTTGTTAGATAATTAATCTATTATTTAGCAAATCTAATAAATATTAGTTTTATGAAAAAGGTAATAAAATAAAAAATATATAAAATAAAAGGAGAGAAAAAATGAAATTTAATAAGAAATTTACAGCAGCAGTAATAGTATCAATGGTAGCTCTTAGCGTAATTGGATGTGAAGGTAAGAAGGAAATAAATAATACACCAAAAGAAACAGAGCAACAGAATAATTTACCAAAACCAAGCGAGGAACAAGTAGAAAAAGGTCTTGAAGATGGAACAATAGGACGTGATCAATAAAAAATATATATGATTACATCAAATACTTTAGTATAATGTAAAACATAAAAATAAACCTAGTAGCTAATAACAAGATATTGGGTTTATTTTTATTTTATATAATTAATATTTAATAAAAATCAGTGGTATACTTATCTTTAATATACAAAATATGTACACTTATAAATAAAGTTAGCATTACTTATTATATAATAAGTAGATGGATATTTTATAATCCCAACTAATAAGCTTAAAATATATAAATATATCGCCAACACGTTGTTAAAGCAACAGATGCAGTCGTTGTCGATATGAAATAGAGTATCTAAATATGGCTTAAACGAAGCAAATTTTTTAATAGAAAGAAAATTATGGTGAGAGTAACAAAGCAAGCTTATAGCTTCTTTGCATATAAAGATGAAATATATTCAAAGAAAACGTTGACAAAATATGTCTAATGTTTTATTATAATAATTGGAATTAGGTAGTAATTGTTTAAGTACAAGCTAAGCTTATTCATTAATAATAGCAGTATCCTTGGAAGGATTGTGCCCATTATTATGGATAAGCTTTTTTTATGCTCAAAAGGAGGATAATCGTGATAATTAATAAGATATTAAATAATAACGTTGTAATCACATTAGATGACAATGATGAAGAAATTATTGTCATGGGTAAAGGCATTGGTTATCAAAAATCAAAAGGCGATTTAATAGATAAAACTAAAGTAAACAAAGTATTTAGGATATCAAATAAAGAAATATCAAATAAGTTACAAGAATTACTTAATAATATTCCTATGGAGCACATGAAATTATCAAGTGAAATTATAGAGTATGCACAAATAAAATTAAACAAGAAATTAAATGAAAGTATTTATATATCATTAAGTGACCATACATATTCTGCAATTCAAAGAATGAAAGAAGGGATAAACGTAAAGAATGCAATACTTTGGGAAACTAAGAGATTCTATAAAGAAGAGTTTGAAATTGGAATGAAAGCACTTGATGTTATTGAAAGCAAAACAGGTGTAAAATTACCTGAAGATGAAGCTGGATTTATAGCATTTCATATAGTAAATGCTCAGTTAAGTGAAGGTCATACCTTGGCATATGATATTACAAAGTTAATACAAGAAGTACTTAGTATAGTTAGATATCATTTTAGAATAGAATTTCATGAGGATTCTGTATTTTATTATAGATTTATAATGCATCTTAAATTTTTTGCCCAGAGATTACTTTCAAATAGTGTGCATGAAGGTGAGACAGATAAAGAATTATTAATCATTATTAAGTCTAAATATAATAAAGAGTTTGAATGTGTAGTTAAGATTAAAAATTTTATTAAAAAACAATATAACTACATATTAACAGATGATGAACTTATATATTTAACAATACATTTAGCTAAAGTAGTTAAAGATTCAAATATGTAAGATGAATAATTTTTCAGTAGTATATAGTAAGAGTTATTGAAAGGAGTGATACTAACAAAATTATACCTATGGTTGGATGGTAACATTGAGTTGGCCAAACCTTCAAATTTCAAAAAATTTATTTAAAAGAAATATGGAGGAGAAAATGGAAAAATACAAACAATTAGCACAAAGCATAGTAAAAAATGTTGGTGGAAAAGAAAACATTAGTGGATTAGTACACTGTATTACAAGATTACGTTTTAATTTGAAAGATGAAAGTATAGCAAATGATGATGTATTGAAAAATATGGAAGGTATTGTTACTGTAATGAAAAGTGGAGGACAATATCAAGTAGTTATAGGAAATCATGTTGAGGCTGTCTATAAAGATATAGTTGAAATAATTGACTTAGATGACTCAAGTACAAATTCAGAAAATAAAAAATCAGGTAGTATGCTAGATAAAGGTATAGATATAATATCAGGGATTTTTCAGCCAGTACTAGGAATAATGGCAGCCTGTGGGATGTTAAAAGGATTTAACGCTTTATTTGTAGCAATGGGATTATATAGTGATTTATCTGGTGGATATATGGTAATAAATGCAGCAGGAGATGCATTATTTACATTCCTTCCTTTATTTTTAGGATATACTTCAGCTAAGAAATTTGGGCTAAAACCAATGTTGGGATTAGCACTAGGAGCTGCAATGTGTTATCCTGCGATACAAGGCAGTAGTATATCAGCAGGTGCAGATGTGATGTACACTTTATTTAAAGGAACAATGTTTGCATCACCAGTATATATTGATTTCTTTGGACTACCAATGATATCAATTGATTACACTGGGACAGTTGTACCAATTATATTTATAGTGTATTTTGCATCTAAGTGTGAAAAATTATTTAATAAGATTGTTCCAGACTTAGTTAAGTTTTTCTTTGTGCCAATGCTTACATTATTAGTAACAGTACCTGTTGCACTTATAGTTATAGGCCCTATAGCAACATTTGGTTCTACACTTATTTCGCAAATTGTAATTTCGATAAGAGATTTTAGTCCACTATTAGCAGGTGCTATAGTAGGGTTCACTTGGCAAATTCTTGTTATTTTTGGTATGCACTGGGGATTCATTCCTGTATATATAAATAATGTTATGACTTTAGGATACGATAATGTTATGATGCCATTCTTTGCTTGTACATTTGCAAGTTCAGCAGTCGTATTAGCGATATTCTTCAAGACTAAAGACAAGAAATTAAAAGAGATGGCAATACCAAACTTTATATCTGGTATATTTGGAGTTACAGAGCCAGCAATTTATGGAATATTATTACCTTTAAAGAAGCCATTTATAATAAGTTGTATTGCTAGTGGTATTGGAGGAGCTTTCTACGGATTCTTTAATCTTAGAAAGTTTATAACTGGAGGGATGGGAATATTCGAACTTCCAGCAATGATTGAACCAGATGGAGGAATGGGTAATTTAATAGTAGCTCTTTCTGGTATAGCTATATCAATGGTTGTAGCTTTTGGATTAACTATGGTTTTATATAAAGAAAAGGAAGCAAGAGAAGCTAAAGAAGTAAAAAATAATGTAAAAGAGGAAACAAAAGAGGTTAAGTCTGCTAAATTAGAAAAAGAAATAGTAGTAAGCCCTATAAAAGGTGAAGTCTTAAATTTAAGCGATATAGAGGATGCAGCATTTGCATCTGGTGTACTAGGTCAAGGTGTAGCAATAATACCTAGTGATGGAAAAGTAGTTGCACCAGTAGATGGAGTGGTTACAACCTTATTTCCTAGTCTACATGCTATAGGAATTCTTTCAGATACAGGTGTTGAAGTGCTTATTCATATTGGATTAAATACTATTCAGTTAGAAGGAAGAGGTTTTGAGGCATGTATAAAGCAAGGTGATAGAATTACAAAAGGTCAAACGATATTAAACTTTGATATTGATGCAATAAAAGAGTCAGGGTATAGTGTTGTAACTCCAATTGTTATTACCAATTCATCACAATTTTTAGATGTAGTAGAAACAGAAAGTAAGAGTACTGAATTAGAGGGCAATCTGATTACGGTTATATTTTAGTAAAAAACTAAGGCATTAGCATAAGTTAATGCCTTAGTTATAATTTTAGGAGGCTTAACTATGAGTTTTAAAAAAGATTTTCTATGGGGAGGAGCTACTGCAGCTAATCAATGTGAGGGTGGATATAATAAAGACGGAAGAGGATTAGCAAATGTAGATGTATGTCCAACCGGAAAAGATAGGACAGCAGTTATTACAGGTAAATTAAAAATGTTTGATTTTGATGCTGAACATTATTATCCAGCTCAAACTGGTATTGATATGTACCATAATTATAAAGAAGATATAAAGCTATTTGGTGAAATGGGATTTAAAGTATATAGAATGAGTATTGCATGGAGTAGAATATTTCCAAAAGGTGATGAAGAAACACCAAATGAAAAGGGGCTTCAATTTTATGAAAATATATTTAAAGAATGTAAAAAATATGGAATAGAGCCACTAGTTACTATTACACATTTTGATTGTCCAATGTATTTAATTGAAAAGTATGGTGCATGGCGTAATCGTAAAATGATAGGTTTCTATGAGAAACTATGTAATGTTATCTTTAGAAGATATAAAGGCTTAGTTAAATATTGGTTAACTTTTAATGAAATAAACATGATTTTACATGCTCCATTTATGGGTGCTGGTATTTGTTTTGAAGAAGGCGAAGATACTGAAAAGATAAAATATCAGGCTGCTCATCATGAACTTGTAGCTAGTGCAATTGCAACTAAAATAGCACATGAAGTTGATTCAAATAACTTAGTTGGTTGTATGTTTGCAGCTGGAAGTGTATATCCTTATAGTTGCAATCCTAATGATGTATGGGAAGCTACAAAGTTAGATAGAGAAAATTATTTCTTTGTAGATGTACAATCTAGAGGAAAATATCCTAACTATGCATTAAAGTATATGGAGCAAAAAGGTATTACACCAGAAATGGAACCTGGTGACATTGAATTATTGAATAAATATACAGTAGATTTTATTTCATTCTCATATTACAACAGTCGTTGTGTTAGAACTGATGAAAATGCAGATGATGTAGCTGAAGGAAATATATTTACATCTGCTAAAAATCCATATCTTTCATACAGCCAATGGGGATGGCCAATTGATCCATTAGGTCTAAGAATTACATTAAATCATGTATATGATAGATATGAAAAGCCACTATTTATTGTAGAAAATGGATTAGGTGCAAAAGATATAGCTGATGAAAATGGTTATGTAGAAGATGATTACAGAATTGATTATTTAAGAGAACATATAAAAGCGATGTATGACGCAGTTTCTATAGATGGTGTAGATTTATTAGGTTATACTACATGGGGTCCTATTGATTTAGTAAGTGCTGGCACAGGTGAAATGGAAAAGCGTTACGGATTTATATATGTAGATAGAGATAATATCGGTAATGGAAGTTTGAGAAGGGCGAAAAAGAAAAGCTTTGAATGGTATAAGAAAGTAATTGCTTCAAATGGTGAAGATTTATATTAAATAAGAAGAATATAAAAATAATAGTGGTATAATTTTTTCTCTGTAGCAGGATTCACGAAGAGATTTGCTGAAAAGAGAGATAATTTATTTTGTACCAAGAGATGAAAAAGTCGAGCTTAAATTCTAAGCTTGTCTTTTTTTATTAAATATAACTTATAATGCTTTAAAATTTATGAAAAACTTATTCAATAGATATATTAAAAATTCAATGGTAATCAAATTCTTTACCAATGAATATAAAATGTATTTGAGTGTTATAATAGTTTAAACTAATGAACGAAAGGGAGAGGAGTGCATATGAAATATCAACATATAATTGAAGTTAATAAAGACCTTTGTATTGGATGTGGACTTTGTAAAAATGATTGTCCAGTAAATAATATAGTTATAGAAAATAAAAAATCAGTAATTAAAAAGCAAGACTGTCTAATGTGTGGACACTGTGCAGCAATCTGTCCCAAAGAAGCTATTACACTGACAGGATTTGATGAACCACCAATAGAACTTACAAATAAGCCAAGCTTAGACTCAGATGAATTACTAATGGCAATTAAATCTAGAAGGAGTATCAGAAAATTTAAAGATAAAGAAGTTTCTTCAGAAATTGTAAAGCAAATTATTGAGGCAGGTAGATACACACCTAGTGCTAAAAATTCACAAGATGTATCATATATTGTTTTGGACAATAAAAAAGCAATGTATGAAAAGGAGGCAGTGAGATTTTTTAGAAAAATCAAACCGATTGCAAACATTGCTGTTAAATATTCAAAGGAAATTGAGATTGATGATAACTTTTTCTTCAAGCATGCTCCTATTGCAATAATGATAATTACAAAAGATAAGATTAGTGGTTCACTTGCAGCATCTAATATGGCACTAATGGCAGAATCTTATGGTCTGGGGGTTTTATTTAGTGGATATTTTTCAGATGTAGCAAATAACTCGCCAAAGTTAAAAAAGTTTCTAAGTTTAAAACACAAGAATCATGTTCTTACAACGCTAGTTATTGGATATCCAGATGTTAAATATAGACGTACTGCACAAAAAGAGGCAGCAAGTGTTAGATACTTATAAGATATGGAGGATTTTATGGAAAAAGAATGTCAGCAAAGAATAGAAGAAATAACATCTAAATTTAAAGACTGTCGTAAAGCTATTTCTGCTATGGGTGATGAAACTAGACAGTTAATTTTAATAACACTCCTAGAGAGTGACTTCAATGGTATACGAGTAGGAGAAATTACAGAAAAAACACATCTTTCTCGCCCTGCAGTATCTCATCATCTTAAAATATTGAAAGAAGCAGAAATTGTTAATGTACGTAGAGAAGGGACTAAAAACTATTATTATCTTGATTCAAAAAAATCGCAATGGAAATCACTAACAGAGCTAATAAATCTTATATTTGTTGGAATACAAGATATTGGTGAAAATGATGTAAGAAAAGGTGAGTAAAGTAAAGTGATTTAGCACAAAGGGGTTGTCTCAAAATTGATTTTTTTCTAATCAAACTTTAAGTTCAACTCCTCTAAAATTGGGCTAAGTAGTCTTACTGAATCATCCTTGAGAATAATTGTTTCAATGCTAATGGCAATACTACTTATTTATAACACCCATATCTGATATAATAAAAATGTTGTTTTTGTTTTTTCACAGGACAATTATCACATAGATTAGGGGTTCTTAGGAACCCTTTTTTTGTTTTTTATACAAAAAAGGATATGATTCAAATTTTTATTTTGAGACATCTCCGTTTCAGATAATTTCATTTGATAAGCATAGAATATTTTTAAAAATATATTCTATTAGATACTTTTAGACCTATTAGAGTATTAAAAATGTATACTTTAAAATATATACTAATTAATAAGAATTATATAAAAATAGGAGATTATAATAAATTGAATTTAAGTTATTTAGGAGAAAGAATAAGAAAGCGTAGAAAAGAATTAGGAATTACAATAGAGCAATTAGCAGAGAAAATTGATATAGGATACAATCATTTAAGTAATATTGAACGAGGTAAGAAGATACCTAGCTTAGAAACACTTATTAAAATAGTAAATGCTTTAGATACAACAGCAGATATAATTCTTAAAGATTCTGTTGAATATGCAAAACCTCATTTACAGAATGATATAATAAAAGGTCTAGAAAATTTAGATTCAAAAGGATTAAGAATTGTCTCAGAGGTTTTGTCTGTTTTAATAAAAAATCTAAATGAAGCTAAGAACAATGAGTAGAAGAGAGTTATTTAAGCATGATAACTCTTTTTTAAAAATGTTTTTATATATCACTCCTCATCTTTCCAGCTTCTTACCCAATGCTCCAATTTATTTAGTTTTTCTTTGGTTAAATGTCCGTCTTTATGCAATGTAGAAATTGAATGGATAAATTTATTATTATGTTTTTTTGACGAGTTGTTTTATTACCCTTAACACTTGCTTATATCTTTCTTTTAACTTTTTAAGTTGCATTTTATACTTCTATTAAGATATTATCTTTAATAGTATAGTTATTTTTTTAAAACATCCACAGGTAAGTATTTCCATATTTGTCTTAATGTATTATTGTATATATAAGATAAATATATATTAAATTATAAAGTAAAAAGTTATTTTATTGAGGGGTAAGGTAATTGTATGAATTATTTATTTGATTGTATAATAAAAACAACAATTATAAGCAGTATTTATATTTGCTTATTACTATTATTAAAAGTACGTTTATTTAAAGTATTTAGTAAGAGATTTAACTATTACATTTGGTTAATCATTATACTAAGAATGATATTTTTCTTTTTCAGTTATTCTATAGACTTTACTAAAGAGGCATCAAAAAATTATATTTTAATTGACAATATTACGAATCTTGATACTAAGATTAGTCCAAGTTTAAATATTTCATTTTGTTTATTATTGATTTGGATAGTTGGAGCTATATTCTCTTATTCTAATATGTTATATAAATATGTAAAATTTAAAAATCTAATTATTGATACCTCTTTTGACGTAGAAGATGAATACATAAATAATATTTACAAGGATTTATTAGTTGAACTAAATATAAAAAAGAATATACCTTTAAGATACACAGACGAGTTATCAAGTCCAGCTGGTATGGGTTTATTTAAGTCATATGTATTATTACTAGATTTACCATACGACAAAGATAAAATATACTGGATTTTGAAACATGAATTAACACATTTTAAAAATAAAGATATACTAATAAAATTCTTAGTAGCATTTACAAGAAGCTTATATTGGTTTGATCCACTTGTTTATATTATGAGTAGAAGAATTTCTGCGGATTGTGAACTTTGTTGTGATGAAAGTGTTTTAAATAATTGTTCTATAAAAGAGAAAAAATCTTATGGCATGACTTTACTTCAATCAATAGAGCTCTCTAATTTTAATGAAGGAGGTTTATTGACAACAGAGTTTAATAAATCAGATTTAGAGGTAAGACTTGAAAATATTATAAAGAGTAAAGGTAAAAATGGTATTATATTAGCAATATTAATATTTATAATTTCAAGTACTTCTTTTTTGGAAATTAATGCCTTAGAACCTATACAAAAAAATATACACTCTGAAAATAAAGCTAACACTGAGAATGATGGCCTTAAATTTTCAGAGACTATAGATTATACATATGCAACTGCTCCAGAAAAATACAGAAAAATGTATGAGGAAACTTGTGAGAAACTAGGTACAACTCCTCAGGATTCAGATATAATAGAAGTCTCTACTAAAGATGAAAAAGGTCTTATAAAAATTGAATAAAAATACAAAAATTTAAAAAATAAAAGCATCTTTAAATTAAATATGCTTTTATTTTGTGTTTAAAGGTATCTCCAAGTATCTATCATTTTCAAACTTGATTTTCTTGGATTTTATTAAGAAATTCAATATAAATTTAAAATAAAATTATGTTAAATTTCTTGACATATATTTTGTTTTTATTCCTAAAAATTTTTATTTGACTCTTTTGATCTAGTTTTGTAGTATTAGAGTATAGGGGGGGGCAGATAACTATGTTAAAACAAATACCAGAAGCAGAATTAAAGATTATGAAGTTTATATGGGAAATAAATGAGACAGTAATATCTAAAGATGTTATCTACGCAATGGAACAAAGATATGGTTGGAAACAAACAACAACACTTACGCTTTTAGCCAGACTTGTTAAAAGGAAATTTTTAGAAGCTAATAAAATAGATAGATATACTCATTACATAATTATTGTGGGTGAAGAAGAATATAAAGATTTTGTAACCGAGTTATTCTGTAAAAATATTCATGACAATTCAATTAAAAGCTTTCTTACTTCATTTCTTAACAACAAAACAATATCAAAAGAAAAAGTAGAGTCTTTTAGTGAACTTTTCAGAGATGATGAAGATGAATAATTGTGTTAACTATTTAGTTTACAATATTTTAAAAACAGTTATTATAAGTAGTATTAGCATTTGTATATTAATATTTTTAAAAACATTTTTCTTTAAAAAATTTAGTAAAAAATTTAATTACTATATTTGGTTGATTATTATTTTTAGAATGTTATTTTTTATGTTTAATTATTCAGTAAATTTTTTTACAGATACACCACAAAAATATTTTCTTATTAATAACATATCTAATCTTAATAATAATATAAAAGAAGAAATAAGTATTTCTTTTTTTATATTATTAATTTTTGCAATTGGAACGATAATATATTTATACTGTGTATTATCTAAATATTTAAAATTTAAAGACTTAATTATTGATACTTCTTTCGAAATAGAAAATGAAAGTATCAATAACATTTATCATAATTTATTATCTGAATTAAATATTAAGCAAAATATAACCCTAAGATATACAGAAGAACCAGAAAGCCCAGCAGGTATGGGGTTATTTAAGTCATATATACTTTTACCTGATTTACCATATAGTGCAGATGAAGTATATTGGATTTTAAAACATGAATTAACTCACTTTAAAAACAAAGATATATTAATAAAATTTTTAGTAGTATTTATAAAAGGCTTATATTGGTTTAATCCATTTGTATTCATAATGAGCAAAAAAATTTCAATTGATTGTGAACTTTGTTGTGATGAAAGTGTTCTAAATAATTGTTCTCTAAAAGAGAAAAAATCTTATGGTATGACTTTACTCAAATCAATAGAGCTTTCTAACATTACTTGTAGCGGATTGTTAACAACAGAATTTAATAAACCAGATTTGGAAGTAAGACTTGAAAATATTATAAATCAGAAAGGCAAAAGTGGCATTATATCAGGAATATTAATCTTTATAATTACAAGCACATCTTTTTTAGAAATTAATGCTTTAGAAACCATACATAAAAACATACCATCTGAAAATAAAGCTGATTCTGAGTACCTTGGTCTTAAGTTTGCAGAAACTATAGATTATACATATGAAACTGCACCAGAGAAATATCGAAAAATGTATGAAGAAACTTGTAAAGTTTTAGGTGAAATTCCAAGAAAGTCTGATAAAATAGAAGTATCTACTAAAAGTAATACAACTATTAAGTAGAAATACAATTATTTTAGGGGGATTTTATGTTAAAAAAAGTTCTAACACTTTTCTGTTGTTTAATGCTTACATTTACAAGTGTAGCATTCGCAGAGCAAAAAGACGATAATACAAATAAAAGTGAGTCGTCTATAATCTATTTCCAAAGCTCTGGATACACATTTAAGTATGAAACTGCACCACAAGAAGTTAAAGAATACTATGAACAAAAATGTCAGGAATTAAATATAGACCCTGACCCAAATGCTGAAATATTTATTCCAGATAATAAAAGTATTCTTAGTTCAGAAGATGAGAGTATGGGAACATATTCACAACATTATGGAAAATATGACCCAGATAAGGCAACTATTACTATATCAGGTGACAAAAACTATACAATAAGTACTCGTACACTCGTTGGTTATGGTCATGTTACAAAAGGAAATAATGTTCACTGTGTACAACTACTGTTACGTGAGCTAAATTATGACATTGGTTTAGATAGTTCATTTGGTCCTGCCACATATAATGCAGTAAAACACTTCCAAAGAGGTCATGGTCTAACTTCAGATGGAGTTGTTGGATACAATACTTATGATGTCATGGCAAATCTTTTACGTATGTAATTACATAACTATAAAAGACACTTTATTAATGAACTGAGCTCTTTATATCGTACATCAAAAAACCACAGAATGATTACGGAACCATAAGATGATTCTTGTATTGTGCAGGAGTCATCTTTTTTAATATCCATTGTTCCCTTTTATTATTATATATTCTATGTAATTTGATACAATATTTTCTACCTCATCAAAGCTCCTACATGTTTCATAACCAGCTTTATCTTTTAAGTGACCAAAAAACGACTCCATTGTGGCATTGTCCAAACAATTTCCTTTTCTTGACATAGACTGTATTAAATTAGCTTTTTTACATGCAGATATAAATTTTGAATATATTCCTTGGTCAGAATGAATCATACAACCTTCCAAATCATTTTTTGAATACTTATCACTTATGTCTTTGATTGGTCGTAGGCTTAAATTCATAGATAAATTTTGAGAGGTATGATAAGAAAGTATTTCCCTTGTTGTAACATCTTTTACTGCATCTAAATATGCTATATTTCAATTTGAATAGTGTAAATAGGTAATATCCGTTAGCAACACATTTAAAGGATTACTTTGAATAAAGTTTCTTTTTAAAATATTTTTCATTACTCTATGTTATTTAGTAGCAGTAGTTATATCAGTTTAACCAATGATAGTAGCCTGAACGGCTTACATTGGCTATTTTACAAAGTTCTTTTATTGTCATTTTTGGTAAAGATTTATCTTCTTTATTTAATTTTATGTATTGTTCAAAAGTGTTTTTTATTTCCAGAAACTTTATTTATTTTATCATGGTCCTTTCCAGAACATCTATATTTTTTTAAAACTATTTTCCATTTCAAGATATTTGATTCTTGTTTTTACTCGTTTCAACTCATCTTTACATTTGTTTTCTTTTTTAGATTTAGTTTTCTACTTGATTTAGATACAAGAGAGGCTTAGCCTTGTTTTAAGTAGATTTTTCTCCATTTTCGAAGACAATCTTTTGGTTTATCAAATCCTATTATTTTTAAATCAATACATGCTTCTAAAAATATATCCTTTGTGAATCTAGTTTTTTCAAGGTTTTCTCTAACAGCATATAGTTTAAATTCTTTTGATATAAATATATACATGAATGTTAAGATTAGTTGATAGAATTTAAGCAATAAATCTAATACTATAAACATAGGAGGCATGAAAAATATGATTAATACGAATTTGAAAAAACTAAGAAAAATCCATCAGTACACACAAGAGGAATTAGCTGAAAAACTTAATATATCTAGACAATCAGTAGCAAAATGGGAAAAAGGCGAATCTGCTCCTGATATAGATAGTTGCATTAAACTTGCAAAATTGTACAATGTCAAACTAGATGACTTAGTTAATCATTCAGAAGAAAAAATAGGTATTGTAATACCACCTAAAGGAAAATTTTTCTTTGGAGCTGTCGTAGTTGGTGAACGTGGTTAGATTGTTATTCCAAAAGAAGCAAGGGATGTATTTAATATAAACGCAGGAGATAAATTATTGATACTAGGATATGAAGAAAGAGGATTAGGAATTGTTCATCAACATGATTTGATAAATTTTATAGGTCATATGGGAGTAATAGGTAAAGAATAGTAATTTTAAAAAAATTATAAAAGGATGGATAAAATATGAGTAAAATAGTATTTTTTAGTATTCCTGCATATGTTCACACTAATCCTACAGTTGAAGTAGTTCGTGAATTGGTAGATAGAGGGGATGAGGTATTGTATTATTCTTTTAATGAATTTAAAGATAAAATTGAAGGTGCTGGAGCAAAATTTATTTGCTGTGATAAATATCTTCCAGAATTACATCCTGGAGACGAGAAAAAAATTGGGAAGGATTTTTCTGGGTTAATTGAGATGATAGTAGATACTACTATATCTTTTTTATTAGTATTAATTATAAGTATTGTAGGTATAACAGGGAGTGTTGTATATAACAATTACTTTAAACCATGGAAGGATGCTGAAATATATATTAATAAATATATGGTAAAGCAAGATATTTCAGAAGATAATATAAAGAGTATTACAAAAGAAAAAGCAAAGAAAGCAAGCTACAAAGGAATACTATACAGAGTATATTACAAAGATGACCCTCAATATGAATATTAGTATTTTTATAGTGATGATTATTATGCTCTATATGTAAATAAAGTTATGTTACAGATTTATGATATGGAAAATAATAATAAACTTTTAAAAAGCAATGAAGAATTAAAAAGTGTGAAGCATCCACCAATTTATCTTAAAGATGATAGGGATAAATAGGTTCATGACAAAATAGGGTGATTTTTATGGAAATTTACTTGAATATAGTACTATCACGTTTAAATAAAAATAAACTTAGGACTTTATATACTGACATAGAATTTATAGTCACTAAAAAATTTTGTAGTATTTAAGTATAAAGTACATAGTGATATAAGAAGATTAAGACTAATTTTAAAACTATAAATTTGCAATTTATTGTCAGAATATATTGACAAAAGTAAAGTTTGAAATTATAATTTATATAAAGAATAGTTTGACAAAATAAAAACTAGTGACTTTATATTTTAGTAAATTTATTTTTTATTGCTAATTTAAGAATAATTTAGGACTACTATAGACATATAGTTTATCATTGATTTAATATGACAAATAATTGTTATTTCTAGGAATACGATTTCTAAAGTCGCTAGATATAGTCTAATTTAAAGAGGGGAGGTATTAGCAGATACAAATTTGTACCTAAAGAAGACTTAAAAGAAATAATTAAAATAAGGTATCTTTTAACAATAGTAATAGGTATGTTATTAATTTATATTAGCTATTTTAAGAATAATTTAAGACGTATATAAAGCGTAAATTATATATCTAATATTAAATAAAGACAAGTCTTCCAACATGTATATTAAAATTGAAGATAGTTGTAGTACAATTCTGCATTTATAAAATAATGTAGAAAGTCAAAAATTGAAAAGAAGTCTAGTAAATTAATGATTATGGTAAATATTTAAAAAGTTAACTATAAGTTATATTTATTTAGATATTTTAGGAATAATTTAAGACGTATAAAAATATCATCAAAAAATATCAAACTGTGCTATATGTAGTTAATAATAACTACAGAATATACATTTTATAATTATTGTTTTATTGATAAAAAATTATTATATTTAGGAGGAAACAACAATGGAAAATTTTTGGAATCCGCTTACTTGCTTTACTGTATGTGTAATGATTTATGCTTTTAGTGAGTTTTTATCTAAGAAAACAAAAGGTGCAATTTCAACATTGCTATTTGTATGTATTATATTTTTATTAGGATTTTGGACTAATATTCTACCAAAAGATGTTACAGGAGCATCGGGGATATTAGCTGCGATGAGTAACTTTGGTATAGCATTATTAATAACTAACTTAGGAACACTTATAAACCTTGAAGACTTATGCCATGAATGGAAAACAGTTGTAATTGCATTAGTAGGTATTGTAGGCATAGCGGTTGGTTGTTTCACAGTTGGTAGTATGTTATTTGGTAGAGAGTATGCTTTAATAGCAGCACCTCCAATAGCAGGTTCTACTATTGCTGGTATTATTGTAACAACGGTTGCAGAAGCAGCAAATAGACCTGAACTTGCAGCATTTGTAATTCTAGTATTGTCATTTCAAAAATTCTTTGGTATTCCTATAACAACATATTGTATAAATAAAGAATTAAAATTTAAAAGAGATAGGGGAGATTTCTTAAGGGATGAATCAAAAAGTAATTTTAAGCTTCCAAGTATGAGAATTTTTAAAGAAGAGTCAAATAAAAAATCATCTACATTAGTATATCTTGCAAAACTTTCATTTGTTGCTATGATTGGTAACTTTGTAGGCTTGGCTACTTTAATACCAGGATTTACTCCTTCAAACTATTATTTAAATCCAAATATAGCATGTTTGTTAGTAGGGCTAATTTTTACACGAATAGGATTTTTAGAAAAAGGAATTTTAGATAAATCTCAATCTAATGGGATTATAATGTTTGGTTGTATGTTAATGTTACCTGGAGGACTTGCTAAGGTAACTCCAACAGCACTATTTGCAATGATTGTTCCAACTATAGGAATACTAGTTATAGGAGCTATATTCATAATACTATTTACTGCAATTGTAGGAAAGTTATTAGGATATTCTCCAAGAATGTCAGCAGCGATTGGTGTAACTTGTATGCTTGCTTATCCAGCAACACAGATAATTTCTAATGAAGGTATTGATGCTATGGAAGGAAGTGTAGAAGAAAAGCAAAGGGCAACAGATTATTTATTACCAAAAATGATTATAGGAGGATTTGTTACTGTAACTATTGCTTCAGTGGCATTTGCTAGTATAATAGGTCCACTTATATTTGGTTAATATGAAATAGATTTATGGGAGGTAAAGTTAATGATAGGAAGTATATCTATAAGAGAGATAGATGAAAAAAGACTTAAACTTGATGATTTGAGTAAGAAAATATGGAAAAATCCAGAAAAAGCATTTAAAGAGTTCAAAGCATGTGAAAATACAGCAAATTTTCTAAGAAGTGAAGGATTTGATGTGGAAGTAGGGGTAGGAGGTTTAGCTACAGCTATTAAGGCTAGTTTTGGCTCAGGGAAACCAGTTATAGGTTTTATGGGAGAGTTTGATGCATTACCTGGTTTAAACCAAAAAGTTTCAACAAAGCAAGAAGCATTTGAATTGGGAGCTTGTGGTCATGGATGTGGACATAATTTATTATGTACTGCGCATGTAGGAGCGGTAATAGGACTTAAAAAAGAAATGATAGAAAATAATTTAAGAGGAACTATAGTTTTTTATGCATGTCCAGGAGAAGAACAATTAACAGGTAAAGGATTTATGGCTAGAGGCGGTGCATTTGAAGGTCTAGACTTAGCTATAAATTTCCATCCAAATAAAATTAGTGAAGCTACAGTGGGTATATCAACAGCTGTTAATTCTGTAAAATTCCATTTTAAGGGGATAACTGCACATGCAGGGTCAGACCCTCAAAATGGAAGAAGTGCTTTAGATGCTGTAGAACTTACTAATGTAGGAGCTAATTATCTGAGAGAGCATGTTACTTCTGATGTAAGAATTCATTATACTATTACAGATGGAGGAGTGGCACCTAACATAGTTCCTGATAAAGCATCAGTATGGTATTACACAAGAGCTTTGAGTAGAGAAGCTGTAGAAAATACATATGAAAGACTTATAAAGGTAGCAAAAGGAGCTGCAATGATGACTGAGACTGAGGTTGAAGTAGAGTTTTTAGGAGGATGCTATAATACTTTAAACAATCATGTTCTAGCAAATCTTGTGTCAGAATGTATGGATGATATTACACAAGAGCCTTGGACTCAAGATGAATTGGATTTTGCAGCTGAATTAGATAGACAAAGCCCACAACAATATGAGGCTATGATAAGTAAATATAATTTACCAGAAGGAACTCACCTATATTATGGAGGAGGAAATGTTACGAACTTTAATAGCTATGGCTCTACTGATATTGGAGATGTAATGCATATAGTTCCTACAGCATACTTTTTTACAGGATGTACAAACATAGGTGCACCTGGGCATAGTTGGCAGTTTACATCTTGTGCAGGAAGTTCTATTGGAGAAAAAGGTATGATATATGCAGCAAAAATTATGGCTATGTTTGGAGCTAAAATATTAAACAATCCAGAGATAGCTAAAAAGGCAAAAGAAGAATTCGATAAATCAATGAATGGGAAAACATATAAGTGTCCTATTCCAAAGGATATTCCCACTCCTTAAAAGATATATAAAGTTTAAAATACAGTTTAATAGACAATAACTTGAACTACTCCACCTTAATTACCTTCGGTAATGTTTGAAGGTGGAGATTCATATTCGATAGCACTTTTGCACTAAGCATTCATAGGCTCTAAGGGCTGTTCCATCCCCACTAATCTTAATCATTCTTTTAGTATATTTATGCTGGCATTTATATCTCTGTCATTCTGTGTATGGCACTCTGAACAAACCCACTTTCTAAGTGATAAGTTTTTTACATCTTTATTTCTATGACCACATACACTGCATAACTGACTTGATGGATATGTATTTCCTATCACAGAAATTAATCTCCCATACCAAATAGCTTTATACTCAAGTAACCTTCTAAATTCATACCAACTAACTTCACTTATTGCACCTGCTAATTTATGATTCTTA
>NZ_JAGWCZ010000024.1:0-33158 GCF_020657855.1 Clostridioides sp. ZZV14-6153 | reverse complement strand
TTTCAAAGTTCATTTTTCATGTTTGCCCTTTTCTTAAGGACAAGTAATACTATATCACCTTAAAAATAATTCGTCAATACTTTTTTTGTTTTTTATTTTAAAAAAGGTTATAGCTCTTTGTTTTTTTTAATACATTTAACTAAAACTAACAGATATAACCCTTGATATTACAAGTAACACATGCATATACAGTTTTTCCTATTTTGCAATTTTATTTTCATAAGAATATGAGTTAGCTCTGACTCTATCTGCCCAAACATTTATACTCTTAACTTTATTAACCTTAGTTGTACTTTCAAATATATCCATTGCATCCTTACAAAAATATACCATAACATCAAGAACTAAAAATCCAATACAAACTAAACATAAAAAATCAATTACTTGAAACATCACACATTCCCCCAATAATTTTTTATATATAGTATTCTCAAAACTTATTCCTTTTTCCTTCCCAAAAATTACTTTAAATATTTTCATAATAAATTACTTTCAATCATATTTTCTAAATATAAAGTTCCAATCAACAAAAACTAATATCAGTTTGTAACGTTTGTTGGTAATTTATAAATTAAATACATGAAAATTTTTTTAGAATATATAAAAAGCATTCTACATTGACATTTTAAATAAAATAAAGCTATTTATTGATAATTTAATAGCTCTATTCTATTTAAAACTTAGTAGAATGCTTGTATTTTTTATTTTTCTTCTTCTTCTTTATTTTGATTATTATCAATAGGTTTCATAGTTGGGAATAATAATACGTCTCTTATAGATGGAGAATTAGTTAATAGCATAATAACTCTATCTATACCTATTCCTAGTCCACCTGTAGGAGGTAAACCTACTTCTAATGCTTTTAAGAAATCATCATCCATTTCAAAAGCTTCATCATCTCCTAATTCTCTTTTTCTCAATTGGTCCATAAATCTTCCTTTTTGGTCAATTGGGTCATTAAGCTCAGAAAATGCATTAGCTAATTCCCACTTATTAGCAAAAGCTTCAAATCTATCAGTTCTTCTTGGGTCTTCAGCATTTCTCTTAGATAATGGAGATACTTCAACTGGATGATGTGTTATAAATGTTGGTTGGATTAATTTATCTTCTCCAAACTCTTCAAAGAAAGCATTTATTACTTCCCCTCTTCTCATTCCAGGTTTTATTTCTATGCCTTTTTCTCTAGCAATTTCTAATGCTTCTTCATCTGTATTTATTGTAGAAAAATCTACACCAGAATATTCCTTCACACAATCTTCCATAGTCATTCTCTTCCAAGGAGGTGTAAAGTTTATTTCTGTTCCTTGATAGTTGATTATCATGCTTCCTGTAGCAACTTCAGCCATATGTGCAACAACATTTTCTGTTATCTCCATCATATCAGTGTAGTCTGCATATGCTTGATATAATTCTATAGCCGTATATTCAGGATTATGTTTTAAATCCATACCTTCATTTCTAAACATTCTTCCCATTTCATAAACTTTATCAAATCCACCAACAATAAGTCTCTTTAAGTATAATTCGTTTGCTATTCTTAAATACATTGGTATATGTAAAGTGTTATGGTTAGTTATGAAAGGTCTAGCATTTGCTCCACCCGCTATAGTATTTAATATTGGAGTTTCAACTTCTAAAAATCCTCTGTCATCTAAATATGCTCTTAATGCTTTTAATGCTTTCGTTCTAATTAAAAAAGCATTTTTTACTTCTGGGTTCACTATTAAATCAACATATCTTTGTCTATATCTTAATTCTTGATCTTTTAATCCATGGTATTTTTCTGGTAAAACTTGTAAAGATTTGCATAATAATACTACAGATTTAGCCTTTACAGATATTTCTCCCTTTTTAGTTCTAAATATTTCCCCTTCAATACCAATTATATCTCCAATATCATATGTTGAAAATACACTATATTCTTCTTCCCCTATAGCATCTAATCTTACATAAGATTGAATTCTTCCTTCTTGGTCTTGAATATCTATAAAACCAGCTTTACCTTGTATTCTCTTGCTCATTATACGTCCTGCTACTTTTGTAGTTTGACCTTCAAGAGCTTCAAAGTTATCTTTTATTTCCATAGAATAATGAGTTCTATCATATCTACTTTCTTTAAAAGGGTCTCTACCTGACTCTTGTAATTTTTTTAGTTTATCTCTTCTTACTTGAAGTACTTCACTAAGGTCTTCTTGAATTTGTGCTTCTTCATTGCTTTGTTGATTATTTTTCATTTTTTTCCTCCAGATTATCTTCTTATTTCTAATATTTCAAACTTAGCAACTCCATCAGGAACTTGCACTTCTACAACCTCTTTAGCAGCTCTTCCTAAAAGCGCTTTTCCTACAGGAGATTCGTTTGATATTTTACCGTCATATGGGTCTGCTTCTGTTGAACCAACTATAGTATATTCAACATCTTCATCAAATTCTAAATCTTTAACTTTAACTATTGAACCTATTGTAACAACATTAAGGTCTATTTTGCTTTCATCTATGATAACAGCTTTTCTAACCATATTTTCTAATTTTAAGATTCTTTCTTCAACTTGTGCCTGTTCCTTTTTAGCTTCATCATACTCAGCATTTTCAGATAAATCACCAAAAGATATAGCAACCTTTATTCTCTCTGCAACTTCTTTTCTCTTTACAACCTTTAAATTCTCTAATTCTTCTTCTAATTTATCGTATCCCTCTTGTGTCAATAAAAATTCTTTATTCTCTTCCATTGTAAATACAACTCCTTCACAAATTTCTTAGGAATTTTCCTAATTATATTTTAAAATTTTTATAATCTTTTTTTAATTTATGCGCTATATTATAAGTCACTATTATTTTTATGTCAAGGAGTCTTCCATATAGTACTCCAATTTCGACACAACTTCTTGATAGTCTTCTATTTTATTAATTTCATCTCTCAGTCTTGCAGAGTTTCTAAGACCTTTTAAATACCAAGCGATGTGTTTTCTCATTTCCCTTACAGCTACATACTCTCCATGTTCTTCTACTGCAAGCTTTAAATGTTTAATGGCAGTACTTATTTTTTCGTTAAGAGTTGGCTCTGGTAAAATCTCGCCTGTATTCATATAATGGTTTATTCTTTTAAATATCCACGGGTTACCCTGAGCACCCCTACCTATCATTATAGCATCACAACCCGTTTTGTCTAACATATTTATTGAATCTTCTATTGTAAATACATCACCATTTCCTATAACAGGTATATTTAAATTTTTCTTAATATCTGCAATTATATCCCAATCTGCTTTACCTGTATAATATTGCTCTCTCGTTCTTCCATGTATTGCTAAAGCACTTATTCCACAAGCTTCTGCCATCTTTGCTATCTCAACAGCATTTATATTATTATCATCCCATCCTTTTCTTATTTTTAAAGTAACTGGTTTCTTTGAATTCTTCACTACCGCCTTTAATACCTGCTCTGCAAGTTTAGGATTTTTCATAAGTGCTGAACCATCCCCATTTTTAACTACTTTTGGAGCTGGACATCCCATATTTATATCAAGGATTTCATTTGGATATTCATTCATTATTTCTGCTGCTCTTCCCATAAAATCTGGTTCAGAACCAAATATCTGAACAGCTACAGGATGCTCTTCTTTTTCTATCTTAAGCATTTTTTTAGTATTTTCATCATCATAGCAAAGTGCCTTACCATTTATCATTTCTGTATATAAAAGTCCACATTCTTGTTCTTTACAAATTAATCTAAATGGAAGGTCTGTTACCCCTGCCATAGGTGACAGAAAAACTTTATTTTTTAATTCTAAATTTCCTACTTTCATCGTTTTTCTCCTATATTTTCCTTTGTTTTTGTGATTTTATTTCTAAATCTGCATTTCCTCATTATAATATACCACATAACACTAAAAAACTATCATAAAAAGGGAATTGGATATATAATCCAATTCCCTGTATTAATTATTCTTGGTTTTTTTCATATATTATTCTTAATCCTTCTAGCGTTAAAAAACCATCTACATAATCTATACTTTTTGTTTCTGAAGCAATTAGTTTAGCTAGTCCACCTGTAGCTATAACCTTAACATCATCACAATTTAATTCTTTTTTCATCATATTTATTATTTTATCAACTAAACCTACATATCCATAAATTATACCAGATTGCATAGCTGATACAGTACTTTTACAAATAGTCATACCTGGTTTTGCTAATTCTACCCTAGGTAATTTAGATGCACTTTGGAATAATGCCTCACTAGATATTTTTATTCCTGGTGCTATTGTACCCCCTAGATATTCACCTTTTTCAGAAATAGCACAAAATGTAGTTGCTGTTCCAAAATCTACAAGTATACTTGGTGCTCCATATTTTTCTATGCCTGCTACAGCATTAACTATCCTGTCTGCTCCAACTTGTTTTGGATTATCATATTTTATATTTAGACCTGTTTTTATGCCTGGACCTACTATCAATGGATGCTTTTTACAGTATTTTATACAAAAATTTTCAAGAGAATGCATAACGTTTGGAACTACAGATGATATTATTACATCATCAATAGCATTTATATCCACATCATCATACTTAAATAAGCTACTTATTAGAATTCCATATTCATCAGATGTTTTTTCCTTATCTGTTTTAATTCTCCAATAATTAACTAACTTGTCACCTTTATATATACCTAAAACCATATTAGTATTTCCAACATCAAATACTAGAAGCATATGTCATTAACCTTCTTTCTATTTTTTGCTTTTCTTAAGTACAGCAGCAACGGCAGCTACTACTAAAGCTCCTACTATTGCTTCTGGTACTCCATTTGCTGCGGCAAGAGCCATTATAACCTTTCCTGCTGAACCATTTTGACCCATTGCTTGAAGATACTTGTCAGCATATAAAACATATATCATTCCTAAAACACCAGCTGTATTTAACAAAGAACCTACAGCTCCTGTAATTAATCCAGATATGTATACCTTACTTGTAGCATTGATTATTAGTTGATATACATAATAAGCCAATATACCTATCATAACTCTTGGCAATATTGAAACTAATGGATTTATAAAAACAAAAGATGTTACTGTTGGGTTTACTATAGCGTTTAAAAGACTTGATACTCCAAATATAAAGCCTATTGCTGCCCCAACTATTGGTCCTTCCATAATAGCTCCAATAATAACTGGTATATGCATTATAGTTGCTTTTGTAGGTCCAACTGGAATAAATCCCAATGGAGTCATAGATAGCATAATAGAAATAGCTGATAGTACTCCTATTATAGTCATCTTTCTTACATTTACTTTTCTTACTGATGCACTTGTGTTCATCATAAAAAATACACCTCCGTTCCAGCTCACTAACGATGCCGGACTACTTAATTTTTTGATTTTTCTTACTCTTATTTTTTATCATTATGAGTCAGGCTACTACTTTCAGGATGCCTGCTCTAACAAGAATAATTTTATCAAGACGAGTTGCCATTGTCAACAATTTGACAAGAAAAATATGCTAATTTCATCATATTTCTCATTTTTTTACTATGTCTTTATATGCTATTATATTTTCTACACTATCAGCTTTTTTTACTGCATTTATTATACTTTTTTCCACAGCCTCTACAGCTAATGAACCTAATAACGTTATATCTGCTTCTATTTCACCTTTTGACATTGTGAATATTGTATCTCCATCATGAGGTGTATGGATAGGAAAAATAGCTTTTGCATACCCATCATGACCCATTTGAGATATTTTTTTACATTCAACTTTAGTCAACTTAGCATTCGTTGCTATAATTCCAATAGTAGTATTATCTATACTAAATCCGCCTTTACTTGCACCTTGTTTCATCAATTTGTATGTATCAATTGTTTCTGTTTTTTTATCATTTAAGGCACCTGCTATAACCTTTCCATCCTCATAAACATCTCCAAGAGCGTTTACAGCAATCAATGCAGATACAATCAATCCATTATCAAGTTTTATAGAATAACTTCCTATTCCACCTTTCATAGCATATTCTTGCCCTCTTATCTTTCCAACAGTAGCTCCACATCCTGCTCCATAATTCCCTTGATTTAAAACAGTTGTATTTGCTACTTCACAAGCTTTATAACCCATTTGTATATCTGGTCTACACTTAAAATCTCCTACTCCTAAATCAAATAAAACTGCGCCCACAACTATAGGAACTTTGCCAACTCCAACATCAAAACCAATTCCTCTCTCTTCTAAGTATCTACTTACTCCACAAGTAGATTCAAGACCATATGCAGAACCTCCTGCTAAAACTACAGCATGAACTTTTTGAACCATATTTACAGGGTCTAATAAATCGGTTTCTCTAGTTCCTGGAGCTGACCCTCTTACATCAACACCACAAGTTGCACCTTCTTCACAAATCACTACTGTACATCCAGTCATCCCTCTTCTATCCTCAACTTGCCCAACCTTTAAACCTTCTATATCTAAAATATTATCATACATATCCCTTTTCTCCTCTTATAGAAACTTCACCCGAAACAATTTCTTTTACACTTCCATCACTACTTTGAACCACTAAGTTACCATCTTCATTTATATCTAAGCATTTAACTAATTCTTTATCATTTCCTTTTAGTACATATATATTCTTATCTATAATCGCAGAATAATCTCTACATATTTTTAGAGTTTCTTCTTTTGAGTTATTTGCAATATAATCTAAATATAACTTTTCGAATTCAGCCAATACATTTCTGACAATATCTACTCTAGACAATTTGTATCCTTCTTTATACAATGAGGTAGCTTTCTCAGCTATTTCTGGCTCAAAGTCCATTATTTTAACATTTATTCCAATACCAAGAACAACATAATTTGTTCTTTCAATCTCAGCAGACAATTCTGTTAGTATACCACATATTTTTTTCCCATTTAAAATAACATCATTTGGCCATTTTATTAAAGTCTTTGCCCCTAGATTATTTAAAGCTTGTGTTACACTTGCTCCTGCTATTAAAGTTATAAATGGCGCTTTAAACGGTTCCATATCTGGTTTTAGAATAATACTCATCCAAATCCCTTCATGAGGTTTGGAATCCCAAGTTCTTCCTAATCGTCCTTTTCCCATATCTTGATGTTCACTTAAAATCACAGTTCCATCTATACTATTCACAGCCACTCTTTTTGCGTATTCATTGGTTGAATCTACAGTATCAAGATGCTCAATATTCTTACCAATAAACTCTGTTTTTAATTTATAGTAGATGTTCTGTGGACTTAATAAATCAGTTGGATTTTCTGCTAATCTATAACCTTTTTTATTTACAGATTCTATATTATATCCCTCTTCCTTTAGAGCTTTCATATGTTTCCATATAGCTGCACGTGACACACCTAATTGCTTTGACAACTCTTCACCCGAAATAAACTCAGATTTATTATTTAATATAATTTCTATTATCTTCTCTCGCATACTTCACCTCTAATATGACATGATTTCATGACTTATTTTCTTCTAATAAGTAATTATACATTATTAATATATTTTTAATACTACTAATTTTAAAATTCCTTTTTAATATATTATCATAAGTAAACATATATACCCATACCATTGATTTCCATAATTTAATATTCTACCTAATCTTTGATAAAATCACAAAAAAACTGAAAGTATTAATTAAATTGATATATGCAAATATACTTTGTTTATCAATTTAACATTATACTTTCAGTCTTAATATTTAATCCTTAATAGATAATACTCTTAAAATAATCAATGTTTTAAAATTATTTATCTTCATCAGATTTATTTTCTTGATTTTTATTTATATCAACAACATTGTTTCTTTCTTCTCTATCTTTTTCTAGATTTATAGTTAATTGCTCTTCAGTTTCTTTAGGAGAATTTTCCTCTGTAATTGCATTTTCAATATCATTTAATGGTAATTCTTTATTAAATGCTTTTATAAATTGATCTGCATCTAAAGTTTCATAGATAAGTAGGGCTTGAGCTACATACTCCAGTCTATCCATGTTTTCTTGTAATATACTTCTTGTCTTATCATATGCACCATCAACTATACGTTTTGTTTCTTGGTCTATTTCAAAAGCAACCTCTTCAGAATAATTTCTCTTACTTGAAAAACTATTACCTAAAAATACTTCATCATCACTGTCAAATGACATTGGACCAAGTTTAGAACTCATTCCATATTTTGTTACCATACTTCTTGCAGTAGCTGTAACTCTTTCTAAGTCATTTGATGCTCCTGTAGACACATCTTTTAGCACTAACTCTTCTGCTACTCTACCTCCAAGTAAAACTACTATGTTTTCTTTCATCTCATTTTTAGTAGCATAGAACTTATCTTCAACAGGAAGCTGCATTGTAAATCCTCCTGCTCTTCCTCTTGGTACTATTGTAACTTGATGAACAGGACTTACTTCCTCAAGTATATGAGCACAAACTGCATGCCCGCCTTCATGATATGCTGTAAGTCTTCTTTCTTTTTCACTTATTACTCTTGATTTCTTAGCTACACCTGCTATAACCTTTGTTATAGCTTCTTCTATAGTTTCCATCTTTATTTTCTTTTCTCTTTTTCTAGCTGTTAGTATTGCAGCTTCATTCATTAAGTTTTCTATATCAGCAGGGGTAAATCCTGGTGTTCTTCTAGCTAATACATCCATTTTAACATCATCATTTAGTGGTTTATTTCTTGAGTGAACTTTAAATATAGCTTCTCTACCTTTTACATCTGGTGTACCAACAACTACTTGTCTGTCAAATCTTCCTGGTCTAAGTAAGGCTGGGTCAAGTATATCTGGTCTATTTGTTGCTGCCATGATTATTATACCTTGGTTTACTCCAAATCCATCCATCTCAACTAGAAGTTGATTAAGAGTTTGTTCTCTTTCATCATGACCTCCACCAAGACCTGCTCCTCTCTTTCTACCAACTGCATCGATTTCATCTATAAATATTATAGCTGGAGCGCTTTTTTTAGCTTGCTCAAATAAATCTCTTACTCTTGAAGCCCCAACCCCAACAAACATCTCAACGAAATCAGAACCACTTATACTGAAAAATGGCACTCCTGCTTCTCCAGCAACTGCTCTTGATAGATATGTTTTACCAGTTCCAGGAGGTCCTACCATAAGCATTCCTTTTGGTATTCTTGCTCCTAATTCAATGTATTTCTTAGGATTCTTCAAGAAGTCTACTACTTCTTGTAAATCTTCTTTTTCTTCATCCAATCCAGCTACATCTTTAAACGTAACTCTAGTTTTTTCATCATCCTTATGAACCTTAGCCTTTGACTTCCCAAAGCTCATAACCTTTCCGCCTCCACCTTGAGACTGATTCATAAATACAAACCAAAGAATTACCATAAAGAATATTAACAGTAATGTAGGTAGCATCTCAACAAACCAAGGTGTAGATGGTTTAGCTTCACCACCAAATGTTAATTTTCCAGCCTTAGCTTGATCTAACACTTCATCTGCCAGTTTATCTCCCATTATTTCTGTTGGAACATATGATTTAAACTTTGTATTTGTATCTTTTATAGTACCTTCTACAGAAGTTTGATTTACAAAGTACAATCTTGATATATTCTCATCGGTTAATTCCCTATATACTTGGGAAAATTTTAAATCTTTTATTTTTTCTGTAGGCTTACCTGAGAATTGAACTATACCTACTATAATTATAAAAACAAGTAGATAAAAACCTGCCCCTTTTAGCAACTTATTCAATATAGAAGCCCTCCTTTCATACATTGCTTTGCCCTATAATTTGTTAAAATTAATTTTTAATACTTCTTTTGTGCTTTCATCAATTTTATAATTCTCACTGATTTTATAATCTCCAACACATATTATTCCTTCACTATCTGTGATTATAGGAATTTTACATCTTTCTTCTCTTGGGATTTTTAAATCTATGAATAAATCCTTCACTTTTTTACTTCCCATAGCAAGTTTTATCTTATCACCTTGCCTTCTGCTCCTTATTACTATACCCCCTTTTACCTTATTAAAATCAAACCCTTTAGATGAATTGTCTAATTTCATACTCTTATACCTATCTATACTCATTACTTGGGTCTCAATAATTTGTTTTAATTCTTTTATTTTTATAAACCCATTACTAGGTATATTGTAATAAAATTCAATTTCCTCACTAACAATTTCCTCATTGGTTAATATTATACTGTCTTTTTTTCTATAAACAAATATATTTCTCGGAAGAGTTATCATTTTATTTACTTTTGAATCGCTTTCTAAAGACATTATGTCCTCTATATGTTTTTGATCAACAAAATTAGTATCTCCTAGTATATGTTTTATAGAATTTCTAAGAACCCTAACTTTGATAGCATCATGTAAGCAAATAAAAGCTTCTAAATTTATGTCTACAAAGCTCTTTTCTTTTATATTTGAAACTTCTCTAAATTTAGCTTCTGCCTCTTTCTCAATATAATCGTTATCACTTTTTAAGCTATTGCTCATCCTCACTATAGATTCTATTACATTTGAATTAAAATTATCCTTCATATATGGTAAAAGGTCTAACCTTATTTTATTTCTAGTGTATATGTTTTCTAAATTTGTTTTATCTATTCTAGGATTTAAATTATAAGCTTTACAATATTCCTCTATATCTATTCTCTCTACATCCAAGATTGGTCTAATTATACAGTTATCTCTAATATAATCAATTCCTTTTAACCCCTTAAGACCTGTTCCTCTCATAATACGCATCATGACAGTCTCAGCTTGGTCATTGAGATTATGACCTATAGCTATTTTGTTAGCTTTAATCTTATCCTTAATTTCATAAAACATTTCATATCTTAGCTTCCTTGCTCCTTCTTCTAATGATAACCCCTCATTTTCACAATATTTTGGTACATTAATAGACTTTACAAAGAATACAATTCCCATATCCTCACAAAGCTTAGATACATATAATGCATCTTTTTGAGCTTCTATTCCTCTTATTTGATGATTTAAATGTGCTGCATATATTTCTATATTAAAATCTTTTTTTAATCTATTTAGTACATGCAATAAACAAACTGAATCAGGTCCTCCAGAAAGACCTAAAACTATTTTATCGCCTTTTTGTATTAAATTATGTTTATTTATAGTACTTAGTACCTTATCAAATATCATATTTATCCCTCTTACACTTAGTTTTATTCACTTTTAAGTATACTTTCTATAAAAAAACGCTAAACCCTTGTATCAATTTTAAGAAATTAAAGTTTAATATAAATATAATAATACCAAATAAATTAAATAAAAGGTAGTTTTTTCACTACCTTTATAAAATTTCTGGAAAATAGCTATAGTTATTATTTAATATCTATGTATATATCTATTTTGTTTCTACCTAAAAATAAATCTTGTATCTTTATATTATAGTCTATTTTCAATTTTATGTGTTCCCCTTCTTGTATATTTATATCCAATTCTCTTGTGTCAATATCAATTAATAAGGTACCTTGTGGGGTTACATATTTTGTAGTACTACTTTCTCCACACTTAAACATCATGGTTGAATTAATAGAACCAAACTTTTTAATACTAACTTCATTTTTAAGTATTTTTATAGTATTAGTTATTTCTATATTTTCTTCTTTTTCCTTGTAAATAACATATATTCCATCATTTTTATAAAAAATTTTACCAAAAGCAGTCATCTCTATGGTGTCCATATTTCCTTTTTCATCATATTGTCTAGTATTTATACTTATTTTTACACTCAACGATTTTTCCTCCATAGACTTCTTCATATAAACTAATATTTTTGTATCTCCACTTTTTGAATTTTATCAATTTTTTTCTTTAAAAATTCTTTCGCTATATCTGAAAATTTTTCATGTATATCTGATACATAATATTGATAAATTCCATGAGCTTCTGTGCTATTTATAATATTTCGTTCTTCTAAAATCTTTTTTAAATCTTTAGCTGTCTCTTTAGCTGGATTAACCAATTTTATGTGTTCTCCAACCTCTTCACCTATTGTTCTCTTTAAAATAGGATAATGAGTACATCCTAATACTAAAGAGTCTATATTCTTATCTTTTAATTCTTGTAGATATATCTTTGCTGTTAATTTAGCTACTTCTGTATTTGCCCATCCTTCTTCAACAATTGGTACAAATAAAGGGCATGCTTTATTAACAATTTCTATATTTTTATCTATTTTAGATATTTCTAAATTATATGCCTTTGAACTTATAGTTCCTTCTGTTCCAATTATACCTACAATCTTGTTTTTAGTGGAGCTTACAGCTGTCCTAGCGCCTGCTTCTATAACACCTATTATTGGTATATCATATTTTTCTTGAGCCTCTTTTAAACTTCTCGCAGTAGCAGTATTACAAGCTATAACTATAGCTTTTACATCTTTAGTTTTTAAAAAATTTATAGCTTGAAAAGTATATTTAATTATAGTTTCCTTAGATCTCGAACCATATGGTATTCTAGCAGTATCTCCAAAATATATTATATCCTCATTTGGTAATATCTTCATTATTTCTTTCAAAACCGTCAATCCGCCTAATCCCGAATCAAAAACTCCTATTGGTTTATTGCTCATTTTTATACAACACCTACTTTACATTTTTGTGTTTAACAACATCTTATTTATCGCTAAAATTTATTTTTATATTCACAGTTAATATATTATTACCTAAATGATTATTATAGTTTATTTTAAACAAAAAATAAAGGAGCTATCTCAAATTAGAAAATAATTTCTAGAAAAAGACAACTCCTTTCAGTACTCAAAAATTTAAATTTATTTTGCAAACACATGATTCCCTATTCTCATATATGGATTTAGTCTATTTATCCATTTGCAAGTGGCTATTTCTGGATTCCAGAAATATACTGCTTTATTTGTTGGGTCAGTTCCATAAAGAGCTTCTTTAGCTGCTTTACATGCTGAATCTGTTGGTGTCTTGTTTATTGAACCATCAAGCACAACTGAGAAAGCATTTTTCTGATATATAACTTCCTCTATTGAATCTGGAAACCTAGGGTCCAATACTCTGTTTATTACTACAGCTGCTACAGCAACCTGTCCCTCATAGCTTTCTCCTCTAGCTTCACCTGCAACCAATTTAGACAGTAACATTAAATCATTATTAGATAAATTTATTACTTCCTTCTTTGCTACATTTTGTTCTTGTTTATTTACTTTCTTAACTGTCTCTGTTGGCTCATCTGCAAATACCTCTTTAATAGGCATAAATATATAGGTTAAGGCTAGTAATATAGCTATCAGTTTACTCCACCTGTCCATGATTAAAACCACTCCTTATAATTTTATTTTTTTAAAATTTTTCTTCTAAATCCTTTACTACTTCAATTACTTTAAACTTGATTTTTACTTTACTTGTTTTCTTTGGTGTGTCTTGTTTTATTAGCTTATATTCCTTGTCAGTTAAAACTTCTTTTAACTTATCATCTGTAGATTTATCTATAACACCATTAGACTCATCAACAAAGCATAATGGAGGAAACATAACACACCACCAGTTCTTTCCTTCACCTTTTCCAATTATAATTTTTAGTGCTTTATATTCACCTGCTGGAAGAACTATATTAGAATATTGCTTTGTAGGAAAGTTACTATATTGTATACCTACCTTTACACTGTAATTATATCCATTTTCGAGAATAATATTTTTACTTATTTCTTCCAAATTACTATATTCTTTTTTTATAATAGCTTCACTTTCCTCTATACTTTTTGAGTTTTGTAGCTTTGGCTGTAAATATTTTATTACTTCATCCCTAACTTTTAATTTAAGTTCTTGATCTTCATCTGTATTACTATTTGCTATAACATGAAATCTTATTAATTTATCTTTATAGTCTTTTGATATATTATCAACTTTTTTTACTTCACCATTTATTACTATCGTCATTATTGATATGACTGATATAAGACTTAATATTAATATTCCCAATCTAACCTTAATTTTTCTCATTGAAAAGTCCCCCTCAAGATAAATTTATATCATCAATTATGTCCAATTAAATTTAATTTATTCATAATATTTTTCAATATCAATAAAAAAACTACTTTGAAATGATTATAACCATTTCAAAGTAGTTTTTAAATTTTATAAGTCTTTATTCATCATAGCCTTATCTATCATAAATTGCTCTGCTTTTTCTATATGCTCTGTAGCATATTTCTTCGACAATTCACTATCACCTTTGATTATGGCATCAAGTAAAAATCTATGTTCTTCAACAATATTAAGTGATGAGTCGTAATCAGACATATAAGTAACTCTAAACCTATACACTTGTTCCCATAAGGAGTTTATCAATTGGATTAATTTTTTATTGTTTGTTGCTTTAAATATACATTCATGAAATTCTACATCTTGTTTCAATAGTGCATCTAAATCTGATTCTAAAATGCTTTTTTTTAACGCTTCTGATATATCTTTAAGTTTTTTTATATCATCATCACTAATTCTTTCAGCAGCAAGAGACGCTGCTAAACCTTCTAAGCTTGCTCTTACTTCTAATACATCTAGAAGATCCTTTAAAGACATATTTGCTACATATGCACCTTTTCTAGGTAACATAACAACTAAACCTTCTAATTCAAGCTTTCTTATTGCCTCTCTTACTGGAGTTCTACTTACGCCTAATTGTTCTGCTAGTTGTACTTCCATCAGCCTTTGACCAGGCTTTAATTTCCCTTCTAAGATTGCCTCTCTTAAATTTTCGAAGACTACATCTCTTAATGGCTTGTAATTATCCAAGTTTAGTTTAGTTAAATTCTCCACAAATTTCAACCCCTTTTTGACTGCTGTTAACAACATATACCTGTTTATATTTTTTTAATAATTCTTTTTTTCCAATTAGAGCGTCTTCTTTACTTTCAAATAATCCAAAAACTGTAGGACCACTGCCACTCATCATAGAACCTAAAGCATTATTTTTCATCATAACTTGCTTTATATTATTTATTTCTTCATATTTACTTATAGTAACATTTTCAAGAACATTTATCATATTTTCTGATACAGCTCTTATATCTTCTGAATTTAAACACTCCATCAAATATTTATTATTGGGTCTTTTTTTAATATTATTCAAGTCTAATCCTTGATAAACTTCTTTTGTAGAAACAAATAATTCTGGTTTACATATTAAAATACTTATATCACATGGTAAACCTTTAATATCTGTTAGTTTTTCTCCAACACCTTGAGCTAAAGCAGGCCTTCCTGATATACAAAATGGAACATCTGCTCCTAAATTAAATCCTATTTCTTTTAATTCATCTTCAGATAACTCAAGTTTCCATAATTCATTTAATCCTACTAATACTGCGGCGGCATTGGAACTTCCTCCAGCCATCCCTGCTGCTACAGGAATATTTTTTTCTATGAATACTTCTACACCTTTTTTTATATTAAATTTATTCTTAATTATTTTGGCAGCTTTATAAACAATATTATCTTCATCTAAAGGAATATCTAAACTAGTGCTTTTTACCTTTATTTCATCTTTATCTAATCCTTTTATTTTTACTATATCGTATAAATCTATCGTTTGCATTATCATTTCAACAAAATGATAACCGTCTTGCCTTTTTCCTAAGACATCAATGGATAAATTTATTTTTGCTCTGCTCTTTAGTTTTATAAAATCCATTCTATCCTCCTTGTTTAAAGAATAATGCATCACTAACAATAATATTATACTACAAAAAATAAAATAATAGGGTATTATAATACCCTATTATACTTAATTACTTTAAATTTTTTAATATTAATCTACTAATACGACTTTTTTTTCTAAAATAAGACACTTACCAGGCTTAATTGCTTCGTCAAGTTTTATATCATTAAGTTCTGCAATTTCATTTTCTGTTGTATTGTATTTTTTTGCAATATTCCAGAAAGTATCTCCTTCTTTACATATATATACAATTATACTTGGGGCTTTAGATAAATCATACACACCTTGATCTTCACCTTTAACAATAAAGCTTTCTGCCTTTTTATCTAATGCTTCAGTAAATCTTTTGATTTTTATAACTAAATCTATTTGGTCTCTATTTAAATCAACTTCAATTTTATCAATACATGCTGTATTAAAAACAGATGCTGTATCAGTTAAATTATCCATCTCTATATCATGCTCAAATGGAATTTCTTCACTAATTTTATAAACTAACTTTAGCCCTTCAACTGGAATAAATAAAATTTCAACTTTTATAATCCCTTGTATAATACTTTTATTTCCTTCAATGTAGCTATTTTCTATAGACATAGTTGGACAAACGCTTACAATATCTTTTATTTGTATATCATCATTATCATTTCTTATTCCTTCTCTAACCATAAATGTTTCTTCACTATTTCTCAAAGTCTTATTTAGTTGAATAGGTTTATGGTCAAATTTTATTATCTTTTGAGGAGAGTATGCATCTTGTAATACCTCTCTTGTCACTTCATCTGTAACTTTTACCTTGCAACAAGCCATACAATCTATTTCTAATAGACCTGTATTACTTTCACTATTTTGTTTAAAAATATGATTAAAGTCTGACATGGACAATAATACTTCCTCAGTCATGCCATCACTCACTCCAGGAACTTCTACAAACTGAGTAAACTCTATACCCACTCTATCTAACTCTACAAGTTCACCCTCATATGTACAAGCCAATGGATTTATTTCTAACACTCCACCAATAATAACCTTATTATCAGTTACTCTACTTTCTTTTACTTTAACACAAGGATTTAAGCTTATTATAGATTGAATTTCTTCTGTATTTATAGTTATAGTGTCTCTTATAGAACTTTCTGCTTTTTCTATTCCCACTATATCTTGAAAACAAATTTCCTTTCTATGCTTTTGTATGCCTTCTACCTGTGCTACATCCTTTACAATATCTAATCTTTGTTTTTCAAATAAACTTCCTCTTATATTCATAAGAGCTCCTACTTTAATCTTTCTCTCATTCATTATAGTGCAGTCCATATGCTCTACCTCTGAAAATAACATGTATTCCATATCTTGCATAACATTATCTTTTTCTATTACTTCGTTTATATCCACTTTTCCATCTACATTAGAAACAGTATTTTTATCGTCTGCGATGTAAATTACGTTGTAATTAAAACTTCCTCTACAAAGTATCTTTCCGTCTGCTATCTCAATTTTTTTAAGTGATATGTAACCCTCAGTCTTTACAATCTCATATACATCTAGTTTCTTGTCTGGCACTACTGCTTCTGCCTCAATAAATGTTTGAAATTTCCCAAAGTCTATTCTATTGTCAATTTTAATTACATCTTTAATTAATTCCATAGTTTACCCCCTTAAGTATTATAAAAGTATCACACTATATTTATATTTAAGGAGCAAAAAAAAAATTACACCTATTTTTAATAGGTATAATTTTAACTTATTTGTAATTTATCTTGATCTCTAAAAACTTGCAACTTTACATTAGATGTTAATAAATCTGAGTAACTATAAGATACCCTAGGATATCCATTACTTTCATCATCTAATTTTATAACAAACACGCTTGGATAAACTTTTTCTAGTATACCCTCTTTTGTAATAATCTGCTTTCTTCCTTTATTAGCTTTCAACAATATCTTCTTTCCTATATGTCTTTCTAAGCTTACTCTTATCTTATCTAGAGTTTGAACAGTAGCCACAATATCACCTTCTTTAACGTTTATATGTTTACATAATATCACATATAAACATTTTTGTCAAACGTTTAAACTAATTATTTTATATATTTTTTGCAAAAATGTCAATACTATTTTTGAATATATACAGTATAATTATGTTAATTTTTGTTAATGCAATATTGTTTTTGGCATTGCCCATCTAAATTTCCCTCTTGTTTCAGAGCCACCAATACCCTTAACACCTGTGATAGTCTGCTCTATAACCTCATCAATAGGTACTACTACATCAATTCTTGAACATGCAATTTTTTCTACTACAAAAACAGGGTCTAAAGCATGTATCATTATTCTACCAGGGGAACTTGCATAATTCGCTCCTGCATTTATTATTTTTTCATAATTTGACTGACATGCACCTGCAAATATTACAAGATTATCCAAATTTGGTTGCCATTTACGCGCTTCTTTAACTGTTTTCATAAAATTTAAAGAGTTTCTATAGTTATTCATATCTTCTATATCTCCTCTTTTTATTGTCATTGCATCATGTCCTGTAATTACTAGTATATCCGGATTATATTTTTCTAGTAATGCTCTTATTTCTTTATGCTGATTTTGCTCTGAAACTGCTACTCCTACTGCAGGTATTCCAAGTTGAGCATATACATCCAAACAAATTTTTAAATACTCTTTATCTCCATCTATTTGTAGTACTTTTCCAGGCATCCCATATGTGTTAGAATTTAATTGAAGTTTTGGAACTGCCCTTGTCATCTTTTTCTGTCTCTCTTTAGCCTTTCTTACTGACTTATATAATAAATTTTCTACATTTTTATCTATTAATATATCTTTTATATCAGGTGCTTTTACTAATTCAAGGTCATCAATATAAGCATCTGCTATTACTCTAAATGCAATTCCTTTTAGTATAGCTATTTTTTCATTATTTTCATCTACACCAAAAGAGACTATTTTAAATACAATATCTTTGTTATGTGACTTTCTAGCTACAATGTCTCCTACCTTCATAGTTAAACCTCCAATAAATTTTTATCTTAGTTTATACTATGTTCGATATAAAACTTTGTTTCCTAATGTCAAAAAAACATTTCTTATAACACTTCTTTTATTACCCTTAAAGCGTTTTTATAGTATATTTTTTCTATTTCATCTTCACTAAATCCTTCTTTTTTTAGAGGTTCATATAATTTACCCATTTGAGATATATCTTCAATCTCAACCTTTGAATGTATTCCATCGAAATCTGAGCCTAAAGCTACAACATCAATTCCTCCAACATTTACAATATGTTTTATATGTCTAACCATATCTTCAAGCTTACTTTCACTTTTATCACTTAAAAACAAGTGGAAGAAGTTTATTCCTGTAACCCCACCCTTATTAGCCAACACTTTAATCATATCATCAGTTAGGTTTCTAGTATGATTCATCATTGCTCTTGAATTTGAATGTGTAGCTATTATTGGTTTAGAAGATATTTTTGCAATTTCATAAAATCCACCATCTGAAATATGAGAAATATCAACTAGCATACCTAGTTCATTCATCTTATGTACAACTTCTCTACCAAAATCTGTAAGACCTTTTTCTCTATACTCTATCTTATTATGAGGAAAACTTAACTCATTCACATGATTCCAACTTATTGTCATCATTCTAACACCTAAATCATAAAACTTCTTTAAGTTTTCTATTCTACCTTCAAGTACTGCCCCTTCCTCTATAGATAAAAGTGCTGTAAGTTTATTCTCTGATTGATTTTTCATAATTTCTTCATAGTTAGTAGCTAGAGCTATTACATCACTATTTTTTTTCATTTCTTTATGAAATTTATCTGCCATACTCATACAGTAATCAAAAGGATGTTTTACTTCTTCAGTATCAACAAAAAGAGCAAATGTTTGAGCCAATGAATCCCCTTTTTTCAACCTGTCTATATCAACAGAATATTTGTTAGTTTTAAGTTCACTTGTTTCCACATTTTCCATTAATTTTGCTATAGTATCACAATGTAAATCAATAAATTTCATATTTATACCCCCTGTATATTTTATATTTATATCTAAAAATAGAAATAGTTGTCCTTATAGACAACTATTGACAACTATTTTTTAATATTCTTTTTAGTGTTACTTAATTTTATTCCTCTTTTAGGTTAGGTATTACTTTTTTAACTTCTTCAATTTGATGCCATGTTTTATCTATACTATTTTCACTAATATATTTTTTTAAATCAGTTAAAGATGTAAAATCTTTAACTGATAAATTGTCTTCATCATCTGCAAATCTTAAAATAAACATAAGATTACCTTACTTTCCACAACATTTCTTATATTTTTTACCACTTCCACATGGGCATGAATCATTTCTTCCTATTTTTGCTTCTTTAACTACTGTTTTAGATTTTTTGTATGCTTTTATTATTTCTTTTCTTTGGTCTGCTGGTAATATTTCTTCCCAACCTTGTAAATTATATAGCCAATGAGCCTCAACAGTTACCATATTGTTATATAATTTTTCCCAATCTATTTTTATAGAAACTTCTTTATCAGCTTCTACATCTTCTAAAACTATATCTTCTTTTAAACTTTCACTTATTCCATCTATGAATCCCATGAAAAATTCATTAGTAGTTCCAAATTTTTCAGCTAATTCACTTACTTTACCTTCAACAACATCCATTTTATTATTTAATATTTCATTGTATATTCCAGCTTCAACTTTTAAATATTCTTCCCAGAATTTTACCTCTGTTTCTTGATTCTCGTGGTTATCACTTAAATTTCTCCATTCAGTATATAAACTCATACTTTTTTCCTCCTAAGTATATCTATATTTTTTTAGTTTTTTTATAGTATAAAATCTTTTAGTTAGATTGGAAGTTTCTTCTTTTTGATTATACCATATTCTATTTAAAGTTAACTCTTACATTATATCATAATTAAACAATTCTTTTAATACTTTTATAGCATACTCTTGGTTTATAAAGTAAGGACTAGTAGCAATTGTTACAACTTTAGCCTTTTTAATTAGATTTTTTATCTTTTCTAGTTTAAAATCAAATGGTATATAGTCCATATCCTCTGAAAATATATCTAAATCTATATCAAGAACAAACTCTGGTTCTATATCTAAATCAAAGCCATATGAGCTATCTATTATTATTAATTCTGAAAATATACTATGTTTTAATGCTGGTTTTATAAAACTTCCTACATTTAAAACCTCATTTGTATACCTAAATACATCCTCCAGATTATTTATATCTACATTGTAGTTTTTAGGCTCTCTAGTATCCTTATGCTGGTCTACATGTACTAGTTTACATCCTCTTGTGAATTCATTTACCATCATAGATTTTATCCAAAAATAAAATGCATGGTTATGATTATCAAAAACATATATTCTTTTATTTCCCAGGACATATTCGACCATATTTTCCAATCCTTTTGCTTTTATCTCTTTATTTTCATCAATTTCATTAAATACTACTTTATTTCCCAATTTCACATCATCCAGTGTTCCACTTATTAGTTTTGGAACATATATACTCTTATTTTCTCTTTCTTCATATGAAAATACATTATTTCCTACTGGTTTTTCTATATAAAATCCTGTATATTTATAGTTTGTCATAAGAAAATTTCCTCCATTATTATAATCTATATACATTAAAATCACTTATTATAAATTAGGTTATCTAATATAGAAGCTACTTTGTATATAACTAAATATTATCTCTTCTCTCAATATGTATTATACAATAAGTGTAAAATATATTTATATAAAATATCTTACATTCCTATAACAAAGCCATCTGCTTCAATTGGCAAGTAACTTACTCTTGTATTTAATTCCACTTTTCCAAAGAATACTACCCAGTATGGTCTAAAGATACTTTCAATTTTAACTATCTCAATCTCTGGTATCCCCCCCATAAACCTGTGACTTAATCTTATAGCCATTTTATTTGCCTTTGCTTTTACCCTTCTCTCATCCTTATCACTATATTGTATGATGTCATTATCTACATTTTTTACAATTTCAGATACTGGTAATTCTTGTACTATACTACCAGCACCTGTAGAGCCATTTACTAAAATATTTAATTCATTTATATTGCTAGCTTGTTTTTTTTTCATGAAAGGAGATTTATTTTGATAAATTTTAAGTGTAACGACTTTAAACTCTATATAATGAAGTCTAACTTCATGAACTTCTTTATTTTTTAATATCAACATACTTAATAAGGAATTCTTTCCACTTTTTGCTATATCTATAGCTTCATCTTTTGTAATTTTTATAGGCAATGCTCTTATATCCATAAAATCATTCCCTTTCCTCTTTTTTTCTTGTCATTTTGAATACTCTATATAGATAATCAAAAAATATTATAACTACTGCTATCATAACTCCATATGGGATTATCTTTCCAACTATAATATCATTTCTAGTTACTATACCATAAAATATAAATCCTGTTATTAAGAAGTATAATAGTACTAAAAAACCATCTATACCAATCCATTTTATTTCCAAATCTTTTTTTACTTTAGAGACCAATTTAGACATAATAACTACTCCTTTTTATAGATTATTTTGTGTATTTAAATTTTCGCCTATTCTATTTCCTATTGTCCATGCAATAAATGAAAGAGGGATGGCTATAACAAGAGGCTCTAATTCAAAACTTTGAACTGGAAACATTTTAAAATAACCAAAAGTTACTCCACCTACAATCATTCCCAAAATACTGCCCATAGATGTTCTTCTTCCATTACCAAGAAGTCCTCCTACTATAGGTACAAATGCTGAACCCATCCAAATACTTCCTACAAATATACATGCATCATATACATTTTCAAATCTAAACGCCACACTAAGTCCCATAACTGCCGCTAAACATACACCTACTCTAGTAAGTTTAACTAATTGCTTTTGAGATAATTCTTTTTTAGTAATTCTTCCATATATATCATTTGCTAAAGTGGCTCCTGCTGCTAGATAATAACTATCTAGTGTTGATATTATTGAACCTAAAATTCCTATTATAAATATTACTCTTATACCTTCTGGCAATGTATTTAAAACTAAAGTTATATATCCAGCTGCTGGAGCCATTTCTGGATAAGTGGCTCTAACTATAAGACCTGTCATAGTTAACACCATGTCAAAACATATCCACAGAGAAAAACAAGTCAACAAGGCTCTCCTACCAACTTTTGGAGAATCTGCTGCCGAAAACCTTTGATAGAAAGTTGGGTCTGAATAAGCTCCAAATGAATATACTATTAACATCAATGCTTTCATTGCTGACATACCTTTTGTAGGATGCATTAGCTGAGGTGCATCTTTAAGTGCTTCTGTAAGACCTTGAAAACCACCTATTTGGTCAAATTGACCTGGCATGACCATAGTTAGACCAAATACCATGCAGAAAAACAATACCATATCTGTAATGGCAACTCCCATAAGACCACCAAGAACTGTCAATATAACTACTACCACTACCATTATAAACCCTATTAGTTGTTTATCAATTCCCCAAGCTACATTACCTATAGTTCCCATAGCTGTTATTTCTCCAAGTTGTGCACAATATATAAACATTAAAACTGCTCCAATTATAGCAACTTGCTTTCCATAAAAACTTTCTAATAAATCAGGAACTGTTATATTAGTTCTTATATGAATTCTTGGTCCAACCCACAATGCTAAAGGCATTCTTCCAATGTGTGCAGCTATTGACCATACTGCCCATGCAGATATCCCATATATAGCTGCATACTCTACACTACCAACTGTACCAACTCCACCATACCAAGAGGCAACCAAAGTACCTACTATCAAAGACCATGGTAAACTTCGATTTCCTAGGTAATAACTTTCCATATCTTTTACATTTCTAGAAAAATAATAGCCTATCCCTAACAATAGAAATGCAAATATAATTATAATTCCATTTTCCCATAATGCTAACATATCTACTCTCCATATTCTTATTATTGTCTTAATTTTCTATTTTAATATTTAAATGGTTACTGTCATTTTTTAATTAAACTTACTTTATACCACATGTTATAAAGTTATTTTATAATTATGAAATCTCTAAACTGAAACTATTTCTTATTTTAAACATGAACAACTCTACCCATTTTTAAAAATAGGTAGAGTTATATAAATAATTATAAGTATTTAAGCAATTTTATTATTCAAGTTTTTATTTTCTTTTTTATTTATTTTATTTAAAGCATAAGTGGCAAATATACCTATAACTGCACACACTACAGATAAAATAAATATATACGTATATCCTGTTTGTCCATATTTATCTAACCAGTTACCTGCAACTGTATAGTAAAATGCATCTGGAGAAAATCCTATAAATGAAGCGAATCCAACTACTGCTCCTGTAGTTTCTAAAGATATATTAGACTCTGAAACAGATGCAAAGTATATACCTCTAAATCCAAATAAGATTACACTTAGTATTATCATATTTATTACAGCTATCCATATAAGTCCTGCACTCTTAGGGATTACTAAGTAAGCTGCTGTACTTATTGTCATTAATATAAACCCTACAAACATTACTCTTATAGATGAACCAACTTTATCTGTTATAACACCTGCAATAGGGGATGCTCCCATTTTTATAACATAAGTTCTAATTATTGATAAAGCTGAAACTAAAGTCATTGGCATTACATAAACTTCTGATAAGTATGGGCTTAAATAAGTTAAACTTGAAAATACTAAATAAGTTGAAAATATTATAAGACCAATCAGCCAAGCTTTTGGCATTGTAACTACTTTTAGTAATGATTTAATACTTAATCCTTCATCTGATGCTCCAGTATCTTTCTTTTCTTCTACTAAGAAGAATAAAAGTATACCACATATTATAGATGCTGCAGAATATAACCATACTACATATTTAAATCCAATAGTTATTTCAGCAAATTTTCCAAAGAAGTAAAGACCTATAAAAGAAATTAACGTACCTGATACCCCTGATAACCCTTCATAAAATCCAAATATTCTTCCTTGTTCTGATTCACTACCCTGCATTCTAACAACCTTAACAGAAGCTGAGAAGAATGTTAATATTGTTGTAAATCCCCATAATACAAATATTAAAAGAATCATGTTGTATGATGGAAATGTTGAGAAGTAAAACCCTAATGCTCCTGAAGCAATTAAAGAAAAAGTTATCAGTTTTCTAACTGAAAACCTATCAGCAAACCATCCACCTATAAAATAAGATACCATTCCTACTAATCCATATAAACTCAATAAGTTCCCTATTTGCGTATGACTCAATGCTAATGCTTGTTGCATTGGATCATAAAATGATGACTTCATATATGGTAAACTATACATGGCTGTTGTTCCAAATGCCAATATGAATATTACCAAAAATCTCTTAACATTATTTTTGTTTTCCATGATTTTCTCTCCTTAAGATTTTAATTTTCTAGTTTTATTTCTATAACTTTATTTTAATTTTTCTATAGCTTGTTTAAAGTCATTTATTATATCATTTGCAGACTCTAATCCTACTGCTATTCTTATTAGATTTTCTCCATTCATTTGAACTAATGTATGTTCTTCTCCTAAACTTGTTGCTATTGTTGCAAGTTCTAAAGAATTCATTAATTTTCTACTAGCTTGGTCTCTTGTTAATCCATTTATTCCATCTTTAAGTTTAAATGAAACTACTCCTCCACCTAAACCATTCATTTGAGTTTTGCAAAGTTCATACTGAGGATGAGTTTTTAGTGCTGGATATTTTACCAATTCTACATTTTCTTCTTGCTCTAAAAACTCTGCTACTGCCAATCCATTTTCACAGTGTTTTTTCATTCTCATATCTAACGTTTTCATACCTCTTAAAATCATCCACGCACTCATTGGTGGTAAAGATGCTCCTGTAAAACAACATAAACTTGGCCATCTCACTAAATCTATTAATTCCTTTGAACCTGCTACAGCTCCCCCTAAAGTATCTCCATGTCCATTTATAAATTTAGTAAGACTATGTATTACTAAGTCTGCACCTAAGTCTATTGGTCTTTGTATAATTGGAGTACCAAAAGTGCTGTCAACAATAGCTAAACTCTTATTTTCATGAGCTATTTCTGCTATTGTTTTTATATCTACTAAATCTAATGATGGATTTAATGGACTTTCTATATAAACTATCTTAGTATTTGATTTCATTGCATCTTTTACATTTTGTGGATTTACTGCATCCACAAACGTAACTTCAACGCCAAATTTAGCCAACAACTCAGACATAAATAATTTAGTATGTGAGAATATTCCATCAGAACTAACTATATGGTCTCCACTTTTTACTAATGCTAATATAGTAGATGTTATTGCTCCCATACCTGATGTACTAGATATAGCACTTTCTGCATTTTCAAGCATAGCTAATTTAGCTTCTAACTCTGTAAGTGTAGGATTACACTCTCTTGTATATACATACCCCCATGTCATACATAACTCTTCAAAATGCTCTACTGTCTTTGCAGCAAATGTTGCTGTTTGACATATTGGAGTAGCTAATGCACCTGTTGTTGGATCTGCACTATGTCCCCAATGTATTATTTTTGTCTCCAAATCTTGATTAATATTATTACTCATTTTAATTCCTCCTGTTTTGACCTATTTATACAACGTTTTCCCTGCCAAATTTCACCAATTCAGCTTTAATTAGTACAAACTTTTTAAGTATACTTTTATATTTGTTATAATTTCTAAAAATCTGACACTTATTTTGCTTTTTTACAGTTTTAATTATAAACTCTATAGTAACTATAGAGTCAATATATTTTTGATATTTTTTATACAATGTTTAAGAAATTTAACATAAAAAGAGATATGTATTAAAATAAGCTTATTTTAATGCATATCTCTTTTTATATTAAATTTGATTCAATACATAAAACATCAATTTTTTGTTCTCTGTGTAAATTCTTTCATTGTCATTTTCTCATCAAAAGTCTATAGTAATTATACACATTACTATGATTTAACATATGTAATAAAATATACTACATCAAGAAAATTATATACTCTATAAAACTTTATATAAAAATCAAAAAAAGTTTTACTATTTATTATATCCATATATCTGTAAATAAAATTAATTAGAGGCATAAATATATTCAAATCATCCAATTTATTTATACCTCTAATTTTTCATAAGTAAAATCTCATTAAATTGATTTCTTCGCACGAATAAGTGTGCTTTTAGAGATACCAGTCATCTTCACAACCTCTCTATAAGGTTTAGAATTTAATAATCCCAATGCGTATTGTATCTGCTGATTACTATATTTCTTTGGTCTACCATCCTTAAAATCTTTTTTCCTTCTAGCAAATTCTTTTCCCAACTGAGTTCGTTCTATTATCATATTTCTTTCAAGTTCTGCAACTGCAAGTAATGTAGTTAAAAAGAACTTCCCCATTGAAGTATTTTCTAGGAGACCTATATTTAAAATATGGACACTAACTTCTTTAGCAAACAAACCCTCTATCAGTTGTATTCCTTCTGATGTACTTCTAGCCAGTCTATCAAGTTTAGTTGCAACAAGTAAATCTCCCTTTTTTAAAGAAGATATAATTTTTTCAAATTTAGGTCTATTTGTAGTAGTACCTGTATAAGTTTCTTTTATTATTTTGGCATTGTTATACTTGCTTAATATCTCTTGCTGTTGTTGATACAAACTGTTGTTATCTGTCTGATTCTTTGTACTGACACGGCAATATCCATATATAATAATAATCACTTCCTAACGTAAATATTTAATGCAGAAATTTGTAGATATCTGTATCTACATGTCTTTATACATTTTACTAAAACGATTTTTTGGTGTCAATACTGTTAACTTTTGACACCATTATAATTCCTTTATAATTTGTTTGACTATGTCAAAAATTAACAATATAATGAAGTTAATGAAATTATACAAATTGGAGGAAATAATATGAATAGTCTGTTAAATGATGCAATAGATGAGTTAAAAAACATCCATTGCGGAGAGGTTTTTTTATTAAAAGAATTGTTCAAAGGCTATGAATGGAACAGGTTGGAGATGAACATCAGGTTAAAATTAGGAAAACTTTTTTTGTATGAGGTAGTAAGTAATCCCAATTTAAAGGTAGAAGTAATCAATAAAAACTCTGCTTATCAACAAATGTATAAAAAAAAATAGCAACTTAAATATATATAATAATATAATCTTCTTGTTGAGTCAAAAGTTAAAACTTTTAATACAAATTGTACTATATAAATGTTTATCAGTAGGTCTAAGTCTATATAACTAACATATACAAATAGTACTGTTTAAATTATGTTTTTAAGATAGATAAATCTTAACCCTACTCCAGCATAAATCTAGATACACTAAAATAGGGCTCAGAATTATCTATATTTTTATACCATAAAATGCTTAGCTCTTCCTCTTGATTGAATGTATATGTCTGGAGAAATGCAATAAAAACGTTGGTTTATAAAATTTCCAAAATCAGAAAATCTTATCTTAAATTTAGGAATTCCAAAACTTTCAGGTGCTATTTCATCTACACCAAAATAGATAACAAGCCCATCATCTGTAATATAAAATGCCTGATCTACAGGTATAACTAATTCTACATTAGAATAATACATTTCTCTATTTTCATTAATTTCAGATTTTATATAATCAGTTATTATGTTTATATAGTCGACTCCATCTCTAAAAATATCACTTAGTAAAAGTTCTTTTCCATTTGTTAAATCTATATTGTAATTATTTAATGTATTGTACTTAGGCCCAGAACTACCAGCAAATCCCATAAGATTTAATATCATACTTAGTACATAGTTTTTACTAAAAGTAACTGCATAATTAGTAGAAACCCAGTAACTTTGTTTTGGAAGTGAATTTTGAGAAGCTGCATTATTATATTCTTGTTCTTCTTCTTGTAATCCAACCTTAAAATTATTTACAGTCATTTTTACAGCAGAATTTATGTTGTTTAAAATAGGCGGATTTACATAGGTAGATTGATTTCTAATATTGTAAAGAATAGGATATTTTACATCATATGAAAAGTACTTACTTCTGCCAAAGTCTTCATTAAACTGCACATATAATATGTTATATGTACAAGTATTTGTAGCTTGATAATTTTCCATTAAAACTCTCCTCCTCTTATTAAAAAAATCAGATACTATATAATATGTTTAAAAGAGTAATAATGTTAACAATAAATGTAAAGAATAGAAAGTATCTAAAACAGCAAAAAATGACTGATTTTGTGGTATAATACATAGGATTGAGAGTTATTTTATAGGAGGAAAGATATGTTATTATTAGCAGATAAATGGAAAGATTATGAACTTATAGATATGGGAAATGGAGAAAAATTAGAGCGTTGGGGTAAGTATGTACTTAGAAGACCAGATCCACAGGTTGTATGGCCAATGGAGTCTGAATGGGCTCTATGGAAAAACCCTCATGGACATTATCATAGAAGTAATAAAGGTGGAGGTCAATGGGAACACAAAAAAAGATATCCAGAACAATGGACTATAAATTACAAAAACTTAAAATTCCACATTAAACCAACTGGATTTAAACATACTGGATTATTCCCAGAACAAGCAGCCAATTGGGACTGGATGATGGACAAAATCAAAAAAGCTGACAGACCTATAAAAGTATTAAATCTTTTTGCATATACAGGAGGAGCTACAGTAGCATGTGCATCCGCTGGTGCAGAAGTATGTCATGTTGATGCTGCAAAAGGTATGGTCAACTGGGCAAAAGAAAATATAGAGTTATCAGGACTTAAAAATCAAACAGTAAGATTTATAGTAGATGATGTTGTAAAGTTTGTTGAAAGAGAAATAAGAAGAGGTAAGAAATATGATGCAATAATAATGGACCCACCTTCTTATGGAAGAGGACCTAAGGGAGAAGTATGGCAGATAGAAGAAAAATTATATAGCTTTGTGGATTTATGTATGGGTGTTTTATCTGATAATCCTTTATTCTTTCTAATTAATTCTTACACAACAGGCTTCTCTCCAATAGTTCTTGAAAATGTACTATCTACAACAATAGGAAAAAAGGCAAATAATGGAGAAATTTATGGCGGTGAACTAGGAATACCAGCTTCTAGGGATGGTAAAATACTTCCTTGTGGTATATTTGGAAGATGGGAGAACAAATAATGATAAAAGTCATATATGAAGATAACCATTTATTAGTTGTAGAGAAACCTGTAAATGTATTATCTCAAGGAGATGATACCAATGATAAGGACATGGTAAATCTTTTAAAAGACTATATCAAAACAAAGTACAATAAACCTGGAAACGTATATATTGGTTTGGTACATAGATTGGATAGACCAGTAGGTGGAGTCATGGTTTTTGCCAAAACATCAAAAGCTGCCTCAAGATTGTCTGAACAAGTAAGAAATAAGACATTCAAAAAAACCTATATGGCAGTTGTTCATGGTAAAATGAAATCCGATTCAGACATATTAAAAGATTTTTTATATAAAAATAAAAAGACAAATATGGTAAGTGTCGTGAAAAAAAAACATAAAGATGCTAAAGAAGCTGAACTTAGTTATAAAGTATTGGGTTTTAAAGAAAATCTAAGCTTAGTTCAAGTAAACTTAAAAACTGGCCGTTCTCATCAGATAAGAGTTCAATTTGCAACTAGAAAACACCCTTTATATGGAGACCAAAGATATGGCCAAGAAGTAAATAAAATTGGACAACAGATTTCTCTTTGGTCTAATAAAATAGAAATTTGCCATCCAACAACAAAGGAAAAAATGGAATTTATATGTACTCCACCTGATGAATATCCATGGAATATATTCTAAATCTCAAATGAGGTGATTATATGAGTAAAAAGTTTTCAATAGGTGAAATGTCAAAGCTTCACAAAATAAGCATACAAACACTAAGATACTATGACCAAATAGATTTATTTAAACCTGTTCATGTTGATCAAGAAAGCAATTACAGATATTACTCAATTGACCAATTTTCACAATTGGATATTATAAAATACTTAAAGTATCTAGGTATGCCATTAAAAGAAATCAAAGAAAAGTTAGATGAAAACAATGAAGAAATTCTAAAATTATTAACTAATAAGATTAATATAGTAGATGAAAAAATTAAAGAATTAGAACTTATAAAAAAAGTATTAAGTACAAAAAAAGAAACAATGGAAAAAGGTATGAAAGTAGATGAAGTAGGTAAAATAGTAAGAAAACATATTCCAAGAAGAAGTATTTTATCCATAGAATATGAAGAAGGTTTAAGTAGCGAAGAAACTATGGAACTTTCCAGAAGACAAATAGCAAATATACTAGAAGATAATATCTCTGTGTTTTATGGTGGAGTAAGTGGTCTTGTATCTATAGATAAATTCTTAAACGAAGATAAAGTCATCTATGAAAATAGCTTTGTAAATGTTGAAAGAGATTTATTTGATGCTAAATCTCAAAAATATATATCTGAAATTTCAGCTGGTGATTTTATTTGTATGACATATAAAGGTTCTTACAGAGAAAATTATACTGCTTTTAAAAAGTTAGTTGACTATGTTGATTATAAAAGGATACCTATTGAAAATTATATATATGAGATACCTATAATAGACCCTCTATCTACAAACAATGAAGAGGAACTTCTAACCGAAATTCAGATACAGGTTAAAAAGAGGGAAATTGATTTAAGATGTCTAGTATAATCAATTATTATAAAAAAGGGCGTTTCCAAATGATTTTTAAATCATAAATGGAATGCCCTTTTTAAATAATAATTAAAATTTTATAGTTTACACTTGGAAAATAATATGAAATGTTTTATTATATATCTATATACCTTATATTACGAGGTATATGATAACATAAAGTAGGTGAATTTATGGACTTAAATAAAGAAGTGCTTAAAGGTCATATTGATACTTTAATATTATCAATACTAAACAAAGGAGATTCATATGGATATGAAATAGCAAAAGTGGTTAGAGATGAAACTACATTTGAGTTAAAAGAAAGTACACTCTATGTGTCTCTTAAAAGATTAGAATCTAAGGGTTTGATAAAATCTTATTGGGGAAATGACCAAGGCGTAGGAAGCAGGAGAAAGTATTACAATATAACAGATGACGGAAAGGATAACTTAGAAATAAAAATTCAGGAGTGGGACTTTATACAGGGTATTATGAACAAATTTCTAAAGAAGGGGGATTAGATTTATGAAAATAATAGAAGAGTATTTAGAAACACTATATAAGAACGAAAATAACAAAGAGATTCAAGATTTAAAAGAAGAGCTAAGAGAACATCTAACAACATCTGCAAATGAATTTATTGAAAATGGATATAACATAGATGAAGCACAAAATAAGGCAATCGAGAGATTCGATGGTGGCGGTGAGATGTCAGTAGAATTACGTTCAATATTTAAACAAAAAATAGAACCTAAAAAAGTTTTATTGCGAAGATTATCAAATTCAAGGCTCTTATTTTTAAATTTATTTGGATGGCTTGTTGCAACTGCTGCATTTACAGCCAATAGAGGTTTTGGACACATAGTTCCACCTTGGTTGATTGTAGCTTTGATAATCGTAGTAGCTATATTAATAATTTTAAGCATTATAATTAATAGATTAAAGAAAGAAATAGAAAATGATTATGTTATGTAGTCACATTAATAAATATATTTTTGTTTTATTTATATGAGTAAGTACTACAATATTAATAAATAATATGAAAGGAGTTTTTGTATATGGAGAAAAAAATATTATTAGAAAAAATTCTTGATACGCCAGGAGTTTCATATATTAATGAGAAAGTAAATTTATTTAAATATACCAAATGGATTTCATTTGGAACTTATATAATGACTGTTGAAAGCTTCTGCTATAAAGAAGATTCAAAACACTATAATCCAGTAATGGGCACATTTGATTATGAGTCAGAAATTTTTATAGTTAATGCCATATATAAAGATGAGGTCTACTCTATTAAAAGTAAAAAACTCTATAGAAATGTATCTAAGGGAGATAAAATAGTTGTTACAATTAAATACTATTATGATAAATATGAAAATCTTATACATGAAGAAATTCATGACTACCACTCTTATCCTCTATCTAATGATTAAAGAAAAAACTGATAGTATCAAGATTAATATTTATTTTAGTTCACATAAAAAAATAATTATAGAGTATTAATTAAAGGCGAAAGCTTCTACGGACTAACGCCTTTAATTAATCTAAATATTAGTTTATTTTTTTATTCCGCTATATTATAAACTTTTAATTTATCTTTGTTTATATGCTTTTTCTTAACCTCTACTAAGGCTTTTAATGTATCTAAAGATGTCATTATTTCAGTAGAGAATTCAATAGCTGTTCT
>NZ_JAGWCZ010000023.1:0-38648 GCF_020657855.1 Clostridioides sp. ZZV14-6153 | reverse complement strand
GTAGTATTGGATAGGTTCTATCCTATCTCTACATATAAGTTTCCCTATATACTGACTATTTTAGCTACTAACTCATGACTAAAGTCACGAGTGTGCGTAGCTATTTTTTAATCAAAATCCAAAATAATATACTGTATAAAATAATAGAAATAACATTTTTAGTTGTGAATTTACTATGGTTTATTTTTTTAATCATATTATTCACCTTGTAGCACACCTAAATATGCCCTATCCCCTACATTTAATTTATTGCTATTATTCAGTCTATTAAGTTCAGTTACTTGATATTTTTTTCCATTATTTGATACTGTATATTCTAAAATTGGCCCTAAGAAATTCTTAGATTCTACTTTTATTTTTACAAAACCTCTTTGGTTGGTATTTTGCAATAATACCATTTCTTCAGGTCTTTTATAAATATAAGGCTTTGTCTCTTTTTCAATATTAAAATTAACATAATCTTCTTTTTCAATACAATTTGAAGTACCTACAAAGTTTGCTACAAAATCATTCAATGGGCTTTTGTAAACTTCCATTGGTACACCAATTTGAAGAACTTTACCCTTATCCATTACAGCTATTCTATCAGAAATAGCTAAGGCTTCTTGTTGATCATGAGTAATAAATAAAGTAGTAATACCTATCTTTTGCTGTATCTCTCTTATTTCTTCTCTCATCTTGATTCTTAAAGCTATATCTAGATTAGACATTGGCTCATCTAATAAAAGCATAGTAGGCTCAGTCGCTAATGCTCTTGCTACTGCTACCCTTTGTTGCTGTCCACCAGATAGTTCATCAATCTTTCTTTTTCTAAAATCTTTCATTCCTGCCAATTCTAAATAATTATCACATTTTTCCACTATAATTTTTTTAGATAACTTTTTTATTTTCAATCCATAAGATACATTTTCTTCTACTGTCATATTTGGAAACAGTGCATAGTTTTGAAAAACAGTTCCCATATTTCTATTTTCTGGTTCTAGGTTAGTAATATTTTTATCACCAACATAAATACTTCCAGAAGAAGGTTTTATAAATCCACCAATTATTCTTAAAATAGTCGTTTTTCCACATCCAGAAGGACCTAATAAAGTAAAAAACTCTCCTTCCTTAATGGATATATTAACATCATGTAATACTTTTTCTTTTCCATAATAATGATTAATTTCTTTTAATTCTATATTCTTCATATCGTCTCCACAAATTATCTAATATTTATAAATCTCCAAATATACACATGATGAATCATCATAGATTTTAAATCTAGGAAACTCTATTGCTATTTCATCATCCTTTTCTAGTTCCCTAACTTTTCTATATATATAATCTATACCTTTAATCTCTGCTATTTTCATCATTTTATCTTTATCAAAAATCTTATATCTAACTAATTTTCATCTCCTTGTCCACATAAATTATACTTTTACTATAATTAAAAGTTTTGCATAGTAAAAAATTCACTTCACTTGAGTAACTACGTCTACGAATCACTTCATATCGTTAACTACTTCGTCAGTTGCTTAAAAGCTATTTTATTTAATATTGGTGTGTTAGTATCATTTAGTTGTATGAGTTATACAAAAACCATGAGATATCATAGTTCCCTTATACGTAAAATAGCGAGGAAAATCCTCACTATTTTTGTATATAATATTAAATTATTTAATTAGACTATTTTATAGTTTTATTGTTATCTATTATATCTGTTTCCCACTTTTCAATCCAGTTAGATTGATTTTTTCCAATTACAGACCAATCTACATCCATAGCTTTATATTCTTTTGACATCCACTTTGGTGAATCTTTAAGTGCAGAATCTAATGTTGGAATACGATTAAAATCATTTGCAACCATAGCTTGAACCTTAGCACTTCCAACAAAATCTATAAACTTAGCTGCTGCATTTGGATGTGGTGCATTTTTTAGAGCCGCTACACAGTCTGTGATTACGACAGAACCACTCTCTGCATCCACAACTTCTAATGGCATATTATTTTTTTCTTTATTATCTATTATATCACTTAATACTGCAATAGATATAGCAGCTTCTCCTTTACCTATTGCGGAATACATAACACTTCCGCTATTGTAGTAGTTCTTTATATTTTTATTTAAACCCTCAAGGTACTTCCAAGCTTCATCTTCACTCTTAGTAGTTGAGTAGTAATTGATTAAGTTACTAACAGTAGAACGCATAGATGATGATAATGAATCTCTAGAAACTATTAAGTCTTTATATTCTTCTTTTGTTAAATCGCTCCAATCTTTTGGTGCTTTATCAGCTGATAATAGTTTTGTGTTATAAAACATCATTACTGGTGTTTTTATAGTTCCATACCAATATCCGTCTGAATCTTTGTAAGACTTGTCTAATTCATTATTCCAGCTTGGTTCAGTCTTTTCATATAATCCTTCTTCTTTTAATTGCATGTATGTAGATGTATCTCCACCAAACATTATATCTGCTTGTGGATTCTCTTTTTCACTTCTAACACGATCTGCTAGTTCACCTTTTAAGTTTATGAATTCAACATTAACGCCTGTTTCCTTTGTAAATTCTTCAGAAATTGCTCCTAGCATATCCTCTCCATGTGTAGTATATACTACTAATGTATCCTCTAATTCATCACTTTTTGATGTGCTATCATTGCTACAAGCTACAAGTGATAATGACATTGCTACAGTTAATAAGACAGCTGCTATTTTTATCTTCATATCAATTCCTCCCCCATATTCTCCATGTTCATTTTAAATGTTATTATTCTTATAGTCAACGATTCAACAATAATCTATATAATTGTATTTTTCTATAACTACTAATTTTATTATTGTTTTTTTCTATGGCTATACTTATTTTTATACATATAATTTTTATATTCACATTAATCCATTTTTCAATCTGGGTATTTTATTTCTTTAAAACATATTTTAAATATTAATATTATCATTATTTATATGCATAAAAAATGACCTATGAATAGGTCACCTAAACCAATACTTATATAGTATATGAGATACTTTCTTAAATCACTTATTATTTTTTTATCTAGACTAGCTTCAGTAAATAATGCATGTATGTGTGGTTTCCATTTTAAGTCTTAATTAAAAGTATGAACTACTGTAAAACTATACCTCATCCTCACATCTAAACTTTAAATTTTTATCTATTATTTATTAATTAACTGTATATTCACTAATTTTTATCATTTACAATACTCTTATTATCTTAAAATAATTATAATCTAACTTTAATCATATATTATATTACATATAAATATTTTTAACAAATTTAATAATTAAATAACTAAATAACTATATTTCATTAACCATCTTATAAATATTTATAGACTATTCACTAGTCTTCTTCAATAAATTCAAACAAATTTTCTACTGTGGTATCGAATACTTTAGCAATATCCATCGCTAACTTTAAAGAAGGATTATATTTTCCATTTTCTAAGTGTACAATAGTCTCACGTCTTACCTCAACTGATTTAGCAAGTTCATTTTGCGTCATAAGGAGTTTTTCTCTATATTCTTTAATTTTTGTTTTCATCAATATTGCCACTTAGTTACATATCCCCCTTTTATCAAAGTATATATACAACACTAATTTAGATAAAGATTGTATAAATAAAACTGCAATAAGAATTATACCAGTATCCAAGTTTGATATATTTATATTCCTTGTATAAGGCGTTGCAAAGAAAATAGCTATTATTACTATAGAATATATCATTATTTTTATTGCAATTTGATTAACCTTTGATAGTATAAATTTAGATGATTCATCAACTAAATCATTATATTTTTTAGTATAAATTGAATAACATCCAAAAACTATTAACCAACTCAGTCCTGGAAGAGATGCAGTACTTGGACCTTTAAAAATATACTTAGTCGCTAATACAGCTATAAAAAAATAAGTCATTAAAAGTAATTCTAAGATTAGCTTTGATCTTACACCAGTTTCTGATTTATACATATAAAATCACTCCTTAAAAATTATATATTCTCTATACTCTTTAATTTTTGTTTTCTTCAATATTATCACTTAGTTGCATATTCCCCTTTTATCAAAATATATATACAAAATTAATTTAGATAAAGATTGTATAAATAAAACTGCTAAGAGAATTACACCTATATCCAAATTTGATATATCCAAAGCTCTTGTATGATTTGCTGAAAAGAAAACAGCTATTACAAAAACAGAGTATAACATTATTTTTGATGCAATTTGATTAACCTTTAATAACATAAGTTTTGATGCCTCATCAACTAAATCATTATATTTTTTATTATACATGAAGTCACATGCCCAAAAAGCGAATAAAATTATAAAAGTAATCCAAATATCTTCCCCTTTAAAAATAAACTTTTTTAATAATAAGTCTATAAAAAAATAGGATATCATAAGTAACTCTGAAACAAGATTTGCTTTAACACCAATCTCTGATCTAGACATATAAAATCACTCCTTAAAAGTTATATATTTATAACACTTCATGTTATAAATATATAACTTTTTCAAATAAATTGCAATAGAATATTGTAAATATTTAGTAATATATTTATAAATATAGTTTATAAAAGATTTCATAATAACCATCAAATAGTTACAAATAATATTATAAAACTACTTCTTTATTCACTTTTATAGAACTTTCTCTCTAAAAAAATTCTTATAATATATAAAATATATTTTTTAATAAATATTACAATACAATACTAGATTAGTTTATTATATCTATTCTCTCAATCATATCATTTACTAACTATTATCCTAATGAACATGTAATATTGAAATGTATAATTATACAACCTAAATGCACCCCAATATACCCTCAAAAAAACCTCTTTTTCTGTGGTTGGAGTATGGTTGGTGGATTTCATCACCAAAATAAAAAATACTAGTCAATATTGACTAGTATTTCCAAGTATTTCATTATTCATTTTTATAAATTGGTGGAGACGAATCGCAGGAATAATACCCTTGATTAATTCATTTCATATACAACTCTAAGTTTTTATTAAAAATATACATCACTTTACTATTCTATGATATAACACAACAAAAGAAACTACAATCTATGAGTGCTGGTTTCATATAGTCTTAGTTCCTACAGTAAGTAAGTAGGAAGGGGGTGTACTCTATATGGAACTAATTATAAATTTTATTATAGGAACTATCGTTTCTATTTGTATTGGTATAAGTACCAATTACATATATGATAAAATAAAAAACCACTTATCTATTGGTGGTAGAGTGGTTTAGAATTTGAATTTAAAATTAAATTCAAATTCACTAAAAAGCAATCTATACTAGAAACCACTACTCTACCCACTAGATTGCAGTTTATTTTTATTTTATCTAAAACTACATTGTACTACATTACATTTAAAAATAAACCTTAAATTTCTTTATTACAATTCATTAGTTCGAAAAAATATTTAGAGTCATGAGTTTTATAAAGGTTTAACCAAGAACTTAATGCTTCTTCTTTAAAAACATCTAAAACTTTTAAAACTTGTATCGTAAATTCCAATGGTGCGATTCCCGAAGCAGTAATTAAATTTTCATCATTAACTGCAGATTCCATTTTATAATATTTTTCTCCAGTATAACTTGGTATCACCATTTTTAGAAATTCTAAATCATTACTTGTATGATCTCTAGAATCTAGTAAACCTGTTTTAGCTAGCCCTAAAGTAGCACCACAAATAGCTGCAACTATAGCCCCTTGTCCCAAAGCCTCTTTAGCTTTTTCTAATATTATCTCATGAGCTATAGATATCCAAGTATCTCCCCCTGGCAAAATTAATAAATCATTACTTTCCATATTAAACTCATCAACTGTAATCTCAGGTAAAACTTTTAACCCACCCATTGTTATAATAGGATTTTTATCAACTCCTACTGTAATTACTTTTAGTGGTTTTAATCCTTTTTTAAAATATCTTCCTGTATTTAATTCCGCAGTTAAATATCCAACTTCCCAATCTGACATAGTATCAAACACATACATATATACTTTTCTATTTTTCATCTTTTGCTCCTTATATGATTAATTAATATACCTAATTGTAAAATAACTTAACTGACATACTCTGTCAGTTAAGTTATTAAATTTGATAATGATTAATTAATTCGAGTAAATTTTCAACTATTTTATCTCTAAGACTTAATGGTTCAATTATTTGTATCGATTTTCTATAAGGTATAAGTATATTTGGTATATATGTATATATTACCTCTTCTTGAAGTTTAAATATTGCTTTATTTGAAGTTCTTTCTTTCAAATAATATCCTAGAAGCCAATGCTGACATAAGTTATCTAATGCATTTATACTTCCTTCTATAACTAATGGTATAAGATTATCCTCATCTTTTGTTTCATCCATAATCCCTCTTATAAAAAATTCACTTGCTGAAAATTCCTTTGGTCTATTAAAAATATTTGATGTTTCTATAACATTACTAATTCTATCTATCCTAAAACTACGAATCTCATTTCTCATTTGACAAAATGCTACTATGTACCAATTATTATTCCAACGAACAATTCCATATGGATTTATAATCCTACATTTCGATTTTTCTTCACGAGCTGTACGATAGTTAATTTCTACAGATAATTCATTTGCTATACTATTTTTTAACTTTTTAAGTACAGATTCTATGGATATTTTTCCAGTGGGTTTTATTACTTCAAAACCTATTAAATGTTTTGTTAAAATTTCTTCTTGTTTTTGATTTGAATACATTCTTAACTTTGATGTTGCCTTATCTAATGTGTCATCTAAGAAACATCCCTCTTCTTTAGCAAATATAGCTGCATGAAGTAGAGCAGTTTGCTCCTCTGTATCGAAAAAAAGAGGTGCTTTAATGAAATTATTCAAAAGTGTATATCCACCATTATGACCTGTATCTGAAATTATAGGTACTCCACTAGCAGATAATGCATCAATGTATCTGTAGACAGTTCTTATATTTATTTCTAGTTTTTCAGATATTTGTTTTGCAGTAACTTTTTTATCTGAGTTTAACATCCATAATATAGACATCATATTGTCAATTTTAGCCATATAGTTTTACTCCTTCATATATGTTTTATAAATTAATTATATAGGTTATTAGATTAATTTTCACAAAAAAAATATTAGCAAATTGCTAATATTTTTCGTGAATTTTAATGGTGGAGACGAGGGGAGTCTATAAGTGGTTATTTGATTGTTTTGTTGGTTTTTGTAAGTGTATGTATATAGCTATTTAGTTATGATGTTAGACTGATTTTTTTGATTATTTTTTATTGTTTATTTTTGCGGTTGGGGTATTATTGGGGTATAATTTTCTATTTTCTAAAAATCTTGTTCCCACTCTAGAATAATTTAAATTTTTAATTAATAACTAACTGTTAGTAAACAAAATAATATAATTTATGTATAACTTTATAATTATTTTCTTATATATCTTCTTTATTTTAAATTAATTTAGTTTAATTTAAATAATCATATAAAGAGCCTTAGTCTGTACCTTTAAATTAGACTAAGGCTTTTAATTCTATTTACTTCATCTAATACTCCCTAGAATATATAGCACTTCTTTTTGATATCACTATCACTGTACCTATTCTTAATTAATTACTTACATACTTACTTGCTAACTTCTTACATATAAATAAGCTGCTAAAAATTGACCTCTATCACTACTTCCTAAGAAATTTTTTAATTTATAAACATTATAAGGATTATTTACTTTATCTTGCTATAAATCCCACTACACAAACACCTTCTGTAACAAGCCTTTTTTATAAGTTAATATTTCTTGCAACTGCATTTCTTCTTCAGATATTTTTTTATCAAGTTCAGTAAATAATGCAATTATTTTCTTTTGTTCATTTTCATTTGTTGGCAATAATATTTTTTTATTCAAAAAAGTTTCATTTGAAATATTAATTGTATTCTTTGCACCTTTACGAATTAAATCAATTAGATAATTATGCGCCTTTACTGATGATGAAAAATAAATGTCTAATATATTACCCAATTCGCTTGTTTTAGGAGTAAAACAGCCATATAATGGCGAAACCACAACATTGCTCTTTACTTTTGACTGTTTTACAATGCCCCATTTAAACTCTCCAGTAGGTGATTTTGTATATACTACATCACCATAATGAACTATATTATATTTATCCAGATTTTCTGCAGCAAATGAACGTCCAAGATGTTCCACTTGATCAACCAATCCCTTTGAAACTGAAACTGAATATACTTTTTCGTTTCCTGTATATTTTTCTCCATGTTCAGTTAATATTTCTGATAATAATTTTTCTTCCCATTCTGGGAATTCATTCCCAAAATCATCTTTAAACCTAATTTTTTGAGAGAATATATCAACTAATAATCCAGCTCTTATTTCTTTAGATAACTCAAGTTTTCTTCTTATTTCAAGTATTTTTTCATCAAGTTTATTGAACAAAGAAACTAAATCTGCTTGCTCGTTTATATCTGTTGGAATTACAATTTTCATATCAAAAAAATCATTTATACCAATATTAAGAAGTCCATGGTTTCTTGCGCCTTCAGCACAAATGAGAGAAGCTTCGCCATACCACCTTAAACTATCAAAATATATTTTTAAGAAATCTGAATTAATTCCTTCTTTTGGAGAAAAACATATATACAATGTTGATAAAGCACCTTCCTCATACGAATCAAGCCTTTTTATAGAACCAAAATCATATCCTTTTGAATAGCTTTTATTATATGCAAATTCACCTTTTTTCAATAAGTAATATCCTGACATATCTTTACTTGCCACAACTTTATTGAAATATGTTCTTTGATCTACAAGGCCATCCAATGAAGAAATAGTTAATGGTAATTCACTTTTTAAGCCTATATTTTTTCTTGTAACTCTATCAACAACCTCTTTAAGTCTAACTATTTGCCAATCACCATTATATTTAGGATTTCTAATTTTTGGTATCATACTAACCCTTCCAATCCAAGCAAACTTAGCATTTTACTTAATTCCTTATCAATGATAGCTTCCTTAGCTCTACTATTGTTAAAATTTGATATTGCTTCATTTATATTGATTGAATCTTCATTAATAAAATTATTAATATATTTAGTTAAGTTTAGATCAAATTCGTTTGCTCTAATTTCTTCTAATTTTGCAACATGACAAACCTTATCGATTTCTTTTCTTTCAGAATAATATCTAACTATATTATCAATATTTGCTGGTGACATGATATTTTGTTTTTTGTCAATCTCATATTCCTTAGATGCATCAATGAATAGTATATTGTTACTATTTCCATTTCTGTTTCTCTTCAACACCATACAAATCACTGGAAGTGTTGCACCATGAAATAAATTTCTAGGAAGGCCTATAATTGCATCTATACAATTTAGATCGTTTATTAAATACCTTCTAATTATGTCTTCATTATCACCTCTAAATAAAACTCCATGTGGTAATAATACTGATATTATTCCATTTTTATCCATATGATAAACCATATGCTCTACAAAAGCTAAATCAGCCCTTGCCTTTGGTGCTAAAACACCAGCTCCAGAATATCTAGGATCTGACTCATAGTTTTTTCCCATAGTATGTTTTGCACTATATGGTGGATTTGAAACTTGCACTTGAAACTTAGTATTACTAAAATTATCTATTTTTAATGTATCTCCATTATAGGTACTAAATTTTTTATATGGGACACCATGCATGAGTAAATTCATACGAAGAAGATTATAAGTTGTTCCATTTTTTTCTTGTGCATAAAAATGTGTTACATCATGTGATGTTATTTGATCTTGAACCTGTAATAATAGTGAACCAGAGCCTGCACATGGATCGTAAACAGACTCAACTTCAGTAAGTCCATATGTTGCTAATTTTGCAACCAATTCGCTTGCGCATGCTGGTGTAAAAAACTCGCCCCCTTTTTTTCCTGCATCACTTGCAAAGAGACCGATTAATATCATATAAGCAGTTCCTAATACATCTACATAAGCACCATCTAAATCAAAATTAATATCATGTATCTTTAACATTACCCTGCTGATAAGCTCGGTTCTATCTGACACCTCTTTGCCAAGGTCTTTGTCTTGAAGATTCATATCATCAAATAATTTATCAAATGCAACCTCTGATTCTTGTCCAAGTGTCGATTCTGTAAGTGATGAAATTCCATTTTCAAGATGGTCAATAGAAAATTTTTTTACATTAATCTCATCAATATAACTATCAAATAAATATTCTGGTTCAATAGTATAGCCAAGGTAGTCAATAGACCACTTTTTTACAGTAGGTGCCATTGAAGGGTCAGCTAATGCTTCCCTATATGTAACACCATCATTTTTTAATAAATCATCCATATAATTTTCAGTTCTTTCTGAAAGATATCTATAAAAGATTATTCCAAGAATATAATCTTTAAACTTTGAAGCATCCATGCTTCCTCGTAAATCATTGGCAATAGCCCATAATTTTGTTGCCAATTCTTGCGATTGTACATTTTGCGTATTTGCTACCATAATTATCAATCTCCTTCTGCAGTAAATTTGTCATACATATCCTGAATGAAAATAAGTATACCATCAATCAATTTGTCCATTTTTAGCAAGCCAAAGCCTAATGTGAAAATTCTTTGTCTTACTTTTTCTCTTGTTACAGACTTCTCATTACAAAAATACTGTGTAAGGATTTCTGCAACAACATATTTATCTATTCCATGTTCATTTGAAAAAACTTCAATTTCAGTATTTAAGATTTCCTTTTCATATTCTTCATAAGCTCTAATAATGTCTTCTTCTGGATCAAGTTCAAAAAACTTATCATTAATAAAAGATGTCATAATTTCTCTCTTATATCGCATCTTTTCATTGTCAGAACGCTCAATTTCACGAAGAATAAGGTCAATAGACTGCTCCATTTTTTCTTTATCAGCCCTGTTAATATCCTTTAAAAGATTTAAAATATATACAACATTAATTCTGTCAGTTCTAACCAATTCAATGTCAAAATCAACATCAACAAGAATTGTATCTTTACCTGTCTTTCTTGTTTTTTCCATATGATCATAAAATTCTAAGTACCACGATTTGTAATCATAATAATCAGCTTCATCAAGAAAAACATCTAAATCTTCCTGATTGAATTTTGAAAATGTCTTTAATGTTGCTAACGAGTTTGCAATAGCCCTAAATGCTAGGACATACTGCTTCTGCATATCTTCATCAATAAGTATTTCTGCATCATCAGGAGTAGCACATATTGCTCTTAATATTCCTACCTTGTCACCATAATCAGCAACATGATATTCATATGATTTAAGTAAGAATTCATTTGGGTCTCCATCACCAGAAAATAATTTTAAGGCATCATCTTGTTGCTTTTTAATGTTTCTGTATGTAACAATCTGTCCAAATTGCTTGGTTGTCTTATCTACACGATTTGTTCTTGAATATGCCTGAAGCAAGTTGTGCCATTCAAGATTTTTATCCAAAATCAAAAGGTTTGTAGGCTTGCTATCAAATCCAGTAAGCATCATATCAACTACAAGTAATAAATCTATCTGTGGCTCATCTTTCTGCTTCATTCTTTTGATGATATCTTTTCTATATGCATCAAATGTAGATAAATTATATGATTTGCCAAATATATAGTTGTAATCTTTGATACATTTTGCAAATTTATCCTTTGATGTTTCATCTACACCAGCTTCCATTTCTTCATTCTCCTGACAATGGAAAATAGCTGCTATTTTATATCCTTTTTCATTATTAGCCTTAAAATAATCATAGTATTTAAGCAATGTATCAACCCTATCAACAGCAAACATTGCTGTATATACATCCTTTCCACCCCCTGGTCTTACATGCTGTTCAAGGTGTTTAAGTATATCTATTGCAATACTTTCAAGACGCTTTTCTTCATGATAAAAATTGTTAATGTCAATCTTATTCTTTTTGCAATATGCAGGATCATCTATTTTAGTAACATCTATTGTTGCAGATGAACTTATTACATTGATATTTCTCATATATTCAACAGAAAACCTAAGAACATTGCCATCAGCTATGGCTTCCTTAATCATGTATCTGTGAATACAAGAATCTAACGTTCCAGCTTTAAACATATCAGCAGTTGTTGCGCCTTCTTTGCTTTTATTTTCAGAAAATATAGGAGTCCCAGTAAATCCGATATAATCAGCATTCTTGAAATATCTTTCTACATCTGCTCGCATAGTTCCAAACTGGCTTCTGTGACATTCGTCAATGATAAAAACACATCTTTTATCTTTTAATGTGTCCATAGACTTTTGATATCGAGGATTTTTAACAGCAATTGCCATTTTCTTAATAGTTGTAATGATCATCTTTTTTGATGAATCTTTAATGGCATCTACAAGTCCTTTTGTATTTTCAGTATTATCTACACAATCTTTTTCAAATGAGTTGTATTCATCTACTGTCTGGTCATCAAGATCTTTTCTATCAACTAAAAAAAATACTCTATCGATTAATAGATCATCACGAAGTAATGTAGCCAATTTAAAGCTTGTCAAAGTCTTTCCTGAACCTGTTGTATGAAAAACATAACCTGATAAATGACAGGTCTTTATTCTTTCAAATGCTTTCCTAACTGCATAGATCTGATATGGCCTCATTACCATAAGTATTGGTTCACATTCCTTAATAACATAGTATTTATTAAGCATATCTGTGATAGCAAATTTTTCTAAAAATGCATTGGCAAATGGAATTAACTTTGTAATACGGTTGTTTTCATCATCAGTCCAGTAAAATACTAATGATTTAAGAATGTTGTTTCTTGTTCCATCTGGTTTAATTTCATTTGCATTGGCAAAATACTTTGTCTGTGTTGAATTAGATACAATAAAAATCTGTATATATCTAAAAAGTCCCTTAAACGAATCTTTTCTATATCTGTTAATTTGATTAATAGCTTCATTGATTTCAATACCAGCTCTTTTTAATTCAATCTGGACTAATGGAAGCCCATTAATAAGAACAGTAACATCATATCTATTTTTATTAAGAACACTACTTTCATGCTCCTTGTCCATTGTAACCTGATGCGTTACTTGATATGTATTTCTGGTTGTATCATTAGTTAAAAATTCAATATAAGCCGTTTCGCCATTATCTAAATCTAAGATCCACTTTTGGCGAAGAATCTTAGCAGATTCATAAATAGTATGGTTATTTAATCTAAGCATTACTTTGTGGAATTCACTATCAGAAAGTTCTGCAATACCTTTCTTTGCAATGAGTTCATCTTTATTAACTTCACAAAGCTTAGTTCTAAAGTTATTAAGAACATCATCATAATTTTTGAGTTCAACATATGAGTAATCCATTTCTTGTAATCTATCTAAGAATAAGGATTCAACTTCATACTCTGATTTCACTTTCATATACATCTATCCCTTCTTTTTTAGTTCTATACATTAATATGATTAATTATATTATTCATAGTATTAATAATTCAACATTATTCAACATAGAAAACATATTCCCTATAAAAGGTCTAATTTAATCTATTATGTACTTATGATTAACTACTAGTATATTATCTTACTAATAATCAATACTAAATACATAACTCTATGTGTTCATCTTTCTTGTAACAGTTAATATAAATAATATTAACCTATTATTTCTTAATTATAAAAAATGTACTCTTACTTCTTCGTTATTTTATTCATTCAATCTACAAATTAGCTCTTCAAATATTACTTTCATTGTATGATTGTTTAACATTGGTAACTTTTCATTTCCCTTATCATCTAATACTGGATATAGAACTAAATTTATAAGTTGGAAACACAAATTTTTCAATCACAGAACCTAAAATAGTTGTTGGTTCTTAGCTCTTTTAAAGTAAATTGATAGCCATTACAAAAGACTTGTCCTGACACAGTATATAAAGCATCATTTTGATTTAGAATACCTTCTTTATCAAAAGTTTTTTTCATTTGAAGTGCAGTTCCCTTAGCACCATCAAGCACAGAATCTAATCTTCTTATCACTAATATTACATCTATATGCTTACCTCTTACATAAACAACTTTTAAATAATCATCCAGTATACTCCATATAAAACTTACTATTTAATTATATGTTATATCATCAATAATCAATTTCCTAATAAGTTTATTTGTCTAGTTTTGTAAAATTCAAAATCTATTTTAACATATATGAGTCTATAAAAAATATTATATTTCCATATTTCCTTATTTGTTAGCATTTAATATTTAACTAGACTAATATTTTTCATATAAGTATAATTTAACATAAAAAACTACTTATTATTTATAGTATTTAAAACGTAAAAGGAACTTCTATATCTTTATATAAACTAATAAAAAAGTATTTCTAACTCTATTTATAAACATTAAACAATATCTTTTAGTTCATATACATGTTAAAAAGTTACTTAATTATAAAAATAAATAACATAAACAAATTGGTTTAGATATATTTTATTCTTCAACCTTATTACAATATAAGACTATTTTACATCTTATATCCTTTTTTGAGTATAAAAAATATTATTTTCAAAGATTTTCACGTTTTTATATATTTATATAAAAAATTAAATAGTCTAGTTATTATTAATATACATTTATACATTTTCTTACATATATGAGTTTCAAATATAGCCACAACATGCAAATCTCATTTTTCTAAATTCAATATACCAATAAGCTTCATTTTTTAATATAATACATAAGTCTAATTATAATATATTAAAAGTTAAAGAAGGCATTTTTATGCCCTCTTTAAGTTTTAATGTATTTATTTTAAACAACATAAGGAAAATTTTAGTTAATTCAAAGTATTATAATATAATTTATTAATAAATTTGATCTTTACACTTAACTCCCATAATTTAATTACTTTAATAGATCAATCATAAATTTTGCCCCTGATTTAAATCCAAACTTATAACCAAGTTCTCTTTCAAATTCTATTAATGAATTAAATAAATCATTTAATTCCATTAATGCATGCTTCTTATTTTCTTCTAATAAACTATTATTTAGTAATTTGTTAATCTCTCTAATTTCTTTCCAATGTTCAGTGTAGTACTTCTCTTTCTCCAAAACATCTCTGTATATATGTTCATTTATCCAATAATCAAAATATATTTCTATAATTTCATCATACATGTTAGTACCTCCTTGACTTTCATCTGGTACTTAATATATACTTAACTTGTGTAGATTAGTGTACATTAAGTACCTAATTTATAAAGGTAGTTGTTATATTTATATGGCAACTACCTTTTTCTAGTAAATTTTTCAATCTAAATACTATATATTTTAAATCTTCATTGCTTACGATTGAGGATTATATACTTTTCTTCTAACACTCTTTAAACAATAGTTTATATATCACTTAATAAATTATATTTTTTCATACCTCTTTTATCTTCTTACATTCCTTAAAAGAAAACAAACTTCCTATATACCAATAAGGTCTAAAGCCTGATTCTCCATCTCTATTTTTAGCAACTATAATCTCACTTAGATTAGCTCCAAAACCTTTTTCTCTACGTCTTAATTCTTTTATATCCTCTATTCCCATTGTCTTACAATAATCAAGAGCCTCTTTCTCTGTAGGTCTATGAATATATATAACTGAATTAGAGTCCATATATATTTGTTTTGAACTTCTCATTACTCTATCACCTTTTGGTCTTTCGTCCTTCAATTCATCATTCAATTGAGCCAACTGTATAATTGGAATATTGAAATCTAAAGTAATCTTTTTTATTTGCCTTGATAAATCAGCAAACTTAGCTTCTCCAACTTCTTTACCTTCGTAATCCAAAATCTGAAGATAATCAATTATAACAACATCTGGTTTAATACTTTTTATCTCCCTCTTAATTCCTGATATTGTATTCACTGAATCATTAATATAGAGATTATTCTCCTGATTTAAAGTACTTAAAGCATTTATGTATTTAATTATTTCTTCTTCATTTAGATTTCTATTCTTCATTTTTACAACTGATATTCCCGTTAAAGAAGCTATGTTTCTAAACAAAATTTGTATATCACTCATTTCCCCACTTATAAAAAGTACTTTTTTACCTTGAAATACAACATTTCTCATTATCTGTAAAGCTAGTGCTGTTTTTCCTCTTCCACTTTTGGCCGCTATTGTAATTAATTCACCACTATATAGACCTCCAATAGTTTCATCTAAAAATTTTATTCCTATATTAATACCTTCTTCAATTTCAGCATTTATATATTCAAAGGCTCTTTCTGATATAGCTGTTATACTAGAATCCTTCTTAACCAATTTCTGATTGACTTCATTAATGTATTTTTCTAATTGATATATAAGTGTATTATCATCTATTTCCCCTAATTTGAATTTATTAAATTTATCAATTATATTTCTATTTTTATATTTTTCAATAACTATATCAATATAATGAGATACATTACCTATAGTTGGAACTATTGTTGATAGTTTTGTCAAATAACTTATACCTCCAACATAATCTATAAGCCCCTTTTTCTTTAAATCTTCTGTAAGAGTTATTATGTCTATAGGCTCATCCCTTTTATGTATATCTTTCACTGAATTGAATATATGTTTGTGTTCTTGATGATAAAACATATCTTCACTTATTAATATTTCAATCTCTTCTATTTTCCTCGAATCTAGTAAAATACTACCTAATATAGATTGTTCTGCTTCTGTGTTCTTAACTAAATTACTCATATTATCCATAATATAAACTCCCTACCACTTTAATTGTGAATCATCTGGACTATATGCATCTGCCCCTACTTTGACATTAATTGATTTATCTTGATAATTGCCTTCTAATATCTTAAGAAAATTATTTGGACTCATTATCCAATCAAAACTTGCCTTCCAACCTTTTTCATTGCTTCCATTTAAAAAGCTAGTTTTACTAACTATATGAATAATTTCTAATACAGTCTCTTTATCATATTCTTTTATCCTAGCATTAATTACTTTTTTTCTAGCTTCTGTAAGTTTCTTTACTTTTGATAGTTCTGTACAAGTAATATTGAATTTTTCTATAATTTCACTGTATATTTTACTTTTTTCATTATTTACATTCTTGTTAGTTGTTAGTTGCTTGTTAATTGCATGTTGATTAGTCTGTTGATTTTCTTCATTAGATTGATATAGCTCCCAGTTTTCAATAGTTATAAGCCTATTTTTGTTTGTTGATTCATTTGTTAGAAATCCATATCTTTCAAATTTCTTTAAAGCAGTTCTTACATTCTGGATACTTACATCTTTTGAACACATATTTGCTATACTTTCCAAAGATGTTATTAACTGTCCAGATTTAACTTCATATTCTTTACCTCCATAAACCCATTTATTAGGCTTATGATTAACTGACAGTAATAGGTTTATGAGTATATCTCTTTGTTTGGAATTACAATCTTTATATAGTGGGCTTTCTTTTATCTTTCTATGAAGCTTTATCCAACCTAGATTACTCAAGTACTATCACCCACTTAAACCTATAATTTTATGCCATTTGCATTTTCAATAAACCAATCATCTAGTTTATTTTTTATTATATACACTCTATTATCTATCCATATACAAGGAAATCCTTTATTTTTAGAATGACATAACTGTCTAAATTTTGATTCCCCTATGGGATAAATTTTAGAAGCTTCTTTACATGTGATAAGTTGAGCTTTATCTCTTCTATATGTTTGTATCTCTTTGTACCCTTTTGACCTTTCTTGTGCTTCTTGTTCTTGTTTGACAAGTATATTCAATGTAGCTTGTAGTGTTTTAAGAACTTCTAAATTATTTGTATCTGCCATACATCATTCCTCCTTATCAAAAAATAAATCTTCTACACTTGTATCTAGTTCTTGAGCCAATTTTGACATCAACATATTACTTGGATTCTTTGATTTACCTCTTTCTAAAGAGGATAAATAATATCTTGAGATGCCAACTTTTTCAGCTAATTCATATTGCTTTATACCTTTTTCAATTCTTTTTAATTTGAGTTTCATTGATTTCCTCCTTTCTTTCATACCCATTTTGTGTATTCTCATTTCTATAAAATATTCTAACACCCATTCGGTGTATTGTCAATATATTTAAGTGTATCAATAGACCCATTTAGTGTTATAATGTATTTGAGGTGAAATTATGATAGATAATACAATTGGAAAAAAGATTAAACAATATAGAAAATCTATAAATATGTCAAGGGATGAGTTAGCTAATAAGATTGGTTGCTCAGTTTATGCTGTAGCTAAATATGAGCAAGGCCAAAGAAAGCCTAGTTTAGATATGATAAAAAAAATATCTACTGCATTATCAATTCCTATAAATAGGCTTATTATTGATGAAAGTGATTTAGATACTTCAACAAATAATTATACTAATTTAAAAGAATTGGATTTAGTTGTAAAAACATTTGATAATTACTCAGCAAAACTCATCGGAAATAATATAAGCAAATTTAGAAATATAAATAATATATCTCTCAAAGAACTCTCAGAAAAAATAAATTGTTCTGAGAATGAAATTATAAATTATGAGAATGGAACAAAAATGCCTAGAATTGAAATATTAAAAAAAATAGCACTTGCTACTTATACTAAGATTGAAGACTTATTTGGATTTCCATTAGAAGAGATAAAAATAGATAACCAAACAATCCTCTATAGAAATCCCCAGACTGGATATATTATAGATAACTTTCTTATCGATTTTATAAATAAAGATATTAACATAGATAATACTCCAGTTTCTTATTATATAGATAAGTCAGAATTTGATTTAGTAATTCATATATTAAAAAATTATGGTTATGATGTAAAAACAGATTATAAGACAAAGTTTGAAATTGCAGATAATGCAGATACAATAAAACCAATTAGCTTAAGCTTCTCTGACTTCAAAGACTTCTCCAAAAATCTAAATTGGGTGATAAATGGTCTTGTTGAAAATTTTATACAAGAAAACTCTAATGGTCTTATTGAAGATGAGGATGAAGAATATTAGTATTGCATATTTTCAAAATATAGGTTTACCTATTAACTTTTATACATTCATAGTTAATAAATAAAAATTAGATATGAAAGGAGCTAAAATCATGAATAAATCATATATACCAAAATACACACATAAATTCCCTACTAATCTACCTCATGGAGATAAAAAATATACTTTAACATACATTAGAAGAATGATAAGTGAATTTGTATATGATATGGGTAATCTAGAAAATAACCCCTTTACATTCCCAGAAGTACAAACATTACTTGATGGTATAACAGTAGGTGGGCATAAATTAAGTGACCAAAATCAAATACTAAATATAAAATCATCATGGGATTATGTAATAAAATTAAGTAACAAAGAAAACTTATCTTTAAATAAAGATACAATTTGCTCTATACATAAAATAGTTGCAAAAGATGAAGCTCTAATCGTTGGAGATTTTAGAAATGGTAACATAGGTATAGCTGGTACTACTCAATATGAGTGCATAGAAGCCACTCTATTAAATGATTTATTTGCAAGTGACATAAATATCATAAATAAAATAACTAACCCCTTAGAAAAGGCTATAATAATAAATTTATGGTTGTCCTATTGCCAATTCTTCTATGATGGCAACAAAAGAACTGCTAGACTTACCTCAAACCTAATACTTATAAGTAATGATATAGGAGTTCTATCAATACCAGCTAAACATAAACAAGAATACAACACATTAATGCTAAACTTCTATGAAACACTAGAAGCTGATGAAGTTATAAAATTCTTATTAGAGAAATGTATTACATTTTTTGATGGATATAACTATAAATCATATAAGGAGCTGTTTAAAAATGGCAACTAAAAGAGCTAATGGAGAAGGCTCTATCGGAAAATATAAAGATGGTTGGCGTTCCCGTATAATGATTGGCTATAATGAAGATGGTAAACCAATAAGAAAAGAATTTTATGGTAAGACTCAAAAGGAAGTTAAAGATAAACTTGATGCTTATAAAAAACAATATTATTTAAGCTCTGATATTTCAGATGATAAAATAACTTTAGAGCATTGGTTTTACAATTGGTTATTTGAATATAGAATAAAAGATTTAAAACCTAAGTCATTTGAAAGATATGAAAGCATCTATCGTAATTATATTAAAGATACTGATTTAGGCAATGTTAAATTAAAGGACTTAAGAGTATCTCACATACAAAAATATTACAATAGATTGCTTGATTCCAATAAAAGTATACCTACTATAAGACAAATAAACACTAAACTGAAAACCTGCTTATCAGAAGCTGAAAAACAAGGTCTTATACAACGTAATTATTGTACTATGGTAAATATACCAGTTGAAAAAAAGGAAAATAAGCTTGAAATATTGACTCTTGAACAACAAAAGAGTTTTATAAAAGCTATAGATGGTCATAAATTAGAGATATTATTTTTACTTGCTCTTGGTACTGGACTTAGATTAGGAGAATTATTAGGACTTAAATGGTTTGATATTGATTTTAAAAAGTCTAATTTAACAGTTAAAAGAACTCTTCAAAGAACATATTTTATAGATAAAACTGGAAATAGAGAGCTTAAAGTATTAGAGCAAGAGCCAAAGACATCAAATTCTTACAGAACTGTACCTATTCCAAAAGATGTTTTAAATAAATTGAAAGAGCATAAAGTAAATCAAAATTCGGATATATTAAAGGCTGGAGAATTGTATATAAATAATAATTATGTATTTTGCAATGAATTAGGCACCCCTATAGATGATAAAAGACCATTAAGGAATTTAAAGTCTATATTAAATAGCTTAGATATAGAGCCTATAAAGTTTCATGGTCTTAGGAAAACTTATGCGACTAGACTTTTTGAGAATGATGTCCCTCCTAAAACTGTACAAGTTTTAATGGGTCATTATGATATATCAATAACTTTAAATATATATACTCAAGTTATGGAAGATAAGAAAGTTGAAGCTGTAGAAAAGTTGGATAAAATATTTTCATTTTAGAAGCTAAGAATAATCTTAGCTTCTATTCATAAAAATAATTCACTCTTATTGTAATAATAAAATTATCATAATTACTATTAATAATATATTTTTTATACCCTTGTTTAAAATTAAATTTAATCACTTCTTTATTAATAATATAGCATTTTTATATAAATATCAGAATACACATATCATTAAGTTTTTTATTTAATATATTCTTCTAAATTATTTTTTACAGTAATCATATATTATATACTTAATATAAAAACACTTTTTTAATAATTACATAAATCTATAGACTATTTATTTGTTGATATTTTAATTTACTTTTTGTATTAAAACATATTTTTATATGGATTAGGTACTATTTTTAAATTTTATCATAGAAGAAGTGAATGTTAATTAGTCAAAATTAGAATTTTTAATAGCATCTTTTATTTCTATTTCGTTAATCTCAGAAAAATCGGTTATTAATTTTTCAATTTTACTATCAATTTCTTTTCCCATTCTTTTAAATACCCTTTTATTATCACGACATTCCATTAATGCTATAACTGAAGTTAACAAGCATACATTTATACTTATTGTATCTCTCCCCTCAAATATAAACAATCCTATTAATTGAATTATAGAAACAAAAAATAATATGAAGTAAGTCCAAGATTTTATATAGCAATCATAATATTCAATATAAATCTCCTTTACTTCTAATTCTTCAATCAATATTTTTTTTATATCTTCTACTATTTGGTATCTTGTGGACATAATTTTATTTATATATTTAGTTACATATATACTACAGAACCTACCTTGAATTAAGTTAAAAAACAGTAAGCCTATATATACCATAGTATAAATTTTAGATGAAACTACGTTTTCAACAATATTTTTTAAATATTCCATGCACTTCTCCAATCACATTTTAAATAATTAATAATTAATCTTAATATGCATACTTTTACTTACACATTTTAATTATACTAATCGACAATTTATAAAATTCATTAATTCAGATTAATGAGAATTCCATTCACTTTTTAAAAAATATGTTTTATTAGACCATAATAATAAATATAATTATTCAGGTAAAAACTAATTATATCCTTCTTCTCTTATAACATCATTTTAACTGTTTATCTTGGGTAGCCTTTATGGTATATTAATCCATTTTCTAACATTAATTCTTGAGCCAAGTATATATGACCCTTACAGTGCATATCTGCCACACCTTCACTTATAAGTTTATATGTTTCAGAAGTATATAAATAATCCATACTTTCTTCCAAGCTCTTGCCTGTTTGCTTAGAAAATTCTAATATGATTTTTTTATATAGTATTTGTAATAATGTTTTATTTGCTTCCATAATCACTATACCTCCTCTTCATACCTAAACTTTAAATATTTATCTATTACATTTTGATTGGTTATACATATTTGTTCATTTGGTTTATAGTATTTTAATCTTTTTAAAGCTTCATCTTTTTCAATGAGATTATCTTGATACAGTTCTATTGTATTGTAAATCTTATCATCAGCAATACCACCTATTATAATGTCATATTTCATATATATATCACTCATATTTCTACATTCTATTATAAAATCAAGCCATTCTAAATTATAACTATTGAAGATTTTTACCTTGCAGTTTTCTTTTAATTTATCAATATCTAAAGAATAACTATTTAAATATGCTTTTTTACCTCTTTTTTTAAAACGCTCTGTCCAGTTAATTGCTTGTGTCTTTATACTCGTTACATAGAATCCTTTTCCAAAATCTAAAGAATCTCTTGAAAAGGTAATATTAGGCATTTTTACTACACAATATGAACCATGATATACAATCATTATATCACACCCTTTTCTTTAAGTACTTGCATTAAATCTTCCACTATGTAACCTTTACTTTGAGAATGTAGTGCTTCATAGCAAGGTATTATATAGTTATCTAAAATATCAGTATCATGTTTAAGAAGTTTATAAACTCCTTCTGAATCTATATTCAATTTTTCTGCTAAAGCTTCAATGCAAAAAATAGAAAATTCTAGTTTTCTTTCATCCATTACAAACCTCAACTCCTATCAAGCTTATATAATATATATTTTTACTAATTAACAACTTAAACTATCTTACATTTATAAAAATATTATATCATAAAGTAGATATTAAAATTCTATGTTACCTATTATCATAATAAACAAATAAAATAATAAACAAATAAAAACTTTTTATACAACCTAAATGCACCCCAATATACCCTCAAAAAAACCTCATTTTCTGTGGTTGGGGTACGGTTGGTGGATTTTATCTCCAAAATAAAAAATACTAGTCAATAAAGACTAGTATTTCCAAGTATTTCATCATTCTTTTTTCAAAATTGGTGGAGACGAGGGGAGTCGAACCCCTGTCCGCAAATCTTTTCCTCGCTGCATCTACATGTGTAGCCAACTTTACTAGTATCTCGCCTCACATAACGCCAAGTGGCAGGCTCTATGCTTAGCCAGTCCCAATTAATCTACCCTAAGTCGAGACACCCTCAAAGTAGTTCCCTGCATAATGACGTCCAGTCTTAGCCGGCAGGAGGGCTAAGAGGGACGAGCAGCAACTAGGCTGCTATCGCGAAATTATCGTCTGCGTTTATTTTAAAGTTCCCCAGTTTTTACGTGACCCAGAGTAACACGACACGCAGCCTCAAGTTCCAAACCCACGTCGAAACCTTTACGCCCCCTTGAGTAGTTTATAGTCCATTAGACTCTTCGCAAACTTTATCACCATTTTTATTAAATTTTTAATGTATATATAATATAATACTTTTAAGAATAAAAATCAATGTTATGTTCTAGATAATAAAGAATTTTATTCTAAAAAATACAATTTTAACTAGTTTAATATTTCCCTGTCATTTCTCTTTCTATACGTCTTTGGGCATCTTTCTTAGCCATATCTTGACGCTTATCATATAACTTCTTACCTTTCGCTAAAGCAATCTCTACTTTAACTTTACCATTTTTTAAATATAAACTAAGTGGTATAAGTGAATACCCCTTTATAGTAGTTGCTCCAATAAGCTTTCTTATCTCATGCTTGTGAAGCAATAATTTTCTCACTCTTAGAGGGTCAACATTAAATATATTTCCTTGCTCATATGGACTTATATGAACTTGTTTTAAAAATACTTCACTGTTATCTACAGATGCAAATCCATCACTTAGGTTAACTTTACCTTGTCTTATTGATTTTACTTCTGTTCCTTTTAATTCAATTCCACATTCATATGTTTCCTCTATAAAATATTCATGTCTTGCTCTTTTGTTTGTTGCTAATATTTTTTTACCAGCCATATAAATCTCACCTTCTTTGCTAGAAATTTCTTTAATACACACTAAGAATTTGCTAAATATTTCATATATATAAATCTTTTGACTACCCTGTATGATAACATATTAAAGACCTTTAGTCAATATGACAACACATACATTAAACTAATTGAACAAGATATGATAAATAATGTAACAATATATTGTAGGAAATTGCATCAACTATATTTAGTGCAAAGTCAAAATCAATTACTAAAAATAATCTATCAAACTCAAAACAAAAATTTTAATACTCCAATACCTATTTTTCGCTTTTAGCTTTTAACACTCTCATAAAATATAATACCCACAAATTATAAATACTACTCAAAATACATACTCAAATAGTATACTTCAATTATAAATATTCTTAAAATTTCTTAATATCTATGTAAAACTTTGATGATAAAGTAGCCAATTTTCCAAAAAAAATGTAATATATAGTTATATCTTATAATATTTTAGAGATAAATTTTAATATAGTAGGGAGAAATTTGTATGGATTTAAGCAAAAAAGTAAAAATTTTAGAAAATACATCAGATGGTCGAAGTGAATTTGAAATATTAGAATTTGAAAAACTTGAAGGAGCTTCTAGCCCAATGATGGCAATGGGATTATATTTTGCTAGAGAGGCTGGCTTGAAAGCTAGACAAATTAAGATAAAATTAAATAACTCATCAATAAAAACAGAAGCTGGTGCATTGTACTATTATAAAGGAAAGATATCTTCTGAAACTAAAATTGGTGGTGTTGGAGGTCTTTTCAAGAAAGGAATATCAGGAGCACTTACTAATGAGTCAATGATGAAACCTACATATAAAGGTACTGGCGAAGTTTATTTAGAGCCTTCTTTTAGACATTATTTATTTATGAACCTTGATAATGATTCTATAATCGTCGATAAAGGTCTGTTCTATTGTTGCTCTGACACTATAGAAGTAAAGGCATTTACACAAAAAAACTTCTCTTCTGCTTTACTTGGTGGTGAAGGTTTCTTCCAAATAGAGTTAAGTGGTACTGGTGTAGTTGTTCTAGAATGTGTTGTACCTCAAAGTGAAATTATAGAGTATGAATTGAGTAATGGAGAAGAATTAAAAGTAGATGGTAACTTTGCAATAGCAAGAACATCTGGAGTTAATTTTTCTGTTACAAAGTCAGATAAATCTTTAATTGGTTCTGCTTTAAATGGTGAAGGTTTCTTAAATACATTTACTGGAAATGGTACAGTTTGGTTAGCTCCTACTCAAGTAATGTACGAAAAACTAAGCTTTGGAGCCATGCCTACTAATGATAATATGAATAATAAGGTTTCTAAGCAAAAATAGAAATTTTATGAAAATTTTATAAACCCATTCATATAAAGTTAATATAAAATATACTTTTGACATCTTTAGATAAAATTTAGTAAATATATATATTTTATAATATAAAGATATCAGTGTAAATATAAAAAGGCTGTAGGTAAATTTGTTTCTACACAAATCTACTTACAGCCTCAAATCTACTAATAGCCTCTTTTATAAATATAAATTCATATTTAAAGATATATTTATTTTACCTAATGCACTAATTCAAATCTTATCTGCATTCAATTATCAATAAATCCATATTACATAAAATTATTGATAGCATATATTATAAATCTAATAACTTTTATTATAGTTCTAATTATTAACCTAAAAATGCCTATTATTAATCTATTTAGTTTTACTACAATAAACAATTTTTATATTAGTATACTTAGTTTACCTGCAATAAACAACTTTTATATTACTCTATTTAATTTGCCTACAGTAAACAATTTTAATCTAACTAACCAATCTTTCTTTTTATTGGCTTTATCAAAAGAGACACAATTATCAACACAATACTTCCACATATCAACCAATACTTTTCATCAAAGCTACCTCGACTCATAGACATTATAAAGAAATTTCCGACGTACTTATCTCTAGTCATCATATTTAAAATTAAATATCCTATAGATACCATATATCCTATAATAGTATTATTAAATAAGTTTGAAAATAACATACCTAAACTTCCGATAAACATAGCTGATGCAAAACTCCCCACAATATATTTAAATATAGGGAAATTGCCTCCAAGATGTTTTAAAACCAGAACAAATCCAGTAATTAACACAAGCATACTTATAATTGACATTATTATTCTTATTAATTGTATAACTACTTGAGATACTGATTTTGATGATACTATCTCATCAATTTCCTTTGATTGCTCTAAGTAAAATGTAGGAACTAGTATTATTATTCCCACTATTACAACATAGTTTTCAAGACATATAGCTGCTGAAACACTATCTAAATTTGCTACCCCTTGTATAAATGGAATCAAACATAACATCCCAATTGAACATATTAGATTAATTAGAGTGCTTAATTTGAAGTTTTCTTTTATTAAAACTAAATAATTTTGAAAACTTTGAACCAACATTAAGATTCCCCCTTCTTTTTTGTTCATATAAGAATGTAGTTAAAAAGACAATTATTAAAGCTCCTAATCCCATTAAAAGTCTATTACTCATAATAGAATTAAAGTTTTCTGCTATAATAGTTCCATTTAGTACATTATTATGTCTTATCATTAGTCCCATTGATGGATAATCTCCTTCAAGACCTATAGAGTTTATACTGTAAAACCACCAAATTAATTGAACAATAATTGCTACTGGTGTGTCTGTTAATACAGTCAGACTCACTCCTACAGCTGTAACTATCATAAGGGTTGGTAACAACCACCACAGTGTATATTTTACAAATGCTAAATTATCAATAGAAATACCTTCATCTTTAGCAAATGAAATTAAAGGAAGCAATTCTTTTATTCCTAAAATTAAAACTGGCAACATCATCATAAATACAAGAGCAAAATATCTTGATAAAATTATTTTAGATGTTGATGCTTGTTTTGAGTAGACAATTTCGATCATTCTTGAACGTCTATCTTTCATTGACATAAAGACTGCTACGAATACTGGAAATATACTTAAAATTATACCTATATAGTCACAAAAAATTCTTGCATAGCCGTTAGTTACTTTATCTTTTTGTATTGTATAGTTATAATCTTGCATAGCTTCTTCATAAGTAACTGGAATCATACCAAATCTTTGTAATTTATCAATAGAATACGCAGACCCACCACCTAAAATTTCATCTACACTTTGCATTACTTCTTGAAATCTTTCAAATGATAATTTAGAAGTATTTACTTCTATATTTTCCCCACTTTTCCAAATTGAGTTTACTTTGTCAATACTGTTACCAGTTATCTCCTCAATATACTTCTCTATAGTTTGGGTCTTACTTTCATTTAATTTTATATGCTTAATAATTCCCATTGGATATGTTGTATATGAATTTGCTTGATATTCTCTAATCAAACTTATAGTTGCACTTGGAATCACTTTATCAGACTTCAAAGATTCTTTTTGACCATATGGATACTGGTTGTTCTTTAGGTAGTATTCATCAATATTTTCTACCCTTTGAGGTGCAACCAATGGATTTCCATCATTAGGAATATTTTTGCTTGCGTCTTCTGAAACTGAACTTCCAAGTTGCGAAATATAGAAAACTACCAATACTACAATAAAAACATAATAAACTGTGCTTTTTAATATGTTTTTACACTCTTTTATAAATAGATTCATATCTTATCTCCTCCCATCATAAGCATATAGCCATCTTCAATAGTCGGATTGCATTCTACTGCTGTTTCAAAAGGTTTGTATTTTGATATGATTCTAAGTGTAGCTTTTCCACCTTGAGTCAACATACATATAACTACAAATCTATTTTTTATATTTTCTATGTCTTTTTTATCTACTTCAACACTATATACTTTTCCATCAGCAAGTTTTGATAATGCCTCAGTTGTTCCATTATATATGACTTTTCCATTATCTAATATAGCTATATTTTCACATGTTGCCTCTATATCCCCTACAATATGTGTTGATAATATAACTATTCTATCATTGGCAATCTCACATAATAAATTTCTCGTATACGTTCTTCTGGGTCAAGTCCTGCTGTTGGTTCATCTACGATTAAAATTTTAGGATTGTGAATCAGCGCTTGTGCAATTCCAAGTCTTCTATTCATACCTCCAGATAAAGATTTTACTTTTACTCTTTGATAATTAGTTAGATTTACTTTGCTTAATAACTTATTGATAATTTTTCTTCTTTTTCCTGATGGTATATTTGATAAAATAGCTAGATAATCCATTGCTCCATACACTGTCATATTAGGATACATTGAAAAATCTTGAGGAAGGTAACCAACCATATTTCTAATTTCTTTCGTTTTTTCTATAGGAATCCCACACATATCTATTGAACCATCTGTCTTTGATAACAAAGTAGCTAGAATTCGCATAAATGTTGTTTTTCCTGCTCCATTTCTTCCCAAAAGTCCAAACATTCCACTATCAATTTCAATGTTTACATTTTCAAGAGCCATTTTTGAACCAAACCTCTTGCTGAGATTAGACACTGATATTTTCATTTCCATATATAAGTACACCCCACAAATCATTTTATAGTATTTTATTTTTATGAATTTTTTATTATATTTCATTATATTTCCATAATAGATTCTAAAACTTAAGATATTATTTAGAAATTTCTAAATTTTTTCTAAAGATTTTAATTTCTCTTAATAAATAAAATAAATGTGCTTATATACTAATGACTTCTGTACTATAGTGATTTAAAAATAATTGAAGTGTCTAAAGATATTATCATCATCTCCACCAAAAGGACAACCAGTCAGAGTAAACTGAATTGCATGCCCATAATTACTTACCTCCTAAGTAGTATTTTTATAATTTCAACTCATAGCAAAGAGTATTGAAAAGAAAAGCTACTTATAAAAATATCATTACTTCTTAAAAATTAAAGTGTGCATAAGGTAATATTTCTGATGTGGAATCAAAGAATTTTATTACGCACACATACACAAAGATTACATCAATTAGTTCTATCTTTTGAGTAAAATACATGTGTTGTAGTGTCAAAATTATATAAATTATATAAAATAAAAAATAAGTGTATCTCAAGTTCTGAATGATACACTTATTTCCTATTAAAAAATCTATTTTTTTAATATATACTTTTCGCTAAATATTGTAAACATCTACTTTTTATCAAAGATTCTACATTTAATCATACTATAAACACTACAAATTCTCATGTCTACTTTTAAATATTCCTGTATTTTCTTATTTTAGGATATTAATTTTTCCCTGTTTACTCTTATTTTCAAATAGTAAACCTTATTCTTTATATTTTATTTATTCTTCAATCTTTTCAACTATCTCAAAGTCAATTTCTTTAAAATCTACATTTACACCTTCAACCTTTATCTTAACAAGGTCACCTATTTTATATGACTTCTTAGTTCTCTCACCTAACACACTATAAGAACTTTCATCATAGATATAATAGTCGTCATTCATATTTGCAAGTCTTATCAATCCTTCTATAGTATTACCTAGCTCAACAAATATTCCAAATGAAGTCACACTAGATACAACACCTTCAAACTCTTGACCAACTTTATCCTTCATGTAAAGAGCCTTATAGAAGTCATGTACATCTCTTTCCGCCAATTCTGCTTTTCTTTCTTTTTCAGATGATTGAACAGATGCATAATCTACTATAGTAGTAAGTTGCTCTTGTCTCTTTCCATTTATCTTATTATTTAAAGATTCTTTTATTATTCTATGAATTTGAAGGTCAGGATATCTTCTTATTGGTGAAGTAAAATGACAATAGAATTTAGCTGCTAACCCAAAGTGACCACTACATTCTGGTGAATACTTAGCCTGTTTTAAAGAACGAAGCATTATGGTACTGATTGCTCCCTCTTCTGTTTTGCCTTTTATCTTCTCTATTATTCCTTGTAATGCCTTTGGATGTACTTCTTCCTTATCACCTTTTATTGTATATCCAAATGTAGATATAAACTTACTCAATTCTTCCATTTTTTCTAAAGATGGTGTTTCATGTATTCTATACACAAATGGTATACCCATCCAGTAAAAATGTTCAGCAATTGTTTCATTACTTATAAGCATAAACTCTTCTATTATTTTATTAGAAATTCTTCTCTCATATGGTTTTATATCTGCAACTTCTCCATTTCCATTTAGAATTATCTTTGCTTCTGGGAAGTTAAAGTCTATAGCCCCTCTTTTTTCTCTTCTTGACATAAGAATTCTAGCCAAAGTTTCAGAGTTCTTAAAATCATCTACAACATGTTCAAAAGTCTTTTTAAGCTTTTCATCATCTTTTTCTAATATATCAGATACTTCTGTATAAGTCATTCTAGCTTTTGAATTTATTATAGATTCACATATTTCATGCTTAACTACATTTCCCTTATGGTCTATTTCCATAAATATAGAAAGAGTTAATTTGTCTTCAAATGGATTTAAACTACACACTCCATTAGAAAGAGTCTTTGGCAACATTGGAATTACTTTATCTACTAAGTACACAGATGTAGCCCTTTTTAAAGCTTCTTTATCTAATTTATTTTTTTCTCTTACATAATGTGTAACATCAGCTATATGAACTCCTAATTTAAAGTTTCCATTAGATAATACCTCTATTGATATAGCATCATCTAAATCTTTTGCGTCATCTCCATCTATAGTAAATATGTTTAAATCTCTTAAATCTCTTCTTCTTTTTACCTCTTCTTCTGGAATTTCAACAGCTACAGCTTCTGCTTCTTGCAATACCTTCTTAGGAAATTCTTCTGGAAGACCATGTTCTCTTATTATAGAGTCTATTTCTACTCCTCTTTCGCCTTTTTGACCCAGTATTTCTATAATCTTTCCTTCTGGTTTTCTATCTTCTTGTGGCCATACTGTAATTTCACAAACTACCTTATCATTATCTACTGCTCCACTAAAATATCTTTTAGGTATATATATATCCTTAGTAAATTTTTTATTGTCTGGTGTTACAAACCCAAAAGTTTTACTTGATTGAAAAGTACCTACTATTTTAGTTATTTCCCTCTTTATAATTTTTACGATTCTTCCTTCTGCTCTTTTTTCTTCAGTTGCAGGTACAACTATCTCTGCCATAACTCTATCATTATGCATAGCTCCATTTATATTGTCACTTGAGATAAATAAATCTTGTGTGTATTCAACATCAGATTCTACAAATCCAAAGCCTTTTTTATGTGCTGTAAATTTACCAACAAAATATCCCATTTGATTTGGTGATATCATTTTACCTTTCTTAGTAAAACATATATAACCATCTTCCTCTAATTCTTCTAAAAAATTATAGAACATCGGCATTTCTGATGAATGTATATCAAAAATTTCTGCTAATTCTTCCTTTTTTAGAGGATTATATGCACTTTCGTTTATTAATCCTAACAAACTCTCTTTAAGTCCTGGTATCATTTTTTCCTCCTATTTTACTCTCTTGTTATATTATTTTTTTAGTTTTCTATTATATTACCCTTTGTATATCTTCTATATTACCTTTCATATATCTTCACACACCGTCTTTTATATTCTTTTATTATTGTTTCAAGTTAAATCAATTATTATATATTTTTATATTAATTGAAATTATCTTAATAAAGCTTTAAAAAAGTTATGATAATTCTATAATAATAGTTTAAGTCATCATAAGCACAATTGTAATTTACTCAAAATATCCTTATTACATCTGCTTTATCACCTAATTATACACCATCATATAGAATTGGTAAAATATTCATTCCATCTAAGTATTACTATATAATAATTTATTATATTAGTATACTCAAATTAAGTTAAATTTATATAACTCAATTAATTTTTTAAATATAGCTTCTTATAATATAAAACTCATAATAAAAGTAAATTTATATGTTAAATTAGGTTGATTTTTTATTGTTTTTTATTTATTCTAATATTAAGGGCTTGCAAACGTTTTTTGACAAGTCTTTATTTTATCTAAATTAAATAAATTTTTTTATTATGAATAATGTATTAAATTTAAACTAATCTACTTATTGGAGGAGATATACTTGGAAGAAGTAATTGCAAAAATTATTACCATAGAAAATGGTTTTAAAGAAATTGAAAACATTGCTAAAAAAATTGTAAAAAATAATGACTCAAAGAAGTGTTATTATCTATCAATTTACTTATATAGATCAGAATACTATCAAGTAAGAGAATTAGCAGTGTTTATATTAGGCTTTATATCAATACATATTTCTGAAGCCTTATTATTTTTAAAAAACAATGTGAGTAAAGATGAAAACTGGAGAGTACAAGAAATATTAGCTAAATCATTTGATTATTATTGTAGTGAAGTTGGATATGATAAATCACTTCCTGTGATAAAAGAATGGTTAAGTTCTGACAATCCAAATATAAAGAGAGCTGTGACAGAGGGTCTTAGAGTTTGGACTATCCGAGACTATTTTAAAACCAACCCCACTGTAGCTATATCATTGCTTTCTAGTTTGAAAGATGATGACAGTGAATACTTAAGAAAATCTGTTGGAAATGCTCTCAGAGACATAAGCAAAAAACATCCAGATTTAGTAAAAAACGAATTAAACTCATGGGATGTTTCAAATAAAAAAGTTGAGCTTGTATATAATATTGCTTCAAAACGTATTTTTGCAAAATAAATTGGAGGTGACTATACTTGAAGCTTCGTGAAAAATATACATGTCCATTAGAACTAACACATGATATGATAAAAGGTAAATGGAAGTCTATTATATTATGGAGATTACGTATAGGTCCAACTTCTCTATCAAAACTAGAAAAAGAGATTAATGGAATCAACCAAAAAATGTTGCTTGAACAACTTAAAGAATTGATTGAATTTGGGCTGGTTGATAAAAAGACATATGAAGGATATCCACTTAAAGTTGAATATTCACTTACACCTATTCGTGGAAAGCAGATGTTAGATGCTTTAGCTATAATGCAAGATATAGGAATTAATTTTATGCTAGAGAATGGTATGGAAGATATTCTTGAGGAAAAAGGGATTTTATAATAAACTAATACACACAAAAAAGTAAGTAATTTACCATTATTTACAACTAGTATATAATAAACTTACAGAAAATTTTTATTAATTTATTATATATTTAGGAGGTAAATTATTGTGAAAGTAACTAGTACAGGTATAGTAAATGGTGTTATAGAAGATAAATATGGGAAAAGAGGAAATCAATTTAATAAAGGTGGTATGCCTACATATTCATTACCTCTAAAATTTGAAGATGCTCCAGAGCATACAGTGTCCTTTGCTGTATTTTTAGAGGACAAAGATTCAGTTCCTGTATGTGGATTTGCATGGATACATTGGCTAGCTGCAAATATAACAAAAGATGAACTAAAGGAAAATGAAAGCATAACAGCTACTGATTTTATTCAAGGAACTACTAGTTGGCATAGTAAATTAGGTGATATTGGTAGATTAGAAGCTAGTGTTTATGGTGGTATGGCTCCTCCAGATAGACCACATGTTTATGAAATACATGTGTTTGCACTTGATACTACTCTTAATCTTGAAAAGGGATTTTATATGAATGAGCTTTTTGAAGCCATGGATGGACATATTTTAGATAGATTTACACTTAAAGGAAGTTATTCTAATTAATTAGATTTACTATAGCTAATCATTAATTTGTCTCACTTAATTAATGATTAGCTTAATTGTTATTAAATTATTTTTCTATTTTAATTAATTATTGATTCAATAGATTTAAATTATTTCTTATATTTTGTTTAACTACTAAATCAATGAATTTCAGATTATTTCTTATATTTTGTTTAACTATTAAATCAATGAATTTTAAATTATTTCTTATATTTTACTAAATCTTATTTTACAGCTTATTAAAAGAAAATATCAACATAGTTAATAAATCTATATAAAATTTCGAGGAGTTATTATGATAAAAAAAATAGACCATGTGGTCATTACTACTAATAATATAGAAAACTGTATCAGTTTTTATAAAAAACTTGGTTTTACATTAAAGAAAATAAATGAAAGATATGAACTTTACTCTGGAGATTTCAAAATAAATGTCCATTTAAAAGGTCATGAACTTACACCTCACAGCAAAAACGTACAAACAGGTAGTGCTGATTTGTGTTTTGAAATAAATACTAATATTGACATGACAAAAACAAACTTAGAACAAAATGGGATTCAAATTGAGCAAGGAATTGTAGAACGCACAGGAGTCTTTGGTAAAATGAAGTCTATTTACTTAAGAGACCCGGATGGAAATTTAATCGAATTGTCAAGTTATGGAGAATAAACTTTGGAAAATTTAATTCTATCTATAAATGTCGTTCTTCCTTTGTTTCTCACAATGTCACTTGGGTATGCTCTGAAAAAATTAGGTTTATTTGATGAACATACCTTAAATAAAATGAATAATGTTTGTTTCAAATCTTTCCTGCCATTATTATTATTTTTTAATATATACAATACAGATTTAAATGGTTCTCTCAACCTCAAACTTATGGCTGTAGCTGTTATAAGTATTTTTTCAATCTTTTTACTCTTAGTTTTTATTATACCTAAAATTGAAAAAGATAATAAAACAAGAGGTGCATTAATACAAGGTATCTTTCGCAGTAACTTTGTTATATTTGGTATACCTGTAACAATCTCACTATTTGGTGATAAAAATATTGGCGTTACATCTTTATTAATTGCAGTTATTGTTCCTATGTTCAATGTATTATCAGTTGTAATACTTGAAATTTTTAGAGGAGGTAAAATAAATATAAAGCACATGATTAAAGGTGTTTTAACAAATCCTCTTATAATCGCTTCTGTAATAGGATTGATAATGCTTATTTTAAATATTAACATCCCTGAATTTTTACATAAAACTATTGGTGATATTTCTAAAATTGCTACTCCTCTATCACTTATAATTCTAGGAGGGTCTTTTAGCTTTTCTGCTATAAAGGGACATATAAGACCAATTATACTGGGTGTGTGTGGAAAACTTATTCTTATACCTGCTATATTTTTACCAATTAGCATTTTCCTTGGATTTAGAAATGTCGAATTAGCCTCACTTATGATAATGTTATCTGCTCCAACTGCTATTTCTTCATTTACAATGGCTCAACAGATGAATTCTGATAGTGAGTTAGCTGGACAAATTGTAGTATTTACTTCTGCATTTTCCATAATTACAGTATTTATAATAATATTTATCTTAAAACAGAATAATCTTATTTAGTAATATCCTATAGTATAAGTTGGTATAATAACAAATATATTTTTTTATTGTAATAAACATATATTGATAGCATAGTAAATATATATTGATATTGTAATAAATATATACAGAAAATAAGTACTACTCATAACTCAAAAAAATATAAAAAAGGGGGTGTCTCAAAATTAGCTTTGTACTGCACCCCAATCGTTAGATTTTTGGTCCAACAATTTGGGTGCAGTACAATTTTTATTTTGAAACAGCCCCTTTTCGATTGAAATTCATATTCTCTATTGAAACTTGTATTCTTTACTGAAACTTATAAAACTTCAAGTTTTTTTTAATAGGATATAACTTATTACTTATAAAAACTATATTAATATATCCTCTTTTTTTATATTATTTTTTAGCTTTATCAGTTGATAATTCACCTACAGTTGTATACTTAACATCCCCATCTTTAGGATTTCCCACTTGTACTGGTAGATTAGGTTGTGTTTGCCATTGCCACCATCCACCATCAAATAAAGTGATGTTTTTCCATCCATTTTCATAGCACATTAACCAAGGAATAGTTGCTCTCCATCCAGTTCCACAATAAAATGCTGTATTTGTATCTTTTGTTACATCAATATCTTTAAAATAACCTAATACTTTATCAAAATCTACATAACTTCCATCTTCATTCATATAATCTTGCATACTGCTTGCATCAGTACCTGCACGTCCCCATACAGCACCCTTTGGCTCTCCAGCTTTATCAATATAATTGTATCCACTCGTTTTTCCAGAGAACTCTTCTAAGCTTCTTATACTTACTAATCTAAAGTTAGGGTCATTTTTTAATTTATTTTCTACATCTTTTATGTCCATTACATATTCTGGATGTGCTGGAACTTTTACACCAAACTCTTTTTGAGGTTTTGGCTCTACTTCTCCTTTTTCTACATCATATTTTGCATTTTTCCATGCTTCAATACTTCCATCCATAACTTTAACATTTTTAACACCAGCCCAAAGACAAATGAATGCTATTCTATCTACTCCTGAATCAGAACCATATAGTATAACAGTTGTATCTGATGTAATTCCATTGCTAAGTAATACTTTTTCAACTACATCTGCTGGTTTGATATTGTAGTTATCAAAGTCTTTTACTCCTTCATCATTATCATATTCTAAAGAGTCTGTATCAATATGAATAGCTCCTGGTATATGCTGTTTCAAGTAGCCCTCATTTTGTTCAGTTGCTCCCCATGAGCCTTCTGCTATAACATAATTTTTAGACTCTGGTTGATTTCCATCAATAACACTTTTTACCCACTTAGCAGATACAAATACTTTTGTTGTATCAACTGGGTCAGCTGTAACCTTTTCTGCATTAGCATCTTTATTACTTGCTTCATTTGAATTGTTGTTTGAACACCCAACTAATAATGTCGCAATCATAGCTATACATAATAGTAAACTTAATAACCTTTTTTTCACGTTTTTCCCTCCATCTTATCTAGTTTTCACCTAAAAAGTATATCATATAGCTTTTTTCTATTCAATAATTCTACAGCTTATACATAATATTGGATATACAAATTTTCTATACTTCATCTTATCCTTTATACAAAATTTCTATACAACATTCTATTTATGTCTTACTATTAAATTCTATTGATTTATATTATAATATTTGAGTAGTAAACATTATAATATAAATCAATAGAATATTTTTAGTTTGTCTATAATTTAATATAATAAGGAGTTGTAATTAGAAAATAAAAATATATTTAAATATAATCAAATATAGTATAATATAATCACAGAAAGGTGTGATTATATGAGTAAACATTATAAACCTAAAGAATTTGCAGAATTATTAAATATGTCAGTTATAACTCTGCAAAGATGGGATAATGATGGTAAATTAAAGGCATTTAGAACGCCTACGAATAGAAGGTATTACACTCATGAACAATATCTAGAATATACAGGAATACATAAAGAAACAGATAATAGAAAAGTAGTTATTTATACAAGGGTTTCAACCTCTAATCAAAAAGATGATTTAAAAAATCAAGTTGAATTTCTTAGACAATATGCTAATTCTAAAGGAATAATAGTAGATGAAGTCATTGAGGATTATGGAAGTGGGTTAAATTATAATCGCAAAAAATGGAATAAACTTATTGATAGTTGTATGACTAATGAAGTAAATACAATTATCATAACTCATAAAGATAGATTTATTCGTTTCGGATATGATTGGTTTGAAAGATTTTTAACTAAATTCAATGTAGAGATTATAGTTGTAAATAATGAAAGTCTTTCACCTCAGGAAGAATTAGTTCAAGATATAATATCAATACTTCATATTTTTAGTTGTCGCATATATGGATTAAAAAAATACAAGAAAAATATTAGAGAGGATGAAGATATTGAAAAGAGCATACAAGATAGAGATTAACCCCTCTGATGAACAAAAATCTAAAATACACAAAACTATTGGTGTATCAAGGTTTATATACAACTTCTATATTGCTCATAGTAAAGAGATTTATGAAAAAGAAGGAAAATTTGTGAGTGGTATGGACTTTTCTAAATGGATAAATAACGAGTATGTACCTAATAATAAAGATATGAAATGGATTAAAGATGTATCCTCTAAAGCTACTAAACAAGCTATTATGAATGGAGATAAAGCCTTTAAAGACTTTTTTAAAGGTGCTAAAGGCTTTCCTAAGTTCAAGAAAGAGAAAAATCAAGATGTAAAAGCATATTTCCCTAAGAATAATAAGACTGATTGGACTATTGAAAGGCATAGAGTTAAAATACCTACTCTTGGGTGGGTAAGATTAAAAGAATTTGGATATATACCAATAAATTCAATAGTTAAAAGTGGTACAGTAAGTCAAAAATCTAATAGATACTATGTATCTATATTAGTTGAGGAAGATG